>JAKIUJ010000044.1 GCA_021647625.1 Desulfobacula sp.
ATGTATGCCTCGGATAAAGCCACACGGTTTATCAGGTTTTGCGATGCATTCAACATCCCAATGCTCACCATTGCGGATGTTCCCGGATATCTGCCGGGCAGCAACCAGGAGTGGGGTGGTATTATTCGTCATGGTGCAAAACTTTTGTGGTGCTATTCGGAAGCGACGGTTCCAAAATTGCTGCTGATCACAAGGAAAGATTATGGCGGATCATATATTGCCATGTGTTCAAGGCATCTGGGTGCAGACATGGCATTTGCATGGCCAAGCTCTCAAATTGCTGTCATGGGTGCCGAAGGTGCTGCCAACATTATCCATGCAAAAGAGATTAAAAATGCGGATGATCCGGTTGCCAAACGCCGGGAAAAAATTGATGAATACAATGAAAAATTTTCCAATCCCTATTGTGCAGCAGAAAGAGGGTATGTGGATGCAGTGATTCAACCTTCGCAAACCCGGGCAAGATTGATAGATGCCCTGGAAGCCATGGCAACCAAAAGAGAGATGCGGCCCGCCAAAAAACACGGGAATATACCGGTATAGGAAATGAGGATCAATAATGGATAAAAAGAAACTGGCTGCAGCCATATCTGCAGTATTTACATACATTAAAACATCGGAAGAAGCCGCAGCTTTTGCTTCCCATGCGGCCATTGTACCTGACACGGCAGTTCTTGGTCTCCAGGTTGTGCAACCGGCCAATGTCTGGGGGATTACAGGTCGTTCAAATCAGATGCAGGCCAGTACAATGATGCAGCTTCGGATGTTTAAATAGCCGGTATGGCCGGTCTTGAATGTTTATGAACAGCAAAGTATGAACAATTAAGACCCATGTATGGTTTAAGTGAATTAATTTAACAGATATAAATAAAATATATTCAGGAGAAACAAATGAGTGATCACGGTGAGTTAAACTTGGTTGGAATGAATTATGATAAGGACCGGCCAAAGGCTGAAAGACCTCTATTGATCGAAGATATTTCTCTTCGTGACGGTCATCAGTCTTTGTTTGCCACGCGCGGCAGAACAGAAGATATGATTCCGGTTGCAGAACAGATGGATGACATTGGTTTTTGGGCAGTTGAGGTATGGGGCGGGGCTACCTTTGATGCCATGCACAGATTCCTTGGAGAAGATCCATGGGAAAGACTTCGCACCCTGAAACGGTATTTTACAAAAACGCCTTTTTCCATGCTGCTTCGCGGTCAGAATCTGGTGGGTTACAGAAACTATGCAGATGATGTTGCCAAATTATTTATCAAAAAAACAGTTGATAATGGAATGGAGGTTTTCAGAACCTTTGATGCCTTAAATGATTATCGTAATTTTGAAACCGTCGTTCCTGTGATTAAAGAGTGTGGTGCACATTTCCAGGGATGTATTTGCTACACCTTGACCGAGCCCCGCCTTGGCGGAGAGGTTTATAATCTGGATTATTTTATTCAAAAAGCAAAAGATTTAGAAGATATGGGCGCAGACAGTATCTGCATCAAAGATATGGCAGGGCTGATGTCTCCATATGATGCATACGAACTGATTAAAGCCATTAAAGAAAATGTGAAACCGCTTATTCACCTGCACAGTCATTTTACTTCCGGCATGTCCCCCATGACGCATTTTAAAGCCATTGAAGCCGGGGTGGACATTATTGATACCTGTATGACACCCTATGCATATAGGACATCTCATGCAGCCTTGGAGCCGTTTGTTATGTCTCTTTTGGGTACCAATAGAGATACAGGCTTTGATATCCAGTCCCTGGCAGATATAAATGGAATTTTAGAAAAAGAGGTACTGCCAAAATACAAACACCTATTGGATGATACAAAGGTCTCCATGATTGATATTAATGTTCTTTTGCATCAGACACCGGGAGGCATGCTGTCCAATCTTGTCAATCAGCTGCGGGAGATGGATGCTCTGGATAAAATTGATCAAGTGTATAAAGAGTTGCCACGGGTTAGAAAAGAGTTGGGCCAGATACCATTGGTAACGCCTACAAGTCAGATTGTAGGCACGCAGACAGTGAATAATGTCCTTTTTGATACCGATGGAAAACGGTACAACATGATTACCGCCCAGGTAAAAGATTTATGCTATGGTCTTTATGGAAAAACAAGCGTGCCCATTGATTCCCAGGTGCAGGCAAAAGCATTAAAAGGATATGACCGGGGAGAGACGCCCATCACCTGCCGTCCTGCAGAAGTGCTTGAACCGGAATTGGAAAAAGCCCGGGCCGAGATCGGGGATCTGGCGGTTGATGACGAAGATCTTATTGTCTATGCATTGTTTCCTGTGACAGGGAAAAAATATTTGATGCAAAAATATGGTAAGGAACAGGTTCCGGAGGCACTTAAACCCATCACCCTTGATGATGTGGAAAAACAAAACCTGATGATAGAAAAAGCCAAGAAAGGTGAACTCGTTGAAAAGTCTGCATTGGCCCAACGCCCGGAAAAAAGTGAGAATGCACGTACATTCAATGTTTTTGTTGAAGGCGAATATTTTGAGGTTGGCGTGGATGAAGTGGGTGGTGCACCTGTAATTACCTATGCTGCGCCGCAAGCTGCTACAGCAGCACCGGCTGCACCCGTAGCCGGTGTCGTTGCACCTGCTGCACCGGCAGTTCAGGCCCCTGCACCCAAAGCAGAGCCCAGGGCTGAATCTGCACCAGCACCGGCAGCAGAAGGAACACCAATGAATGCACCCATGCCGGGAATGGTAATACGGTATGAAAAAAATGAAGGTGATACTGTAAACGAAGGTGAAACCGTTGTTGTCATCGAAGCTATGAAAATGGAAAATGCACTGCCGGCCCCGGCAAGTGGTGTGGTGAGAGGTATAAAATACAGCAGTGGTGACAATGTTGCCAAAGGAGAGGTTCTTGCCATAATAGAATAATGTGTAAAATATTGGAATAATACCGATTTTTCTATAAATTAGGCCTTTTGCATGCAGTTTGACAATTCAAACTGCATGCTTATTTTGGTAGCCCCAATGTTGCAACAATGGGGTAGACAAAAAAGGATTTGGGCATATTTTCATATGCTTTACTACCAGAAGGAGACTGCGCAAATGGCATTTGAAACTAAAGAAGAACTTCTTGAAAAATATATAAAAATGGACAAACCCCACTGCCCTGATTGTGACCAGGAAATGACGCTGTGGGAAATACCACCCATCAATTTCAGTGACGGATTGGGATGGGGAACCCCTTATCTTTTTGTCTGTTTTAATGATGAGTGTAAAAGTTATAAAAACGGTTGGAAAGATTTAAAAGACCAAATGGAAGTGCCTGCGTCTTACCGCTGCTATCTTGAACCCGGAACCACTAATTTTGAATATATGCCCGTATTCAGTCCCGTAGGCGGTCATGGGGGGAAATTAGACGATGCCACTCTGATTCGCCAGGAGGCTAAAAAAGAGTTGTTAAAGCAGACTTTTTCCATTTTGACGGACTATTATATGTCCAAGGACTGGGATGAGATCTTGAAAATCAGTCTCGATGCAAAAATTCCGAATCGGGCACGGCTAAAGGCCGTTGAAATGGTTGCGGAATTGGGCGGGCCGGAAGCCACTGAACACTTGGTAAATCATAAGTTTCCCACGCCTGTGTTGCAGGAAGGAGTAGACAAAGCCATTGTGCAGCTTCATGAAAGGCATTTTACCCGGGAATGCCCTTATTGTGCTGAGGTGATTAAAAAACGGGCTAAGCTTTGTAAGCATTGTAATAAAGAGATGTCCAGAGCCTAAATAGTGTTTGAACGAAAACTCACCCGTCGGCAGCGCCCATCTGCTTCGTTGCTGCAAAATCCTGAAATCCTCGTGTACTATAGTACACTCCGGTTTCAGAATTCCTTGCGCCTTGCATATGGATAACTTTTCGTCCAAACAAGAGATTGTCAATCAGGCACTATATATTGATTTTTTCAAGATTAAAGGAGCGGTAAATAATCATTTCCCGCTCCTTTTTTGTTTCATCAAACTTTTTAAATTCAAGGGCGGCAAAGTTTTTTAGCAACTCTTTTTTGGATGGTATGTTTTCAATGTCCTGGTGCAGGGTTTTACCGGTCAATGTGTTCATGATGACAGCGTTTCTTGCATCGGTGGAGATGGCAAAAGGGATCTGATAATCGTATACCAGTCTGGCTCCCGCAAGGATTTCTCGTTCATATGATCCTATAGATCCAGCTACGCAGGTAATGGCCATAACTGCTTTGTCCTGGCAGAATACGATCAGATCAATGACGGAAACATAGTCATCTGCCTTAAACTGAACAATGAGTTCTTCATCCACTCGGATATCTTTTTTTTCAAAGCCCTTGTCTTTAACAAGGAATTTTTCAAAAATCTGTCTGCTGCCTTCAGGGCCGATGTTTCGGACAGCTTTGCCGGTAATATAATCGGTAATTATATAATCCATGTTCATATAAGAGATGTTCCTGTCATATGCGAGGGTTGGTCAATGCCAAGGATGTTTAAAATAGTAGGTGCAATGTCACCTAAAATGCCATCTTTCATCAATTTGTCTTTATGGTTTTTTCCTGCCAATATCAGTCGAACCGGGTTTAAGGTATGGGCGGTGTGTGGGCTGCCATTATCGGCAATCATTTGCTCTAAATTGCCGTGGTCTGCGGTCACAAGTGCTGTTCCGCCTGTCAGCCATATGGCTTGAACCACTTGTTTGACGCATTGGTCAACAACTTCACATGCGCTTATGGCAGCCTCAAGGATTCCGGTATGGCCAACCATATCCATATTTGCAAAATTGAGAATAATAAAAGAAAATGCACTGGATTTAATTTTTTCGCAAGTCTTATCCGCTAATTCAAATGCACTCATTTCAGGCTTTTGGTCATACGTATTCACATCTCTTGGAGAAGGGATCAGAATGCGTTGCTCGCCCTCAAAAATATTTTCATCGCCCCCGTTAAAAAAATAGGTGACATGGGCATACTTTTCAGTTTCAGCAATCCTAAGTTGGGTTAATTTATTTTTGCTTAAAATCTCACCTAAAATATTATCCAGATGCTGTGGCCCAAATGCCACAGGTAAATCAAAGGTTTCATCGTACTGGGTCATGCAGACATATCCTGCAAGATTAACTTTTTTATCTCTTTTAAATTCGGAAAAATTTTCCTGGGTAAACGCACGGGTGACCTCTTTTACCCGATCAGCCCTGAAGTTGAAAAAGATGATGCCATCGCCATCACAAATGGCGCCATCCGGTTCTTCCGTTCCCTTTTGTTCAACAGATGTTTTTCGGATAACGATGGGTTCAATAAACTCATCAGTTTGATCGTTGTCATACGCAGCTGAAATCGCATCAATGGGATCATTAGTTGCCGTTCCGTCTAAAGATGTAAAAAGACGATATGCTTTTTGTACCCGGTCCCAACGCGTATCTCGGTCCATGGCCCAATACCGGCCAACCACAGTTGCAATTTTACCATAGGATTTTTTATCAATATAGTCATTTAGTTGTTTCATAAAAGAAATACCGCTGGTGGGGGAGGTGTCTCGTCCATCTAAAATGGGATGGATAAATAAGTGGGTGACGCCTGTTTTTTGAGCCATGTCCATAAGGGCAAAAAGATGTGAAATATGACTGTGAACACCACCATCCGATAACAATCCCATTAAATGAAGGCTCTTTCCACTGCCGGCAATAGTGGTCATAAGATTCGACAGGGCAGGGGTATTAAAAAAGGATTGATCTTCAATGGCAGTATTGATTCTGACAAAATTTTGAAGCACCTTACGCCCTGCACCGATATTCATATGCCCGACTTCAGAATTGCCCATGGTCCCTTCAGGAAGTCCCACAGCATTGCCTGAACAGTCCAATTTGCAGCTTGGAAATATTTTTATCAGGGAATCAAGAAAAGGGGTGTGGGCTTGTGCAAAGGCATTGCCGTGAGTTTTTTCATTAATACCCCAGCCATCGAGAATCATCAGAATGTTAACAGGCCTGGCAGATACATATGGTGACGGTTTAGAAACCATCGTCATCATCCTCTTGGTCGCCGTGGGTGTGATCAAATTCACTAAGGTCTATTCGAGGGGCATCGGCCCAGAAACCTTCAAGGTCATAGAGAGATTTTGTTTTTGTCTCAAAAATATGAAGAATGGCATCTCCATAATCCAGTAATGCCCATTCGCCCTTTTTAACGCCTTCTGAACCGATGACAGTAATTTTTTGCCGTCTCATTTCTTTCATTACATGCTCGGCAATGGATCTGACCTGGCGGTTGGATCTTGCCTCAACAACAACGAGTGTATCTGCATAGGAGGTGAATTCGCTGACATCAATAGCTATCACACAGGTTGCCTTTCTTTCAAATATCGGGATCAGGTATTTTTTTAAGCTGTCTGACAGAGGTTTGGATAATGGTGCAAGGTGAGGTGTATTCATTTATATAATTCCTTTGTTTGGATAAGTGTCTCAACGGATTTTGGTACAAGCCCATGAATGGAAAGACCGTTTTTTATCCTTGTTCGTATCATCGTAGATGAAATATCAATTTTGGGTACCCGGCAAATAAATATTTTTTTGTTGTCAGTATGACAAAATTGACAGGTTACCTTATTAAAGGTGTACCCTTTTGATATATGTTCGTCAATAAAGAGTGAAATCCGTTTTGGATTGTCTGTTTCTCCCCTGAGCATGATAATAATGTGGATGGCCTTAAAAATGTTATCTTTGAGTTTCCAGGTGGTGATATCTAAAAAGGCATCGGATCCGACCAAAAGAAAAAGTTGGGTGTCATCAGCCACTTCATTTTTAAATGCATTAATCGTATCAATGGTGAATGAAGGGCCTTTTCTGGTTAACTCTTTGTCTGATACAAAAAGTCCTTTTTGATTGTGAAGGCTTTTTTGTACCATTTTAAATCGGTCGGTTGCAGGTGCAAGATTAATCCACGGCTTATGGGGCGGGGTGGCAGATGGAATCAGGAATATTTTTTTTAGATCAAAGGAATCTTGAACATGTTTGAGGATTCCAAGATGACCATTGTGGAACGGATTGAAAGTGCCTCCGAAAAGCCCGATGTTCATTTTTTCTGGCTTTCAAGTTTGAATGATAAAAGTTTGACAAGCGCTTTTACCCCTTTGGCTGTTGCAGCAGATATGGTGAAAACTTCAATAGCAGGCAATGCATTTTTGAATGCCGTAACCTTTTCTTTTGTATCGGGTAAATCAAGTTTGTTAAGGACAACGATCTGGGTTTTTGTTGCAAGAGTTTTACTGTGTTTGCCAAGCTCGTTGTTTATTAAGTTAAAGGCGGCGAGCGGGTCTTCTATGTCAATTAAAAAGGCATCAATCAAATGAACAAGTATTCCTGTTCTCTCGATATGTTTTAAAAAACCAATACCAAGTCCCGTGCCCTCATGTGCGCCTTCTATTAATCCCGGAATATCAGCCACGGCAAAGGGTTCCCCGAATGGGGGTTCAACCATGCCAAGGATAGGGGATAATGTTGTAAAGGGGTAGTCGGCAATTTTCGGCCGGGCAGCAGAAATCCTGCTGATCAATGTGGATTTGCCTGCATTGGGAAGGCCCACCAATCCAACGTCGGCTAACAGTTTGAGCTCGAGTTTGAGTTTTAATTCGGTTCCGGGCATACCAGGTTGGGAATGCCTTGGCGCTCTGTTTGTAGCACTGGCAAAGCGTTTGTTACCACGCCCCCCCATACCGCCTTGGGCAATAACGTAACTATCTTGGGTATGGGTTAAATCAACGATGACTTCACTGGTGTCTGCGTTGGTGACAATGGTTCCGGGAGGAAGTTGAATAATGCAGTTGGAACCATTTTTGCCATGTTTTTGTCTGCCCTGGCCAGGCGCGCCATTTTTGGCTTTGAGCAATTTCTGGCGACGATAATCAAAGAGCGTTCTTTTGCTATGTTCGATCTTTAAGATGACATGACCACCATCGCCGCCATCTCCACCGTCAGGCCCACCTTTTTCTATGTAACGTTCGCGCCGGAAGCTTGTGCATCCGCGACCGCCGTCACCGGACTTGACAGTGATAATTGCTTCATCTACAAATTTCAAGCTTAATAGACGCTGACTTTCTTTCTGTCGCGACCCTTTCTTTCAAAGGTTACAACACCGTCTATTTTGGCAAAGAGGGTAAAATCTTTTCCCATGCCGACATTGCTGCCAGGATGAATTTTGGTGCCGACCTGTCTGACGATGATATTACCGGCAACAACATTTTCTCCGCCGAATTTTTTTACACCGCGCCGTTGCGCATTTGAATCGCGACCATTTTTAGTACTGCCGGCTGCTTTTTTATGTGACATCTGTATCTCTCCTTAATATCTAAACCGTAATGGAATCAATTTTAATTTGCGTATAGTGTTGTCTGTGGCCTCTCATTTTTCTGTAGCCTTTGCGACGTTTATACTTGAAGACAAGAGTTTTTTTGTCTCTTCCCTGTTCAAGGATTTCGGCTTTTACTATCGCATTCTCAACTTTCGGGCTTCCAAGGGTGATTGTTTCACCATCCGAGTACAGGAGGATGTCATCAAATTCAATTTGAGAACCTTTATCTCCGTCAAGCTTTTCAACTTCCAGGACCTGTTCTTCTTGAACCTTGTATTGTTTTCCTCCGGTTCTAATCACTGCGTACATTTTAAACTCTCCTTATTATTACAATACCTTTTCGCAATTTTAAAAACTCTGAATAATATACTGATCCAATGGATTTGTCAAGATCAACGTTGCTCTAAATTTGAACCATAAATATTGCAGATGTCTTTTATAACCTTCAATGTTGTTTTTAACAAGGATTATCTGTTTTCACGGACGAAAAGATCAATTGCCGGATCATAGGCGGCAGGGTATTTTTTTATAAACGATCGAATCTGTCTGCTTTTATCAGATCGGGTAATCAAATGAAACACAAGCCATCTAAAAAGATCAAAGGAATCAATATACTGATCCGAAAGAAGGCCTTTAATAGATTTGGCATGATGAGATACGAACGTTTTGTCCATGCTCTTTTTTTGTTCTTCTTTTAATAGAAAAAGAATTATTTTAAGCGTGTAACGATGTTTGTAATGTAAGATGGCCTCTAAAAAATATGAGATGGCAGAAAGCTTGAAATCTAAACATGATTTCTGGCGGCACATATTCATATGCGCCTGGATTTTTTTTTGATTTGATTGCAGCTTTTTTAATACAACAGGTATCATTCTTTCTCTTTGTAATCTTGCCTTTTCATCAAAAATACTTAGGTACTCTTTCATACTTCTCATGCCTGGCGGCGTGAGTTCATAGTTTCCGTTATCAAGAAGAATTGATTCTATCTGCACGGGTAAAAGCAAGTCAAGAGTGATATGTTTTTTTTCGTTGTCATACCCTTTTAAAGGTTTAAAGTAATCCACAAGCAAGGCTAAGCGTCCGGTTTTTTTTTGTGGAAAAAACACGGTCTCTTTTGTTACAGGAATTTTTGCGTGCCCAAAGGGATACAGGGCACTTGTAAAGGTCGGAATGATTATGTATGCGCCATCAGGTGTTATTTCACATCCATACCCATCTGTTATAGACGGCTTTACCGATATAAAATCTTCATCCAGGCCAGCCGGGATAAGCAGGTCGTAGGTATCATGTTGTTTGCTGATCAATTTATCAATTTCTCGTTGGACATCTGCAATTTTAGTTTTATTTTTTTTTGTGATACTGACCGACAGGTTGGCACCTTTGTGTGTCAACTTTTTTAAAAGTTCTTTTTTCCCTTTGGGCAGTTTGGTTAACAGGCTGTAGTCAATGCCTGCTGCATCGGCAAATGTAATGATATCATCGATATCCTTTTGGTCTTGTGTCCAGTCAAGTGGATCAGACGCACCATAAAGGCTGATATGTCTATTTTTCTGATCGGCAATATGTTTTAAAATCAGGATTATAGCATTAAAAGAAAATTGGGATCTTACCCCGGGCAGGGCCCATTCATTGCAGCGTCGGCAATAATTGCTGCACCCGCTTGTTAATTGAAATGTCATTAAGGTTTTATAAACAAGGTCTTTTTGATTTTGACTTAACGCCATGTCATAGTCCCAGGTTTGAAAGGAGATGACACGGACAAGGCGTGTGGCATTGCGGGTAAAAATCGATAATAAGTTTTTTAATCTGCCATAAATCTTGTGTGTTTCAGGAGAGCAATGATCGATTAAAACAGTCTTAAACCGTTTCAGAATGATAATGACCTGGCGAAGCAGTTTTTCATAATTCTCGGTAAAACCAGGTTGGCCGACCGGAGTCTTTGGACCTGTCTGTTCGGCTTGGCAGATCAGGCTGATTTGTTTTTGGGCATGACAGTATATTTGAGGAATCAGTATTTCACAGGTCGGGTAATCTTTGTCGTATAAAGCAACCAATAATCTGTTTTTCTGATCTTCAATAAAATTTTCAGAGGCAATGTCCATACGGTTTTAATATGACTCGGTTACAGGATTGTCACAAAAAAACAGGGGAGTCTCATTGATGAAACTCCCCCTGTGAATAACTTAAGTAAATTAATTTTACAGCTTCAACCTAACCATTAACCTCTTCTTTAACCTGGGTTGCCAGTTTAAAAAGAATGGTCAAAATTAGAAAACCCGTGGCATAGACAGCCAGGGTAATTATAATTTCTTTTCCGGTTGGGGCATATTCTGTTACATGATGTAAGGGGGAAGGCACAAATCCACCGGAAATCATTCCTAATCCCTTATCTATCCAGGCGCCAATTACAATCATACCACAGGTGATCGGCAACAGGGTTTTGTTGTTTCTCAATTTAGGAATGATAAGGAAAACAGCACCTGTGAACATTAAAATCAGTGCCGTCCACATCCATGGTACAAGTGCGTTATATCCGTGGTATCCAAACAACAGATACGTAAGATGGGCTTCATGGCTTGGGATGCCGGAATAAAAAACAACAAAGACCTCACATAAAAAGAAGAACAAGTTGGCGATAATCGCCCAACAGACAATTTTGGCCAATGTCTGGATGGCTTCCCAGCCCGGATCAAATTTTGTGAATTTTTTAATCAGATAGCATAAAATGATTAAAAAGGCAGGGCCTGCAGCAAATGCCGATGCAAGGAACCTGGGTGCAAGAATGGCTGTCAGCCAGTAACCTCGTCCCGGAAGACCGCAGTAAAGATAGGCTGTAACCGTATGGATGCCGATGGCAAAGGGGATGGAAAGATAAACCAGGGGTTTTGTCCACCAGACAGGTTCCACCTGATTTCTTTCAGCTTCCAGCATCTTCCAGCCAACAACGATGTTCAAAAAAAGATATCCGTTGAGAACGAGCATATCATAGAACAGCATTGACCCTGGACTCGGGTATAACAATATGTTTAGCACTCTTGTGGGCTGCCCCAAATCAACAACAATGAAAAGCAGACACATGACCAGGGAGGCAACCGCTAGGAACTCTCCTAAAATCGTGATTCTGTGAAATTTTTCATAATTATGAAGATAATAGGGAATAACAACCATTACACCCCCTGCGGCAACACCCACAAGAAATGTAAAGTTGGCAATGTAAAAGCCCCATGACACATCCCGGCTCATGCCGGTGATCATAAGACCGTTCATGTACTGGTCAATGTATACGAACGCTCCTGCTCCCATTACTGCAAGCAGAAAGACTATCCATAACCAATAACTTTTACTTCCTTTAATAGCTATTTCAAGCATGGCCGCTCCTTACATGACATAGTAAACAGAGGGTTCGGTACCCAGAGACTGTTTACGTCTGATTGTATAATTTTCATTTAAAAGTGCCCGAACTTCAGATTCAGGATCTTCAAGATCACCCACTGTGATGGCCCCTTCACTGGCTTCAACACAATGGGGCAGCTCACCTTTTGCCAGGCGCTCTGAACAAAGATTGCATTTTTCAACTACGCCCTTTGTCCTTGTGGGGAACCCAGGTGAAATTTCTTCGATAAACGGTCTTGGATCTCTGAAGTTAAAGCTTCTTGCACCAAATGGACAGGCTGCCATGCAGAAACGGCACCCGATGCAGCGGTGATAATCCATCAGGACAATTCCATCTTCTCTTTTGAACGTTGCCTGTGTCGGGCAGGCCTGGACGCAGGGAGCATTTTTGCAATGGTTACAGGTCACAAGGAATGGGAGATCAAGAAATTTTTCTGCCAGAAATTCATCTTCCTTGTCAGGGAATGCATATTTAAAATGTTCTTCCCAGATCCATTTGAGTTCCTGTTTATGATTCACAGGCCGTGTGTTGGGGAATTTTTCCTCATCCACTTCATGGTTAAAATCAGGAACGTTATGGGCTTTATGGCAGGCTTCCATGACATGTTCAACCACTTGTTCAGTCACTTTATTGGTATCGATGACCATGCCCCAGCGATGGGCTGTAAGCGCTGTCTGGTTTTTGCTTTTCACAGGGTGTGCTGCGTTGGTTGATGCAAAGTTCATTGCCGGAGCAGCACCCAACCCAATGGCAGCAATACCTGCTACTTTAAGAAAGCTTCTTCTGCTTTTCTTCATCATTCAATCTCCTTTGGGTTTGTGTGACAGTCCCAGCAATAGGGCCTAACCGATGCATATGTGTGACAGCTGTCACAGAACTTGGCTTTGTCCTCATGACATCCAAGGCAGGAATTTTCACCTGTGGAAAGGCTCATGTTAAAGGATTTGCCGTTTGCAGAGGTGTACATTCTATCTGCGTCTCTCACAACAGAGTCTCTCCATTCGTCCAGCAAAGACATGTGGTTGGCTCTCATGTCATATTTGTCCAGGACGCATTTTTTCTCTGTTTTTGCTTTACCCAAAAGTTCCGGTGAAGGTTTTGCCTGGGTTGTTGTAACCATGTTAAACCAGAAAGGAGAGAGTACGGCCAAGACAAAAATTCCAAGTCCTGTTAAGATTATGTTTTTAGTCATCTTATTTCTCCTCTTTCCCGGGCAGAGGTTCGAATCTTAGATCTTCGTCCCTTTCTTTTTCGCCCGGCAGAATTAAGGCATTCCCGACCAGTTCATGGATACCGTAAACCTCTACATCGGGAACCCAGTATTCGCAAAGTGTTGTAAGGGCAGCCCTGTCAATGGCACAGATGGTGCCAAGTGTGTTTACACCAAATTTTTCATGAACATACTTAACCGCATTGGCTCTAGGAAGAGCGCCTGCCATTCTCAGTTCCATATTTTCTCCGGCATTAAGTCCGGATCCGGAACCACAGCAAAAGGTCTGCTCACGGATGGTGTTCGGCGGCATTTCATAAAAGTTGTCACAGACATTTTCAATGATATATCGCGGTTCATCCAGAAGACCCATACCCCTTGAGGTATTGCAGGAATCATGAAAGGTCATGATGCGGTTTGCATTACGGCTCTTATCTAATTCGAGTTTTCCATGTTTAATAAGGTCGGCTGTGAATTCTGTGATATGAACCATTTTTGTGGAGGCTGCATTCTCAAATATAGTTCCGGTTATGGGACTCTTTGGAACTTCCAAAAAGTCGGCAGGGCCGTTCATGGTATCCATGTACTGGTTAATGACACGCCACATGTGACCGCACTCACCACCTAAGATCCATTTGACGCCAAGACGGCGAGCTTCTGCATACATTTTGGCATTCAAGCGTTTCATGGTTTCATGGGATGTGAAAGAACCAAAGTTACCGCCTTCAGATGCATAGGTGCTCCAGGTAATATCCAGTCCATATTTTTCTTTCAGATATTGGAAAAGAATCAGATAGCCCTGGCAGGTATATGTGCCGGGATCGGCAAACACATCACCGGAAGGCGTGATAAAAAGGATATCCGCTCCTTTTTTCTGAAACTGGGGTGTACAGTTGACGCCTGTGACATCTTCAATATCTTCCACAAAAAATTCAAGCATATCTTTAAATGCATGGGGCTGGATACCCAGATGGTTACCTGTTTGATAGCAATTGGAAACCGGGGTGGCAATCCAGTCAATGTTTAAACCAAGCAGATTAAAGATTTCTCTGGCCATCATCGTGATTTCAGCTGTGTCAATACCATAAGGACAAAAAACAGAGCAGCGTCTGCACTCTGTGCACTGGAAAAAATAATACCACCATTCTTTGAGAACACTCATGGTCATTGGGCGTGCTCCGGCCAGTTTTTTGCCACCCGGGATTTTGCTTAAAATCTTGGCAGCTGTCGAAAAATCATTTCTATATACGGATCTTAGAAGCTCAGCTCTTAAAACCGGCATATTTTTCGGATCACCTGTGCCAAGGAAAAAATGGCATTTGTCCGCACAGGCACCACAGCGAACACAGATATCCATGAAAACTTTAAAGGTCCTGAATTTTTCCAGGCGTTCTTTTAAGCCGTTAAAAATGATCTCTTGCCAATTGTCCGGCAATTTCCAGTCTTCTTCAAGCGGGTTCCAAGGTCTGGCATTGGGCAGACCTAACATCTCAACGCTTTCCGCCTTGGCAGCATAGCAATACATGCCAGGCCTGATCTGGACGGATTTTGTTGTATCCATCCAGTTGCCCGACCCTTTATCATATTTCGGGCTAAAATCTATTTTATTTAATAGTTCATCCGATTTTATATCGTTAGACATTGATTACTCCTTCTTATCCACTGGCAGGCCAGCTTCAATCATTTTTTCTCTGAAGTGATCTTCATACTGTTCGTACGTATGGATATCCACATCATAGTTCCAGGGGTTAATATGTCTTTTCATACGGGTATTGTTTGCCATATTTCTTGTGGGGCTTAAGAAAATACCACCCATGTGCATCAGTTTGCTCATGGGGAAATATATAAAAAGGATACTGACCAGAAAGAGATGGGCATAAAAAAGACCGCCAACACCTTCAGGAATGACATATGAGAAGGTCGCAAGTCCCATGGTGAGAGTTTTTATGCCGATTATGTCTACTTTTGTAAAATATCTCATGGCAATACCTGTTGCTGCAATCGCAATGATAAGAAACAGCGGGAAGTAATCTGCTGCCTGGGAGATATAGGTTACCTTGGCATCAAAGATTCTTCTTGCCAGCAAAAATAAAGTTGCTGCAAGCAGAACAACGCCGGATAAAAAGATTCCGGGAAGGCCAAGTTGTACGATACCATCCAGTTTTTCTAAAAATTGGAGACAGGAAGGTACCGGCGATGTGAAAAATCTAAAATGCCTCAATATTACAACTAAAAACGCGTAATGAAAGGCCAGTGCCCCTAACCAGAGAAAAATTTCCCAGGAATAGGAGAGTCTGTTGGATACATTTTTGTTAAATGCTGCTTTGGTGTTGCGAAAAAGAGACCTGAAAAGAAAAATTTCAAGAATCATACGCACAACAACACCCATTGAAGTGCTAGGGTTGTCAATGGCGTTCTGTTTAATCCATGGCAGTGATTTTTGTTGACCGCAGGTTGTGGGAATCCTGAATGGAACGGCAGATGCTGCCCATCCTAAGACCTTGTATACAAAACCTGCCACAAAGATAACCAATGCGACATAGGGAAAAACAAAACCAAAGAACCATTGAAGCCCTGCTCCCTCAACCCCAGTGTATGCTACTAAAAAAAGCAGAAAAACAGCTGTCAGGGGGATCAAGTACTTTTGATTCATATTAAAACCACCTCGTTTTTTCTACCGGACAAACCTAAATTTTGTCAGGTATGTTAAGATTTTTTTGAGCCCAGAAGATCCTCTTCCGATAACTCAGCTACTAAACCTGCCCTCTCAAAAGCCCTGTGAATCCTTCTTTTGCTCTCAGTGGCCTTTAAAAGGAATATTTCTTCTCTACATTTCATGAACCGGTTGAACGATGCCAGTGCAATGTTGTCAACCAGTCTGTCAAATTCTCTTCCCAAAGATTCATCAAGCAAGTCGTTACCAATGCGCTTTAAGGCATAGACAAAACTGACTGCCTCTGAAGCGGAGAATGCTTGTACTGCACGAATGCGAATGATTGGATCGAGTTTTTTTTCAAGCGTGACCTGGGTGAAATCTTCTAATATATGGTTGAATACATCTTCACAGGTTTCATTGGTAATGGCGCCAATCGGATTGTCAAACCGGTTGGAATCTTTGCCCAGAATTCTTGCCGCGTCTGGGGAGTATGTATCAATTGTTGCCCGGAACCATTTTTTAATAAAATCGTGTTTCTTCTTCTTAAGTTCTTGTTTTAATTTCATATTTTATTATTCTATAATGTTTAAAAAAATATTAATGCTCTATCGTATAATTGTTAAAAGGATATAGACTCCCTTTAATTTTATGTCAAGGGTAAATGCGCAGTAACAGCCATGTCCTTAATGCCTTTAAATCTGCTAATGACTCCCTCTTGAATAAAGATTTGTATTGAATAACTCAGCGCTTTCCTCTAAAAGAAAATGGAGCGAAGTTTCAGGACAATTAAAATCAATCAGTGGAATCATTAAAGGACCATTATGAAAAAGTTTTTATTATTTGTTATCGGTTTAGTGTTTCTTTCAACTTCTGCAATGGCCCAATCCAGTGCATACGGCATATCTTTCGGATATGGCGAAGCAGATCCGAATATTGATATCTACCGTATCGGGTTGAAAAAAGATTTTTGGACAAAATGGTTTGAGACGGATCTTGGATATGCATCCGGATATTTTGAACTGTCTTATAATCATTGGGAATATGGAAACCAGGATATCAACGGCGTGGCGCTGTCTCCTGTGTTTGTTTATTATTTCGGAAAGGAATCCAATCTGATCAAACCTTATATAGAAGGGGGTATCGGGGTGACATATATTGATGAATATCTTATCGCAGACCGAAATCTTTCCACCCATTTTCAGTTTGAGGATCGGATCGGAGTCGGGGTCAGGATCGGTTTTTTTGATGTGGCTGCCAGATACATGCATTACTCAAATGCATCAATTAAGGGGCCGAATAATGGGATCGATATCTGGTTGCTGAGTACTTCTATACAGTTTTAAGTCCCTGTAAAAAATCTTTCGCCTTGTATATTGAACTTTTGTGTTTTAGCCACTGGAGCTTTAGCCACTGGAGCTTTAGCCATCGGAGCTTTAGCCATCGGAGTTTCAAAGGGATTTTTTGCGCACTGCCTTGGTCGAGGGGACAAAGCTGCGCATGCCCGTTAGTAAAGCTGAGTTAAAAATATTTTCAGCCGGGTCAGTTTTGATCCGGCATCAATGATGCCGTATTTATAGATACCCAGTTGGTCTGCATTCAATGCATTCTTTGTTATCTTGAATCTTGATCTGTTTTTGAATCTGGAAAAGTGGAAAAAAGCCCCTTCCTTTTTGTTTCCCCAGTTATCTTTCACATACAGATGTCCATTCTCCCACAAAGCAGTAGTTTTTTGATGGTTTATCTTTTTCGTCATGGCGGGTTGCAATGATTCTGATTTGCAGAAAACAGGGGCATGACATTGTGCAAGTTCTATCAAAATATTTGATTCATCCAAATGGCAGAATTTTATTTTTTCCGAAATCAGGTCTTTTTTCGTGTTCCCTGACATGGGCATGAATTTTGAAATTGCGTTTGAAAATGCTTTGCCTGAATAAAAGGAATCATCCTGGGAAGCTTCGAAAAAGTCTTTTAGTTTGCCTTGCCTGCATATATCATTTAAAAAGTTCCGGTTAAACAGGGTAAATGGGCCGCATGGGCGGTTGTTGTGAGCGCAGATCATTGAATATTGCAATGGATTTTCAGGTAAAAAGCCGGCAATGAGCCCATAGACGACATCAAGATCCGTGTATCCGATAAAATCAAATTTATCCAGAGCGTCTTTTTCTTTACGCAATGGATACAGCATGACCCTGCAATCGCACACAATCCGGGTGTTTTGGGGATGGATATGGATGTTGAGCGTTTCTTTAAGATCTGAGCAAAGGTCTTCAAAACTATAAGGCACAAGAGTTACAGCCTTATTGTGTTTTTGCTTAACATCAATATGATCATTGTACACAAAAAAATGGCAGTTCCCATGGTTTGGTTCACAGGTTTTTGCCCAATGGTCAAAATAGTCGGGAAGTTTTCCAAGATATATCACTAAAAAAGCACATGAATGGTTTGAGGTGTTTGTCATTGGTATTCCTGTTTTGTATCAATAATATCGTATAATTCTATAACAGATTCTATGGGTAAAATACAGGTCTTACAGCGTTTGGAAGTGGTATTGTTTCAAATTATTATTGACATGAAGGTTTGATATCCTATTGACAAAACAAAAGCAAACTGGTATGACCTCTTACCAGTTACCCTCTGTTTTATATATGATTTTAAATAGGTAAATTGTTTTGGTTGAAAAATTATTAAAACCGGCTGAGTTCGCTGAAAAGAATCTGCTTGAAGCGATTTTAACATCCAGGTATTTGCCGGGTACGCCACTCCCGGCAGAAAGAGTTCTATCTGTACAGCTTGGGATAACCCGGCCAACGCTGCGTGAAACGCTGCAGCGATTATCAAAGGAAGGCTGGGTGACAATACAGCATGGTAAACCCACCGTGGTTAATCATTATCTGGAAAATGGCGGGCTTGCCATTTTAAGCGCCCTGGCCCGATATGGAAAAACTCTTTCACGCGGTATGATCGGTCATTTGCTCGAGGTTCGAACCACCATGTTTCCCACCATTGTTTTTATGGCCGTGACCCGGGATTGTGAAAACATGCTGGACTATCTGAGGCAATCTTGTGATCTGGCAGATGCGCCAAAGGCATTTGCTAATTACGATTGGGAGTTACAGAGTCGAATGGTCAAAGCATGCGGTAACCCGATATTTAAAATGATTCTTAACGATTTTGCACCATTATACGACATTCTTGGTGAAAGATATTTTAAAAGTAAAAAGGCCAGAATGATATCTCTTGCATACTATAATGAATTGATAGCGGCACTGGAAAAAAGCCGGGCCGATATGCAAGAAATTGATATAAAAGCAATAGTTGAAAAAACAATGCATCAATCAGAAAGATTGTGGCTGGAGGTTAAATGAAAGCATCTGATTTTGAACCAGTCTATGACCTGGTCATTGCCGGTGGCGGAATAACAGGTGCCGGTGTATTCCATGAGGCTGTGAAAAGAGGATATAAGGTGCTTCTTGTTGAGGCAAAAGATTTTGCATGGGGAACATCTTCAAGATCATCCAAGATGGTTCACGGCGGCTTGCGGTATCTAAAACAGGGTAAGTTTTTGATGACAAAAGCTGCAGTTAAAGAACGGGAATATCTGCTTGAGTCTTACAACGGTCTTGTAACCCCGTTACAATTTATAATGCCGTTGTTTGATGATTCAGGGCCGTCAAGATCGGCAATGAAAATAGGCCTTTCCATTTATAGTTTTATGGCAGGTAAAAAACAGCATGAGAATTTTTCAAAACAAGAGACACTGAACCAATTGCCCTGGATCAGAAAAGAGCATCTTTTGTCTGCAGTGGGTTTCAAAGACGCCCAGGTGGATGATGCACGTTTGGTCCTGAGACTTATCGAAGATGCAGGCAATAAAGGTGGGTGTGCATTAAATTATACCCGGGTAACCCAGGTGGTGCGCGATGGAAAAGGAAGCCTTACGGCTGTAAAGATCAAAAATCATTCAGACCGGAAAGATGTTGAGATAAAAACAAATGTTCTCGTAAATGCAACAGGTGCGTTTGCGGAACAACTTCATCCCTCACCTGAAAAAGGACTTCATATACGACCCTTACGTGGAAGCCATCTGATTTTTCCGGGACATTTATTATCGCTTGATCGGGTCATCAGTTTTTTTCATCCAAAGGACTTAAGACCGATTTTTATTTTTCCCTGGGAGGGGTGCATCGTTTTGGGAACAACCGATGTAGACCACAATCAAAATATTGAGACAGAGCCCTTTGTAACAACCCAGGAAGCCGCGTATTTAATGGATGGATTAAATCATGTATTACCTCAAATACCCCTGTCTTTAAATGAGTGTATTTCGTCCATTGCAGGTGTGCGACCCGTGTTAAGTAAAATTAAAAGATCAGCATCCAGTGAATCCCGTGAACATGTGATCTGGAAAAATAAAGGTCTGATCACAGTTACTGGTGGAAAATTAACTACGTTTCGATTGCTGGCTTATGATGCGCTCAGGGCAGCAGGCAAACTGTTGCCAAAAAAAATAAAAGATAATAATAAGGCGTGCAAAAAAGAAGTACCGGTTGCCAAAACCATGGATGAAATGATGAATAAAAATAGTGTTGGCATACCTGAAGACTGCTATAACAGGCTTGTCTCCATATATGGAACAGATGCTGCAAAACGATTGAATCAATATGATAAAAATTTGTTCGTACCCATTGAAAACACAAGTCATCTCTGGGTGGAATTGTGTTATGCCGTGCAATACGAAAAGGTAGTGCATCTCAGCGACCTGTTGCTGCGCCGGGTCAGGATAGGACTCTTTTTAAGGGATGGCGGCAAAGAGATCCTGGATAAAGTAGAAAGCGTCTGCAAATCTTATCTTCCGTGGGACGGCACAAGATGGGAAAAAGAGAAAAAAACGTATATTGAAAACTGGGAACAGTGTTATTCACCACCGGTAATTAGTGGCTGACCGAAAACCTGTGTTTGGGCGAAAAGTTGTCCATATGCAAGGCGCAAGAAATGCTGAAACCGGAGTGTACTATCGTACATGAGGCCCGATTTATAATGTGGCAGGATTTTGCAGCAACAAAGCAGATGGGTGAGTTTTCGTTCAAACACTAATTAGATATCAGGGTTCTCGGTCAGGCACTGATTAATAAGGGGCAAAAAATGAAAACCATTCTTTCCATTGATTGTGGAACCCAGAGTCTTAGGGCCATCCTTTTTTCAAAAAAGGGAGAAATGCTTTCCCGGATTCAAATTGAATATGAACCCTATTTCAGCCTGAATCCTGGATGGGCGGAGCAGGACCCGGAAGTTTATTGGAGCAGTCTGGTAACAGCCTGTCAAAAATTAAAGCAGGCCTCACCTTTATATTTTGATGCCATTGAGGGCGTAGGGGTGACAACACAGCGGGCAAGCATGGTGAATGTGGATAAAGAAGGTCTGCCTTTACGACCTGCAATTTTATGGATGGACCAGAGAAAATCACAAATGGTCTGGGGCAAAAAAGGAGTGATCAGGGCAGCTTTAAAACTGACCGGCCTGCAAAAAAAAATAAAGGATATTCAAACCCAGGGGAAGTGCAACTGGATTATGCAGCACCAGCCGGATATCTGGGAGAAAACCTGGAAATACCTGCAGATTTCAGGCTTTTTAAACTTCAGGCTGACCAATGAATTCTCAGATTCCATTGCATCCCAGATCGGGCATTTACCATTTGATTATAAAAAACAAATCTGGGCCACACCGTATCAATTATCAAAAAAGCTGTTTCCTGTGGAAAGGGATAAATTGCCGGATCTAATACCGCCGGGTGAACTGCTGGGCCGTATCAGTCCAGAAGCTTTTTTGCAGACCGGTATTAAAAAGGATACCCGGGTTTTTGCATGCGGATCGGATAAGGGGTGTGAAACCTTAGGGGCCGGTGTTGTCACAAGTGAGATGGCAAGTCTTAGTTTCGGCACCACGGCAACGGTTCAAACCCTGTCTGATACATATGTGGAACCCATAAAGTACATGCCGTCTTATCCTGCGTCGGTTCCGGGGAAATTTAATCCTGAAGTGGAAATTTTCAGGGGATTCTGGATGATTACCTGGTTTAAAAAACAGTTTGCTCACAAAGAGGTTGAACAGGCTAAAAAAATAGGGATTGCAGCCGAGGAGGTATTGGATCGATGCCTTGAAAGAACGTCTCCAGGTGCCATGGGATTGATGGTTCAACCCTATTGGGGACCAGGACTGGATCATCCCGAGGCAAAGGGTGCCATGATTGGTTTTGGGGATGTGCACACAAAAGACCATATCTATCGGGCCGTGATCGAGGGATTGGGCTTTGCCCTTTTTGAAGGCTTGAATATCCTGGAAAAAAAAACAGGTAAACAAATAAAAAAAGCAACGGTTTCAGGAGGGGCTTCCCAGAGTGACGAAATTTGCAGGATCACAGCCGATGTTTTTAATCTTCCCATGGTCAAAGGGCAGACCCATGAGACATCAGGACTTGGGGCTGCGATTCTTGTGGCAAAAGGATTGGGATGGTTTGTCTCACTTGAAAATGCAGTGGAAAATATGGTTAGTGAAAAAAAGATATTTGAACCCAATCTAAATAATGTTGGTCTTTATCAGGAACTGTATTCAACTGTCTACACAAAAATGTACACAGCTTTAAAGCCGTTATATTCACGCATCAGTAAAATTACCGGATATTAAAAAAACAGGATATTAAAAAAAATGAAGAAAAATAAAACCCAAATGCCCCTGGACCGGATAGAAAAAGAACCAAGAACCCAATCGTTTCGATCTGTTTTTAAATGGGGGGCTATAGACAAATACAAAAATCCGAGCCAGGGGTTTTGGAAAGTGATAAAAAAAGAACTTGGCCTTTCGGACATGGAAGCACAAACCCAGGCTGATTCGGGAGGAGATCGTGTTGATAATTCTGTCAAATCTAATATTTCATCCGAAGATATCCTGTTGTTTGAACAGATTGCAGGTAAAGAAAATCTGTTTTTGGATACCTATTCCAGGCTTAAATATTCCACCGGCAAATCAATGGAGGATATTCTGAATTTAAGGGAGCACAGGATACAAGAGATTTGTGACCTGGTGCTTCATCCAAGAGATAAAGAAGATATCATCAAAATAGTTGCCCTTTGTCACTCAAAAAAAATCCCCCTCCATGTCTATGGCGGGGGAAGCAGTGTAACATTGGGGCTTGCATGTCCAAAAGGAGGGGTAACCCTGGTGATGGGAACGCACATGAAGCGGATGGTTGCATTTAATGAAACGAACCGGACCATTACTGTGGAATCGGGCATGATGGGACCTGTTTTTGAAGATTTATTAAATAATGCCCCGGAAAAACTTAATGCAAAAAAACAATATACCGGAGGGCATTTTCCCCAGAGCTTTGAATTTTCATCTGTGGGCGGATGGGTGGTAACACTGGGATCAGGCCAGGCATCGTCATACTATGGGGATGCCTGTGATCTGGTCATCAGCCAGGAATATGTTACTCCTGTGGGGACTTTTAAAACCAAGGAATTCCCCGCCAGTGCCACGGGACCCAAGGTCAATGATATAATGAAAGGTTCCGAAGGATGTTTCGGGGTTCTTGTCTCTGTCACCATGAAAATTTTTCCTTTTTATCCGCAATCCGCCAAAGCATTTACATTCATGTTTCCAAATTTTGAAAAGGGCAGGGATGCAGCCCGCCACATAAGCCAGGCTGGATTCGGCATGCCTGCAATTTTGCGCTTGTCTGATCCCGAAGAAACAGATGTGGCCATGAAAATGTATGGTCTTGAAGGAAGTATTCCGGATCGATATATGGGTTTTAGGGGACTTAAACCAAAACAACGCTGCCTGTTAATGGGACAAACAGATGGGGAGCACAGGTTTTCAAAGAATGTGTACAAGCAGATCAAAACAATTTGTAAGGCCAATCAAGGACTTTCATTAACCGGATATCCCATGAAAAAATGGTATAAAGGCCGGTTTTCCGATCCCTATATGCGGGATGCATTAAATGATGCCGGCGTGTTGATTGATACCCTTGAGGCATCGGTGAGTTGGGATCATTTTAATGATTTGTATTCTGCTGTTAGAACGTATATCAAATCTTATCCCCATATGATTTGTATGACCCATGCCTCACACTTTTATGCCCAGGGAACCAATTTGTATTTTATTTTTATAACAAAAATGCAGGATATTGAAACATTCCGCAATTTTCAGAGAGGGATTATTGAAAAAATAATTCAAAATCATGGATCCCTGAGTCACCATCATGGTGTGGGCAGGTTAATGGCTCCTATGATGGAACAACACCTGGGAAAAGAGCAAATGGATGTGTTAAAAGCACTAAAAAAACACTTTGACCCGAACTATATCATGAATCCGGGTGGCTTGGGGGTGTAACCGATCTTATCGCAACATCGGTGATCAGTGTACTTGGGTTTATGCCTAAATATTTTGCAGCTCCGTGTGATCCGCTGATTCTCCCATTAGTCTGTGACAGCACACTGAGACATTAAATTAGTGACCTAATCCTGTCGAATTGACATCCCCCGATCTCCCTCATATTCTATGTGCCATTGTCTTGCCATAATTCAAATTTATTATTCACATTTTGCTGTAAAGTCAAGACTTAATCACTAATCAAGATGTGACCCCGGCCCTACCCCGGCCCTAAATGACCCCGGCCCCCCCGGGCCCCCCCCGGCTCCCCCGGCTCCTAATCAAGATGACCCCGGCTCACCTATCAGCCTAGAACCCGATGGGTGACTGGTGCGGATCAGT
>JAKIUJ010000280.1 GCA_021647625.1 Desulfobacula sp.
TGTTATGAGTGCTGTAAAGTCGGCTGATTACCCAGAGTATGATTACCCGGAGATTGCATTTGCTGGTCGGTATAATGTGGGCAAATCATCCTTGATCAATACCTTGATTCAACGAAAAAATATGGTCAAAACCAGTTCCAAACCAGGGTGTACCCAGCTGGTTAATTTTTTTATGGTGAATGAAGATATCTCCTTTGTTGATCTGCCGGGATACGGGTATGCAAAAGTATCAAAAAAACTCAGGGTCCAGTGGCAGCCAATGGTTGAGCGCTATCTTTCAAACAGAGACAATCTTATCGGGCTTGTTCTGCTCATCGATATTCGAAGAGATCCCAAGAAAGAGGAGTTTGATCTGATCGCATGGCTGGAATCCCATGATCTGCCATACCTGGTAATCCTGACGAAATCTGATAAACTGTCTAAAACCAAACAGGAAAAAAGAGTGCACGCTATTTGTTCACTGTTGAATCGTGAGAAAAATAGGGTTATTCTATTTTCTGCCAAAACCCGAAAGGGAAGAGAAACCATTTTAAACGAAATTAAAAATTTAATAAGCTGGAATCATGGCCAAACAGAATAAAGAAAATATGAGGGCAGGGTTTGTAGGGATTATCGGTGCACCCAATGCAGGCAAATCAACGTTGTTGAACCAGGTGCTGGGTCAAAAAATTTCCATTACATCCAAGAAACCACAGACGACCCGGGATAAAATCATTGGTATTGTAAACCGTGAATCTTCCCAGATTGTTTTTGTTGATACACCGGGTATCCATAAAAGCTCAACCCTGTTGAATCGGCGCATTGTGGATCAGGCGCTGCTTGCCTTAGAAGATGTGGATGTGATTCTTTTTATGATTGATGCCGCTTCAAGAAATTTTTCAGCAGAAAAAATAATTGTTTCCAAATTGGAAAAAAAAGGTAAAAAAGTGGTTCTGGGCTTAAATAAAATTGATCTTGTCAAAAAAGATCAGGTTTACAAATTGGTTGAAGAGTTTAAAGATCTTTATGCCTTCAAAGCCATTGTTCCTTTGTCGGCAAAAAAAAATACCCAGGTGAAAAATGTTCTTGAAGAGGTTGAAGCCTGTTTGCCAAAAGGACCACAACTTTTCCCGGAAGAAACGTTCACGGATGTGTCTGAAAAATTTATGGTCAAAGAGATAATCCGGGAAAAGGTTTTCCGACTCACCGGTATGGAAATTCCCTATTCAAGTGCTGTGACAGTCGATGCTTTTGATGTGGAAAAAAAGCTGATCGTCATTCATGCAAGCATCCATGTGATCCGGGATTCTCAAAAGGGAATCATTATCGGTAAAAGGGGCAGCATGTTGTCCAAAATCGGAACAAAGGCACGAAAAGACATAGAAGAGATGACCGGCCAAAAAGTGTTGCTCAAGCTATTTGTAAAAGTAACGAAAAACTGGATAGATAACGCACGAATGCTGAACGAATTCGGGTATTGATTTCATGGAATCCTTTTTCTCAGATGATACATATATAAAAAAGGAACGGGATAAAGCACGAAAACTTAGAGCCGGTCAGTGGTGGAAACGAAAAAGAGCCACGGGTCTCTGCCACTATTGTGCTGAATCTTTTCCACCAAGAGAGTTGACCATGGATCATGTAATTCCTCTTGCCCGGGGGGGGCGCTCGGAAAAATTCAATCTTGTTGCCTGCTGTAAAGCATGCAATACAAAAAAGCAGCAACTGCTTCCCATTGAATGGGATGCATATATGGATTCTATTAAAAAATAAAGAAATATTTTTTAGAGAGAAATAAAAAAGCAGCGGGAAAAAAGTAATTTTTCCGCTGCTTTTTATGTGAATTTATCTGTGGTCTATTTTTTGTTGCACAGCCTGTGAATGGTCTGTGCATGCCATTCTCCACGACCTGAAAATGTCGGTTGGCCTAGTTCAACCAATCTGCCGGCTACCTGATCGAATGTTGCACCGTCTGCGCGCATGGTCTGAATAATATCCATGATTTTGTCGCGGCCCAGAAGTTTGCTGCCGTCAGTGGAAGTTGTTACGGCTTCTTTGGATTGGCTTGAAACGATTTTTTTTCTTCTTCGGATGACCTGCTTTGCCGTTTTAACCGCTTTTTCAATAGGTTGTTTAACTGGTTTTTGAACGGGTTTCGCTTTGATTTTAGCAACAGGTTCGGGTGTTTCCGGTTTTGTTTCTGGTTTTTGAGAGGTTACATAATGATTTTCAAACGTTTTTTGTGGGACATTGTTTTTTTCGAATATATTCTCTTCATGCATATTTTCTGGTGTAGAAGCAGGGGCGATATTTAGATGAGTGACTATTCTTTCAATGGCAACGGCCTGACGTTCCATCATATCGGCTGTTCTTTCCTGTGCATTAATCAGATATTCCTGATTTTTTGCAAGGGTCTCAATATGTAAGCCTAAAGTTTCAATAGCTTCGGCAAGCATTGAGGTGGTTGCGCTATCGTCCATTGGCATCTGGTTGCCCTGGGGGGGATGGGGTCTTTTCATTTGCTGGCTTCTGTTATTCTGATATCCGCCACCGCCATAGGAATTAAATCTGGGGCCACTCGTGTAGTGATAAGAATTATCGAAGTTTTTCCGTGTTTTAGGTGTTCGTTGTTTTTCTGCCTGGCCATTGCGAAGGCTTTGTAAAAAATCGTTCATTTTGCTTTAGTATCCTCCTTGGGACTTTATTAATGCCAAATAAGGTGTTGCCGTATTTGGTTTTGTACACTTGATTCTTTCAATGTGTTGATTTTTAAAGAAAGTTGCGGAACTTTCTTAAATGTAAGCATTAATTAAAATGTTTGGTATTTATCCTTTTTTCTGGCGTAATTGTCAAGCTTTTTTTACGAAATTTTAAATGACGATATGGGCGTGCGTTTTCGTCATTTTAATCGTTTGAAACCATAAATTGAATGTGATAAAATTCTTTTTATATTAAAAAATATTTTTAAAAGGATACAAATTACATGGTAGAAAATAAAAACTATAAACTTCCCTATAAAATTGAAGACCCAAGTATTGTTAAAACGGATATTTTAGAACCGATTCCCTATGCATATAAATCCAAAAGAAGCATCGATATAACCATTAAACAACCGGAATACACATCTGTCTGCCCCATGACCGGTCTGCCGGATAATGGATGCATCATCATAAACTATCGTCCGGACCAGATTCTGGTTGAGTTGAAATCTTTAAAATATTATCTGCTTCAGTTCAGAAATGTCGGCATGTTTTATGAGCATGTGGTTAATAAAATTTTAGATGATCTTGTCGGGATAATAAAACCTCTTAGCATGGAGGTAACAGGCGAATTTACACCCCGGGGCGGGGTGAGTTCCATCGCAACAGCTGTTTATGAAAAACAATAAGTGGTTATTGTAATTTTGCTTCAAACTCCTTGATTAATGATAGCGCCTGTTCCATCGACCGGATGTGGGACAGGTGTTTTCGAAACGTTGAACTATCCGGCCATCCTTTTACAAACCATGACAGTCTGCCCCTAAGCATTTTACAGGCAATGTCTTCTCCAAAGTAATTTACGTACACATGGGTCAGACGTTCCATTATCCTGAAGATATCTGAAGATGACGGGGCTTTATAGTATCCTGTTTCAAGGAAGTCATCAATTTGAGAGAGGATAAACGGGTTTCTCATGGCAGCCCTCCCGACCATAACAGCGTCGCATTTTGTAAGGCGAATCATATCTCCTGCATCTTCAACGCTATTGATGTCACCATTACCGATTATTGGAATGGATATTTTTTTTTTTACCTGTTTAATCAGCTGCCAGTCAGATTTTCCTTTGAATAACTGAGATGCCGTTCTTGGATGAACAGCAATGGCATCAACCCCACAGTCCTGGGCAATTTGTGCAATGTCCAGCGCCTGTTGCCCGGACG
>JAKIUJ010000045.1 GCA_021647625.1 Desulfobacula sp.
GCCCGGATTGTTTCCTATGGCTATTCAAGGGCTAAAAAAGGATTCATGGCCATGGCTGTGGTTCCTGCGGCTAAAATGGCGTTGGACAAGGCAGGCATCAGCATCGATGATGTCAGGGTCATCAAAACCCATAACCCGTTTGCCGCCAATGACATCTATATGGCCAACCAGATGAATATTGATGTAAACGGGATCAATAACTTTGGATCATCCCTTGTTTTTGGTCATCCCCAGGCGCCCACGGCCGGGCGTTTGATCATTGAAGGCATTGAAGAACTGGCAGATCTTGGCGGCGGTTATTTGCTTTTTACAGGATGTGCGGCAGGGGATACCGGGGCTGCAATAGTTCTTAAAATTGATACTTAGTGCCTGACCGAAAACCCGTGTTTGGGCGAAAAGTTGCCCATATGCAAGGCGCAAGAAATCCTGAAACCGGAGTGTACTATAGTACATGAGGATTTCAGGATTTTGCAGCAACGAAGCAGATGGGTGGGTTTTCGTTCAAACACTACTTAAAATATAACTCGCACAAAGGCACCAAGGCACAAAGAATAGATAATCTTTGTGTACTTTTGTGGCTCCGTGTGAAAATTAAAAATTTATTTATACATTTTATATAATACAGGAGGAAAAACATGCGTGCGTTAATTATCGGTGGTGTCGGCGGAATGGGACAGGGAGTTGCAAAATATTTGGTCTGGGACAAAAAGATTACCGAGGTTATTCTGGCAGACCTCTATCCGGACCCTGAGCGCCTGACCCCCAAATTAAGGGAAAATAAAAAAGCCAGCCTGATAAAGATGGATGTCAACGACCACGAAGGTATGGTAGCCGCCTTTAAAGAGGTTGATATTGTCATCAACACGGCAGGTCCCTTTTATAAAACAGCTGTTCCTGTTGCAACGGCTGCCGTTGAAGCCAAAGTAAATTACATTGATATCTGTGATGATTATGAAGGCACCCAGATCCTTTTTAACTCTGATATTGATAAACTTGCAAAAGAAGCGGATATTACGGTTCTTACCGGTATGGGATCAGATCCCGGCACCAACAACATATTGGTAAAATGGTATGCGGACAAACTCGATAAAGTTGATGAGGTATATCTTTACTGGGTGGTCAGCATTGCAGAGCTTGCCGGTGCTGCCTGGGACCACAGCCTGCACATGACGCTCGGGAAAGTGCCCCAGTTTATTGACAAAAAAATTGTCCAGGTTGAAGGCGGAACCGAACCGGTTGCAGAAAAATTTTTGGATCCCCTTGGCACCTGTCATGTCCGATACGTTGGTCATCCCCAGCCCTTAACCCTTCCCAAATACATCAAAGGGGTTAAGAACATTATTATCAAAGGCGCGCTTATTCCTCAATGGGTGGATGAAATGATTGCCGAACAAAAAGCCACAGGCTTTCTTGGCAGTGATCCTATTGACCTTAAGGGAACCCAGATTACCCCGTACGATCTGGCCCTGGAAATGTGGAAAACCATTCCAGAAAGTCGCGATAATGGTCCCCAGTCCTCTGGTCTTAAAGTGATTGTAAAAGGTGAAAAAGACGGTAAGAAAATAACCTATACAGCCGATATGGCCGGCAGAATGGCTCCTGGAACAGGTCTTCCCGCTGCCATGGCAGCCCTGATGTTTGCAGACGGAGATGTGAATGTAAAAGGTGTTGTGGCCCCGGAAGGCTGCATAGACCCTGAAATATTTATTAAAGCGTTTATTGGTAAGGGTGCCAAAATTCATCAGTCTAAAAAAATAGAAGATATAATGGAGCTATAGGATCATCAGGAGAAGAAAAAAAATGAATGAAACACCAAAATTAAATATATCCAAGAGCGTTGAGCTTTATGAAGAAGCCTTAGATCTTGTTCCCGGCGGGGTGCTGGGCGCAAGAAAACCCGGCGATTTTATCAATGGGGAATACCCCATTTTCCTGGACAAGGCCAAGGGGTGTCACCTGACCGATGTGGATGGCAATGAATTTACTGATTTTCTATGCGGATACGGTCCCATCATTTTAGGGTATCGCGAAGATGAAGTGGACGATGCGGTTTACAAACAGATTCATGATAAAGGGTTTTGCTTTACCCTGACCCAGAAATACCAGAATCTTCTGGCCAAAAAGATCAGGGAACTTGTGCCCTGTTCCGAGATGAGCATCTTTTTAAAAACCGGTTCCGATGCCACCACAGCCAGTATCCGGATTGCCCGTGCCCATACGAACAAACTAAAAGTCATGCGTTGCGGCTATCACGGCTGGCACGACTGGTGTGTGGAAATGAAAGGCGGTATCCCGTCTAAATTTTATGAAGATGTATTTGAATTTGAGTATAACAGACTGGACCAACTCGAGGATCTGATGGCAGAGCATGGGAGTGAAACAGCCGCTGTCATCATGACCCCGTTTGGCCATCCCAATCACCAGGAGATGCAGATCCCTGCCCCTGGCTTTCTTGAAGGGACAAAGAAGATTGCCCATAAACATGGTGCTATTCTCATTTATGATGAAATCAGAACCGGATTCAGGGTATCCATGGGGGGTGCCCAGAAGTATTATGGTGTGACACCTGATTTATCCGTTCTTGGTAAAGCCATTGCCAATGGATACCCCATCTCGGTTGTGACAGGAAAAAAAGAGGTCATGATGGCAGCAGACTCCAAACTGTTCATCTCCTCCACCTTCTTTCCAAACAGCGAGGCCTTTATTGCTGCATTAAAAACAATAGAGATTATGGAAAGGGAGAACGTTCTGGAGGACATCTGGGAAAAAGGTGAAACCTTTATGAAACAGATCCAGGGGGTGATGGATAAATATGATGTGGGTGCCAAACTCACCGGGATCGGGCCCATGTTTTATATCACCTTTACCAAAGATGACACAGGTGCATATAAAAGAAAGCGAAAAGACTTTTACACACAACTCATCCGTAAAGGATTTTTCTTTACCCCCTTCCACCATGCCTATATCTCTTATCGCCACACAAAAAAAGATCTGGCACTGGCTTTAAATGCCATTGACCAAGCCCTGGCCTTCTTGAAAGAAAAATATTAACGTATTCAATTTCCCCTGTCCATTCTACTCAGGACAGGGGGATTCCAGTCAAAATATTCCAATTGAAAAATTGTAGAAACTTTGAAAACCTGTTAAGGTTATTGTCAAGCTTCCAGGCAAAGAAGTAAAATTATTTATACGCTCGATGCAGATGAGGAAAAAAATTTAGTGGTGAAGCTCAGGGACATAGATAGCGGGCAATTGCATGAGTTGCTTTTTTTAGATGCACCTTACGGAATAATGGTCATAGACAGACAGGATAATGCTATTGATGCAAATACCCGGGCATGTAAAATCCTGGGATATTCAAAAGAAAATCTGCTTTCAATCCAGACAGGAGATCTGATTCATCCGGATGATTTAGCCAACACACCCGTTGAAACACTGGTTAAAACTCTGGAAATAACGAACGAAATTCATCTTGAACGTAGATACAAAAAATCCGACGGGACATATATTCTGGCAACGATATGTGTGAAGCCGTTTCGCGACACTCAACAATTCTTGATCATATTCAAGGACATATCCGAACATAAACGAACCGAGCAAGACAAAAATGAGTTGGAGACACGGCTTTACAAGGCTCAAAAGTTAGAGGCCATCGGCACATTGGCCGGTGGCATTGCGCATGATTTTAATAACATCCTCTCCGGAATACTTGGTTCTTCCCAGTTGGCCCAGATAAACATCACAAATCCCGACAAACTAAAAAAAAATATAGATCAAATTCATAAAGCGTCTTTACGGGCTGCTGATCTTGTCAGACACATTCTTACTTTCAGCAAAGAATCAAAGCATAAAAAGCAGCCTTTAAAGGTATACCTGGTCGTTAAAGAAGCCTTAAAGCTATTGAGATCCACCATTCCTTCCACCATAGAGATAAAAGAGCAATTAGAGTCGAAAGCCTCTATCATGGCAGATTACACCCAGATCCATCAAGTGATTATGAACCTGTGCATTAATGCCTACCAGGCGATTTTTGACAATAACAGCACCCTTACGATCAGACTCAAAGAGACCGAAGTACTGCCCGCCCAGAGTATACCCCAATTGGATATCTTACCTGGAAAATATATTATCTTAGAAGTAGAAGATACAGGTTGCGGTATGGATTCGGAAACCATTGAAAAGATATTTGATCCGTATTTCACGACAAAGGAAAAACATAACGGAACAGGCTTAGGGTTATCAACCGTTCATGGTATTGTAAAAAATCATGACGGATTTATAAAAGCAACAAGCAAGCTAAATAAAGGGTCGATTTTTAGTTTATTTTTTCCAATCATCCAGGAAACCTCTTCTCTAAAAACCAAGAAAACAAAAATAATTTCATTACCTCGTGGTGATGAAAACATTATGGTCGTTGATGATGAAGACAGTATACTGGAACCGTTCACTGGGTTTTTAGAGGATCATGGATACACGGTTTTCACCTTTACCAATGGCAAAGATGCTTTAACCGCATTTAAAAAAGAACCGGATGGTTTCGATCTTGTTATCACAGACCTGATCATGCCACGATTAGCAGGGGACACATTGTCCGTTGAAATGTTGAAACAAAGGCCTGATTTGCCAATTATTTTATGTTCCGGTAATATAGAAAAAATAACAGATGACCTGATTTTAAAATCCGGTGTAAAAAAGGCCATACTCAAACCCATCGATATGGAATCCTTGATCATAGGAATGCGTGAACTATTGGATGCCTGACCCGCAAAAAAAAAGAATGAACTGCTGGGAGTACCATCGTTGTGGACGTCAGCCCGGCGGAAAGAATACGATAGGCCTTGGGGTCTGCCCGGCGGCACAAGACACATCTTTTGAGGGGATCAACTCTGGAAAATGTGCCGGACGATTTTGCTGGGCAGTTGCAGGTACTTTTTGTGAAGGAAAATGCCAGGGCACTTACGCGCAAAAACAATCCTCCTGCCAGGAGTGTGATTTTTTTAAAATAGTTCTTGCAGAGGAAGGCACCTTAAATCTTCGAACCAAATTATTAAAGTTTCTGCCCCCCCATACCAAACATTCAATCCTTGATAATCTTAAATTAAAAAAAATAAAAAAATCCGTCAGATTTATCTCACAGGGAGATAACAAAGACGAAGCATATATCACCAAAAGCGGGTCCTGTCTCCTTATAGTGGAAAAGAAAAATACCCTTCATCCTGTCGATCATCGGGGAGAAGGAGACATCTTGAATATGTCGGCCTTATTTACAGGGGAACCTGTTAATTCACATTTTGAAGCCGAGACCGATATGGAACTCTGGGTACTGAAAAAAAAGATCTTTAAAAAAATACCTGAAAATGATCCTCTTTTGTATAATTTTTTAACAGAAATCGTAGCAGACAGGTTTGATTCACAAAGGCCGATTTCGGATCGGACGATTGGCCGCTATGTTGCAACGGATATCATCGGTAGGGGTGGATATTCCATTGTCTATAAAGGTGTTGATTCTGTAACAAATCAAAAGGTGGCCATAAAAATGCTCCGGCACAACATGGTCAAGGATTCTTATTTTCTGCAAAAATTTAAAAATGAAGCTAAAATCATTTCCCGCTTAAATCACAGAAATATAATAAATATATTTGATATTAAAGAAAAATTTCAGACAGCCTTTATCATTATGGAATATTTAGACGGGGAATCAATCGCTGCCATGTTAAAAAGGCTGAAAAAAATATCATATCAAGATGCAAACAACTATCTTGTACAAGCCTGCAAGGCAATTGGGCATGCGCACAACCAGGGCATATTACACAAGGACATCAACCCTGAAAACCTCGTGATCATAGATAATTATCATGTAAAGCTTTTAGACTTCGGTCTGGCAAGTTTTATTCATGACGATGACGATCTTATCGACGGTGCCTTTTTATACCTTGCACCGGAAATTTCAAAAGGGGGAACATCAAATATTCAAAGTGACATTTATTCGCTGGGAATCACAGCCTTTGAGATGGTCGTGGGAAAAAGGCCCTACCCGGAAAAAGATCAGGCAATTTTTATCAAAATGCGGTGTGAATCAGAAATCCCGGATCCAAAAAAGTTGGAGCCTGACCTGCCCGACACCCTGCGACGATTTATTATAAAGGCATGCCGCCTGGATCCAAAACAAAGATATACGGATATGAATCAAGCCATAAAGGATTTATCAAAGCCAATAAATGAAAATAAAAAGCCATCGATCCAAAAGCCCAATTGCTGGGAGTTCATGAAATGCGGTCGGGGCCTGGGCGACCCAAAGGATAAGTGTTACCATACCTGCCCTGTTACACAGACATCTTCTCTTGACGGACTGAATGAGGGGGATAAGTCAGGAAGAACCTGCTGGCTTGTCACCGGAACCTTTTGCAACAATAAAGATTCCGGAACCTATGCTGAAAAAATAGAATCCTGCAGGCATTGTGATTTTTATAAAGATGTTAACAAGGCCTCGGGTCAAACCATGCTGAGTATTGATAATGTAGACATTTTTGGATTCACCCATCTAGGATTGCTCCCCAAAAAGAATGAAGATCGCTATCTTATTCGACAAATGGAGGATAAATCCTTGCTTTTGGCGGTTGCAGATGGATTGGGGGGTAATGTATCCAGTGATTTCGCAGCTGAAATTGTCAAAGGCACACTGGTGGGCCTGAAAAAATTAATAAAGGGGAAAGAACTGTCCCAGATAAAGCAGATGGCTATAGATCTGGATAAATTAATCAGCAATAAAGCTGAAGCCCAGCCGGAACTGGAAGGAATGGCAACAACACTTGTGTGTGCCATTTTAAAACAGGATAAGATTCATTGGATCAATGTGGGTGATTCGCGTCTCTATCGATTGCGGAACAAAAAGCTGAAACAACTGTCCGAAGATCAGACACTGGCAAAATTTCTGATTGAAGAAGGAGAATTGGACCCTAAAAAGGCAAAAGAACATTATTCTTACGATATTCTGGACCAATGTATTGGATATGGGGAGTGCAACCCGGAAACAGCAACATTTAGCATCCAAAAAAATGATTTATTGATTTTATCTACAGATGGGCTTTACAAAATGGTAGCAAAAGATACTATCTTGTCTATCTTAAATGCGAATACTTCCATTGAGGTCAAAACAAAAGGGCTAACACAGGCAGCATTGAATTCAGGTGGAAAAGATAATATCACAATCATTCTGGCCAAAATAAACCAAACCCTTAAATAAACCTAAAAAATAAAACTCTCTTTCTTGATTTATATCAATTCCCCCTTCCTGTTTTTTTTGTAGAGTGCATGCTTAACAACAACTTTGAAAATCTTTCGGAGTCCTGTAAAAAATGATTTTTTTTGATAAAATGAAAGGCGGCAGAAAAAACTCCTCCAAGGTAAATCTTTCTGAAATTGTTTGGTCCTGGGCCGGTGCGTTCTGTGGGATTTTATCGATTGCCTGGCTGAGTCATATTTTCAAAGATACCGACCTTGTTTTTATCGTTGGATCATTTGGTGCCTCGGCTGTATTGATTTACGGTGCTGTCAAAAGTCCTCTGGCACAGCCAAGGAATCTTTTGGGCGGACATATTATTTCTGCTGCTATCGGGGTCGCAACATACAAGCTTTCTGGCAACTATCTCTGGTTTGCCGCCCCTTTTTCAGTGGCCACCGCCATTGCGGCCATGCACGCGACAAAAACACTTCATCCGCCAGGTGGTGCAACCGCCTTAATCGCGGTGATCGGCAGCCAGAAAATCCATGCGTTAGGGTTTTACTATGTATTGATGCCAATAGGTGTTGGTGCGTTTATTATGCTGCTCATCGCCCTTTTGACAAACAATCTATGCAAATCACGAAAATATCCTGAATTCTGGTTTTAACTAGTGTTTGAATGAAAACTCACCCGTCGGCAGCGCCCATCTGCTTCGTTGCTGCAAAATGCTGCCAAATTATAAATCGGGCCTCATGTACTATAGTACACTTAGGTTTCAGCATTTCTTGCGCCTTGCATATGGGCAACTTTGTGAGCATTGCTCCTCTACGAGCCGCCCAAACACGGGTTTTCGGTCAGCCACTATCTATAAGATGGGGCTGATATCGATATGGCTTTCAATATGTTCCTTCAGCAGGCAATAGTCATTCTCTTTTATCTTATGCATGTCTTCAATATTGGTTTTTAATGATATCCCTATCAGTTCAAACCACTTGGAAACGATTTTTGATGAGTCAAAAAAACCATGGATATAGGTGCCTAACACCTTTTTGTCATCAGAAAGGCATCCGTCAGTACCGGTACAAGGATTGCCGTTCCTTGCTATGATTTTTACCAGGGCGCTCCCTTTTTCCAAGGTTGTAAACCCCATGTGAATCTCATATCCTTTTCCAATTGTGCTTTCCCACTCAAAGTCGCTCAGGGTTGTTGTTTTTGGGGCTTTCAATGTCGTTTGGACCGGCAGCAGTCCCAACGCCTTTGTTTTGCCCGGCTTTCCTTCAAGACCGTCCGGATCATCCACTGTTTTTCCCAGCATCTGATATCCGCCACAGATACCAAGGATATGCCCATTTTCTTTATGATATTTATAAAGTGCCCCTTGAAATCTTTTTTGCAGCCAAAAAAGATCCTTTCGTGTGTTTTTTGACCCGGGAATGATTATAGCATTAAATTTTGATAGATGATCCGGGCTATCAAAGAAAATGGTCTGTAGCCCTTTGATATTGGAAAGGGCGTGAAAATCAGTAAAATTAGCGATATGGGGCAGTCTGATAATACCTATGGCGGGTTTGTCAGGATCAAAGCTATTGAAATTATTGCACTCTTCTATTTCAACAGAGTCTTCGGCATCTATCTTAAAATGGGTATACCAGGGTAAAACGCCAAACACTTTTTTTCCTGTTCTGTTTTCAATCCACCGGGCACCATCTTTGAACAGGGCAATATCTCCCCTGAAACGATTTATAATCACACCTTGTACCATATCCCTGTATTTTTGAGGCAGGCATTCGAGCGTGCCGACGATCTGTCCGAAAACCCCGCCTCTGTGAATATCCGCTGCAAGAATAACATCCGCATCGGCATATTCTGCCATTGCAAAATTAACGATATCATTGGCCATCAGGTTTACTTCGGCGCAGGAGCCTGCACCTTCGAGGATAATCCTGTCATGGGACCGGGCAAGGGCATCAAAGGCCCGGCAGGCTTTTTTAAAATAGAACCCCTTGTTTTTGTGATAGTCCATAGCTGTCTGATTCTCATGCACAAGGCCATTTAATATAACCTGGGATTGTTTTTCGCCGGTTGGCTTTAAAAGAATCGGGTTCATGTTAACATGGGGGGTGATTTTACACGCTTCTGCCTGAACAATCTGTGCCCGGCCCATTTCCAGTCCTTCCGGTGTAATGCCGGAATTGTTAGACATGTTTTGTGATTTAAATGGTGCAACCGATTCCCCCCTGTCTGCAAGAGAACGACAAATTGCAGCACCCAGGATACTTTTGCCTACATCCGATCCGGTGCCAAGAACGGCAATGTTTTTTTTTCTCATTTTTCTATTCCAACCCTGGCCGTCACCCCTTGTTTATAATAATGCTTAATCTCGTTGATTTCCGATACCAGGTCTGCTTTTTCAATAATTTTTTGAGTAGCCCCACGGCCCGTGATCACAAGTTCCACATTGTCCGGTTTCAGGTCGATCAGGTAAAGCAGTTCATCCTCTGTAAATAACTTGTACGTCACCGCAACATTTGCCTCTTCTGCAATCACCAGGTCATGCTTGTTGGTTTTAAGGATATTGCACAGTTTTTTATACCCGGCCTTTCCTGCCTCGATGTCATCCGGTGAAGGTTTTCCCTTTACAAATTTACCCAGGCCGTATTGTTCTATGGTAATATTCTCAAATTCCGATAATGCCTTAATCTCGGAATAATCTCCCTTTTTAAGGAACTGAACAATATAGACGTTGAGCCCTGCTCCGGCAGCTCTGACAGCAAGTCCTAAACTTGCGGTGGTTTTCCCTTTGCCATTGCCGGTATATACCTGGACATATCCTTTCATCCCCTCCCCCTTACTTGCATTATATCTCATATTTTTTTGTGTACCCTCTCGGGGTAAACATGAAATCCATATATCTTAATGATGCGCTTGAACCGATGAAAACAACCGTCTGCATGCCTATGTCTGCTGTATCAAGCTTGTCTAATGTGGTGAAAGACAATGCCTGATTCTCTCTCATGGCACCTGTTACAATGCCGACCGGTGTTGAACCCTCTCTGTGTTCCAAAATGAGTTCCCTGGCTCTTTTTAGTTGCCAGTTTCTTTTTTTGCTTTTGGGATTGTATAAAACAATTACAAAATCAGCAATGGCCGCATGGGTGAGCCTTTTTTGTATTTTTTCCCACGGTGTTAAAAGATCACTTAAAGACACGGCAGCAAAATCATGGGTGAGTGGCGCGCCAACAATTGCGGCCCCTGCTGCAAGGGCGGGAATTCCAGGAATAATTTCAAGCAAAAGACTATTGTTATCAAAAGGCGTGGAACCTGTTGCCCCTCGTATAATATTTATTTTTTTGTGCATACAGATATCAAACACAAGCCCTGCCATGGCATAGATTCCAGAGTCGCCGCCGGAAATCAGCGCGCAGGATTTGCCTGCCATGGCCTGTTCAATGGCTTTTTTAACACGTTCGACCTCTTTCATCATTCCTGTGGAAATAAGTTCTTTATTCTTAATGAGTTCTTCCACAAGTTTTATATAGGTGGTGTATCCTGCAACGCATTCAACCTGTTTTAATATTTCAACTGCCCGGCAGGACATGTGGTCAATGCTTCCGGGGCCTGTTCCGATCACATAAAGCTTCATATCTTTACTGCCACCGCAATGGTGACATCCTTATTTTTCTTTTTGCAGACAATGAGTTTTCCATTGTTTGCCGTTAGTATGGCTGCAGCTTCGCAGACACTGTTGACACCCAAATGTTTTTGCGCCATTTTCGATGGGTTCTGAATTGTTTTTACCGAATTCAACGATTTGTTATCATAATAATCAACGGGTATGCCCATCTCTTCTGCCAGGGCTGTAATACCGGCCTCGTTCATTTTTACATTGGTAGTTGCGAACCTGTAAATGCTGTTGGTGCTGAGGCTTTCATCCTTCATTGTCCGGAATAAAAACTGCTTGATGACTTCATGTGATGTTCCCCGGTTGCACCCTATTCCGACGCTGAGAATTCTTGGACGTAACACGAAAGTTTCACGTGAAACAGAACGTGTATTGTAAGAGCAGAGAATGTCAGCTCCTCCTGTCGCAGTCTTATTGACTGGAGTCTGGTATTTTTGCAGAAAAAATTGATCAAGCTGTCCTGTGGAATCCTGAATATTTATTTTTTCGCCTTGAAGTAAGGCCATATTCACATGTTTGATGTTTTCAGGGGTTTCGATAAAAAGATTTGCAGCTTTGGCGAGCATATCAATGGATGGCAACTGGTTTGTATCTGTTGCTGTGGTTATCACAGGAGTGCCACCAACAATCGTTGCCGTTATTTTGGCAAGTTCGTTGCCACCGCCAATGTGGCCTGATAAAAGACTGATAGCATGATGACCATTGTCATCGACAACAACAACTGCCGGGTCAGATAGTTTGGATTTTAGCAACGGTGCAATCAATCGCACGGCAATGCCTGTGGAAAAGATGAATATATGTCCGGTGTAATGATTAAACTGTTGTTTGATCTCTTCGGATAATTTATCGAAAAGCTGAACACCTTCACTTTCCTTTGATGGCCCCCAGATTTTTTTTGAGAAAAATAATGTGGAAAACTCAAATTGCTTTTTTAATTGCATTCCAAGCCATTTACCATTGGGCGTAATTCCCCAGACAGCGATTTGTTTTATGTGATTTGGGCTATTTCGCACTTCTATATCCATGGGAAAAGCCGGCATCATAAAGCTTTGATTCGAGCACATCACTTTCTTTAAGGCTCACTGCGACGGATTTTCCAACAATAATCAATGCATGTCGCATGATGTTGTTGTCTTTGCAGCTTTGGACCAGATTTTGTATTTGTGTGTAAATGATGGCCTCTTCCGGGTGGCTGACCTTGTAGGCAATGGCGCAGGTAGACCCTGGGCCATAATGTTTTTCTAAAATCTTTTGTACTTTATCCACATGGCCAATGCTCAGATATATTGACATAGATGCCTTATGGGCAGCAAGTGTTTCAAGATTTTCCGTTTCAGGAACCGGGGTTCTTCCCGAAATTCGTGTAAGGATAAGTGTCTGGGTAACCTCGGGTAATGTATATTCCATGTTCATTTTTGCAGATGCCGCAAATGCAGCAGTTACACCGGGTATAACACTATAGGGAATATTGAGCTTATCGAGCTTTCTCATCTGCTCAAAGATGGCACCATACAGGGCTGGGTCGCCTGTATGCAGCCGGACTACTTTTTTGCCTTTTTTGTGGTAGTCATAAATTTTCTCAACAATCTGGTCAAGGTCCAGGCCTGCACTGGAAATGGTTTTCGAGCAATTTCCTTTCCAGCACAAAACAGCTTCGGGCACCAATGATCCGGCATAGATGATCAGGTCGGCTTTTTTTAATGCGTTCATGGCTTTTACCGTTATTAAATCAGGGTCACCCGGGCCTGCGCCGGCAAAAATTACCCTGTTCTTCGTATAGTTCATGTTTTGCTTACCTTTCATCCGGTTCCATCTGGTCCGGTTTAGTTTGGCCTGGTTTTTTGGGGTCTGGTTTGGTTCCTGTTATAATCCAAACAGGATTTAACGCCTCAAAGCGATCTCCAAAAGGCATCTGTTTTGATCTGGATACCTGTATCTGGACGACCTCCGGGGCGAAGTGATGTTTTTTTAACAGCGCCATGGCTGTCTCAAGATTCTGCAGCAAGACAGTGTTAATAACGATTATACCAAATTTTTCAAGCCGCAGGCAACCGGCTTCAATGATCTGTTTAAGGTGCTGCCCGCCTCCGCCAATGAAAATTCTGTCGGGTGTTTCCAAATCATCAGCACCATCCGGAAAAACCGCATTTAATACTTTAACATTCGAACAATTGAAATTTTTAATATTGTAAATTATGTCGGATATTCTGTCCGCATTCTTTTCAATGGCATAGACATGTCCCCAGGGAATCAAAAAAGAGGCCTCTATGCCTACAGAGCCGGAGCCCGAACCAATATCCCATAGTACATGATCCTTGTGGATAAGCTTAAGTTTTGAAAGTGAAATGCTGCGAATTTCCGATTTGGTTATCAACCCTTTTGAATGCTTAAACAAGGTGTCTTTCATGCCAATATGGGTTTCATTTGAACGTTTCTTTGGGGGCTTTCCAGATTTCATTAAGATAACAATGTTGGGGTGTGAAAAGCTTTGATCGCAAATCAGATCAATATTCTCAAACCAGGTGATTCTTTCGGTATCTTCATTTCCAAGGTTTTCCAGAACGCAAAACCTAAAATCGTACAGGCCTGACTTTAGCAGTTGTTTTGCAATAAAGTTTGGATTTGAATTTTTATCAGTGAGAAAAGCAACCTTATATTCATCCGCAAGCTGTGAAAACGAAAACCCGTCTTGATGCGGGCCGTGAAGGCTGATAATTTTTACATCATGCCAGGGTTCTTTTATTTTTGCAAAAGCTGCAGAAATAGAGGAGATATTCGAATAGATCTCAACACTTTCCGGATCAAGCTTTGGTTTAAGCCTTTGGCAAATTGTTGAACCGATGCCGTGAAATAAAGGGTCGCCGGATGCCAGCACCACAATTTTTTTATGGTTCATTTTTTCTTTAAGACTATCAATAAGGTCATCCAGGTGACCAGTGATTAGGATTGTTTCCACATTAATCTGATTGAACATCTCAAGATGCCGCTTGCCCCCTACGAGGACATCACAGGTTTCAATCATTTCAAGATGCCTTTGGGTAAGATCCTTTTTACCCTGCCCGATGCCAATAATTTGAATTGGATACATGCTATGCCACCATATAATAAAGAGTTCCAACCAGAATGATACTCAATACCCTGAATAATTGACCTGATAATAACAGTTGCAGCCCCATTTTGGGAGAGAAAATTCCCATATATCTCGGTAATTGATGACGAAGCGCCCTGATGGGGAATGCCAGGATATTTCCTAATAATAAAGCCATGACGGTTTGTTTAACGCTTAACACTCCTGCATCCATTAAAGCGCCTGCTGCTGCAAATCCGGATGTGAATTCAGCTGCAAAACTTAATATAACAACAGACAGGGACTCAACCGGTATTATGGATAACGTGATTGTCTGCGCCATTGCTTTGTTTAAATAAGTAAAAAATCCATTCATATTTAATAAAAAAACAATGGTATAGATGGGTAACACCCAGATAACTATATTTATCACCCGTGTGGGCATTTTTAATTGAATTTTTTTAATGATATCACGAAAATCCGGTTTTGCCGCCCTGTCTTTAGCCTGTTGGATTTTGTTTTTATCCGGATGCTGCGGCAAAAAAAGTCGTCCAAATACTAAAAAACAGACAGTCCGCAAGAGTGTTGCAAAAAAAGTAAGGGCAAGATATAGCATCCCTGCTATTCCGGTCAGCGGCAAAATGATAAACAAGGTGGTTGGCAGGTGCAAAAAAAAAGCGGGAAACTGGTTGACATAATTGGATAAAAAAAGTTGTGTTTTGCTGATACGTCCATCTTCATAATAGTCCAGAAGCATGGCATTGGCCGTTACACCGGATATAAAGGCACTGGTAAATGCAGCACTGCATCGATTTCCCAGGTGTGAGAAATTAAAAAAAGGACGGGCAATAACAGCCACCTGGCGTGTCCATCCCATATTTTCAATGAGTTGGCCCGCCAAAAGGCCGATGGAGATAAAAAATAACAGCCGAATCAAGGGAAATCCTAAATTTTCAAATCCTGCCGGCCCATCAATGGCTTTACCCAGAACCTGATTTAAAAATAGACATCCAAGCGTTAAAGAAATGGAAAATAAAAGTGCTTTGTAATTTATTTTTTTGCCGGGTTTCATTTAGAGGCCAGTATCAGCGTCCAGTAATCAGGTGCTTTTTGTTCAAGACTGTTTATATCCCGCGTGATCTGCTCATTTTTTCTGCCGCATTTAGATACAGCCACGCTGTTTTTGTGCAAGTCTGTCTCTTTGAGCGCGTCATTTATATCTTTTATGTTTTTATATGCTTTTACAATGGCTACATTTTCAATCCCATTAATATGCCTGAGCTGATTTCCGCCATAGGCCCCGGATGTCACAAGCAAGGACTCCTCACCTTCCACAAGGATTCGATTTAATCTAGCCGAAACCGCATGAAAAGAAGTGATCCCGGGGATGGTTTCAATATCCGCATCAGGCATGACGCAGGCCATTTTTTTTAAAATATAGCCAAATGTCGAATAGGTGGTCGGATCTCCCAATGTCAAAAAGACAGCGGTCTTACCAGTCTTCAGGACATCTGCAATCTGTTTTGCATTGCTGATCCAGGCCGTCTCAGTTTCTTTTTCATCCTTGGTCATGGGAAACGAGAGCATTTCTATCCTGGCCGCAGGAGAGATATAGGGTGAGGCAATCTCCACGGCAAGGCTGTACGTATTTTTCGTTGATGCCGCTGTGAATATGATGTCAGCAGCCTTTATGACCCTAACGGCCTTGACGGTTATTAACTCAGGATCTCCCGGGCCCACACCCACGCCGTATAGTTTTCCATTTTTTTCCATTGGTTTTTCCTTAACTTAATATTTTGCTTTGGTGAAGATATCGGGGTAAAGGAGTCTGCCAATGGTGATGACGCCCTTATATAAACGTGGCACAGGTCTTGAAACAATATCTTCATCTATTAAATATATCTGGTTTGACTTAACGGCTTTAATCACTTTAAAACCGGGCTCTTTTTTTATCTGGTCAATCGTTACAGCATTCATTACTCCTTTTTGTGCAAGAAAAACATCTATTCTTGCAGCTTTTGAAAGGATTCGCTCTTTCCCGTATATGGCGATGTTGGTATTTCTGGATGCTTTTGCATCAGCTGCCACATTTATTCCCCCGGCGGTTTCTAAGGCGAATATCGGCATGGCATTTTGGGTAAAGGTTTTCATTCGTGTATGTATGGCTTCAAAATACACTCTTTTTTTTGGTGAAATCTTATTTGTAAGCGCTGAAATAGTCTTAATTTTCTGTTTGAAATCATCCACCATTTGCGCGGCCGATTCCAGATGGCCGGTGAGTTTTCCCAAAGTCAGCCAATAATCATACATCTTGTCAATGCTGCCCGGCTGGAGAGAAACCACTGTGATGCCGGATTTTTCAAGCCGTTGAACCAGTTTTGGATATCCGTTGTCAATCATGGGTCTGATCAGGACAAGATCGGGTTTAAATGCTATAAATTTTTCCGGACCATCATGGTAAGAAAATTTAATCTTTTTATGGACATCTTTTGGATATGTGTCGTTCACCGACACCCCTATGACTTGCTTTTGGCATCCTATAAAAAAAAGATTTTCAGTATGTGCACCATAAAGAGAAATAATGCGGGAATAAGGAGTGCCGAAAATAATTTTGCGTCCTTTGTTATCGGTAATTGTTTCTGCAAACAAAAGATTCGTTCCGATCAAGACAACCAGGGCCGCGATAATTAGTACCAAAGTGTTGGTACCTGGCATCGGCTTATATGGATGGATAATATATTTGCTTGGCATTGACATGCGCATTAAACTCTACAATAGATTCTACATTAAATACATCCTGGATTGTTTCATGTGTAAATACATCCAGGGTTTCACCAAAGGTTTTTATTTTACCATTTTTCAGCATTAGCACGGCATCGGACCATGCCGAAGCAATATTTAAATCATGAAACACACTGATGACTACCCGGTTCTTTTCTTTGACGGCGCGTTTAACAATATTGAGCATTTGAAGTGTGTGACGGATGTCCATATTGGAGAAAGCTTCATCTAAAAGAAGGATGGGCGTGTCCTGGCACAATGCTCGTGCGAATACACACCGTTGCTTCTCCCCACCGGACAGTTCGTTAATTTTTTTGTCTTTAAGATGGGCAATGCCGCAGTTCTCCATCACAGACTCCGTAATATCATAGTCCTTGTGTGAAGGTTGTGAGAATCGAGGAATAAAGGGATGTCTTCCCATTAAAACAACATCTTTGACAAGATAGGGAAAGTTAATGGCATAATCCTGGGAAACCAGGGCAATTTTTTTGGCCAATTGATTTTTTGATAATGTTAGAATGTCAGTACCATCAATTTTAATCTGTCCGATATCAGGTTTTAAAAATCCGGATATCAGATCCAACAGCGTTGTTTTTCCGCTTCCATTAGGCCCCAGAATGGAATAAAAGTTGCCTGATCCAAATTGACAACTGATCTGTTTAATGGTGGGTTTTGCCCCATAGCTGAATGATATGTTTTCCAGGATGATAGAAGTCATTAATATTTCATCCTGTTCTTTTTGAAAATCCAGCAGAAAACCGGCCCGCCGGTTAGGGCTGTTAAGACTCCAATGGGTATTTCATGGGGGAGAACGGCCCGGGTAATTGTATCTGCCAGCAATAATAAAATGGCTCCGGCCAGCATGGATAATGGAATCAGTTTTCTGTTATCTGGTCCCGATACAAGCCTGATCATATGAGGAATAAGAAGCCCTACAAATCCGATAATTCCGGAAACGGATACACATATGGCTGCCAGCATGGAGCCTGTGACAAGAAGAATCAGGGTGATTTTTTTTAAATCCACACCAAGGCTTGTAGCTGATTTTGCACCAAGAGAGATCAGGTTTAAGTCCCTGGCATAAAACATGGAGATGATGGTGCCTGAAAATAAAAAAATTAAAATGATGGAAAAATCAGCCCATGTTTTTGAAGCAAAACTGCCCATCAACCAGAAAATAATCACAGAGACCTGCTCATTGGCGACAAATTTTAAAAAGCTGATACCGGCAGACAGGATCGCTGCAACAATAATTCCGGAAAGAATCAAATTATTGGAAGAAAGCCCGGCCATGGGATTTTTGGAAGAATACGATAAAAATATGACTACAAACAAGGTAATGCTGGCACCGGTAAAAGCAAACAATGGGACAGAGACAAGCGCCATCCCAAGATTTAGCAAGATGGCAAAGCTCGCACCAAAGGCAGCGCCTGCGGATACACCGAGGGTATAGGGATCGGCCAGGGGATTTAATAAAATGCCTTGAAACAGCACGCCTGATACGGCAAGGGCTGCGCCAACGGCAGCACAAGTTAAGATCCGTGGTAAACGGACATCAAAAATAACGGTGGAAAATGTTTCATTTATGCCTCCAGAAGAGAAAGAAAAACCAAATATTTTTTCTGTAATGATACTGACAATATCTATCAATGGGATTTGAATATACCCCATGGACAAAGACGTCAAAATCATCATTACAAGGAAAAGGGAGAAAAGGACCACCAGATATCCCCACCTCCCTTTTTTTATGGCAACCGGTATGTTCAAAGTTTTGCCATGGTTTACAGGTCTATGCCTGAAGCTTTTGCCGCATCTTTAATATGATCGATAAAAAGATCAGCGAATTGGTTGTTAGATCCAAGACCCTGGAGAATTACTTCAACTTTGAACCCGGACCGGGTTAAAATTGATTTCCAGGAGTCGTCTTCAGCACCGGCCATATCATTGGTTGCATGGTCCCCGGCGACTATCATCAAAGGTTTGAGCAGAACATTTCCCCCCTTGGGTGTTGAGTGATTCAGGCCTTTAACGACGTCGTCAATGCCGGGGAATCCTTCAACACAGCCAACAAAAGTTTTTATGTCAGGATAGGTTTGCCGCATCATGTGTTGGAGTTCGGTATATATTCCGGCAGACCAGAGTTCATTGCCATGGCCCATATAAATAAGGGCGGCGTTTTTCTTTTTAGCAAGGGCCGCATCATTGGCAAAGGTGGCAACCGCTTTTTTGAGATCTTCGTTGTAGGGATAAATATCACCCACCGTACCAAGGGCCGGTCGTCCAAGGGCTATCTTATTGAATGGTTTCCATTTGTCCCGTATGGTTTTAATTGATCTGACAGCATTCACATATTGCGTTAAATCATAGTATTGTTCCATGTGGAACAAATGGGTAGGCTGGACGATAATATCTTTAAATCCTAGACTTTTCAACTCCCCGAAGGTGGATAAAAGGTTCTTTGTAAAGATAATTTGTTCGGAAATTCCCTTGTCTATCCATTCTTGTGGGTTTTTGCTTCTTTTTTCCCAAACAGATCGGATAATATTGGATGTAAACACCACCTTAACTTCGGTGTCGGGAAAGGCCAGCTTTATCCTTGATGTAATATTATCAATAGACGTGACGGCTTCGGGAACCGTGGTCCCAAAGTTTGCAACAATAATAGCAGTCTTCGCATATAGGTGGGATGAAAAGACAAGGCCCAAAACAACAATCAGTACTACAAGTTTCATTAGTTTCATAATAATTCCTTTGTTATTTAAAACAATAAAATAACGCGGGACAGGCAAATAAAAAAACCCACACCAGTCAATATGTCTGATGTGGGAACCGTTTTTTTCCTCATTTGTTTGATCTGCCATAAGTCCTCGCAAGCAACTAGACCAATTTTCCAGGCAGGTTTTCTGACTTCCGGATCGACTTACTTGTTGCGCCTTCCCGTCTATTTTTGACAGTGGTTTTAGCAACGTTCATTCCCGGTTACAGCGGCGGGTCCGCTCCTGAATTTCACAGGATTCCCTTTTAACTTTACATACAGCACCTGAAACACCGGAAAGAATAGACCCAATCAAAGCAGGTGTCAAGAAAAATTTTGATTGACCATGAAATATAAAGGCTTGTAAGTCCTTTCATTTCTTAGAAATAAAAATATCCTGGTTGAGTACATCCAGATCATTAAAGCCTGTTCGCAAGGAAAATAAAATCGATAAAATAGTAGAAAAATATTCCGTATAAAAAATGGAGAGCATGATGGCAATCTGGTATTTGATGGCAACTATGGGAATGGAACCGCCAAGGATCTGCCCTGTCATCATGCCGGGCAAAGAAACAAGACCGATTGTTGCCATGGAGGCGATTGTCGGGGTTATGGATGCAATAAAGCTTTCTTTAAAATAGGGTTTAAGTGCTGCGCTGCGGTTTCCAAACAGGGAAAGGGAATACAGGTATACCTTTTCATCTTTTTGTATCCCGCAATAAAAGTTGCTTAATCCAATGATGATGCTTCTTAAACAATTACCAAGCAGCATACCGCCGATGGGGATCAGGTATTTGGCTTCAAACAGGTTGTCAATTTTTATCACAGCAGCATTAAAGAAAAATAAGATGATGGTAAACGGTATGAGAAGGGAGAAAAAAACAGGGAAAAAAAGAGATCTAAACTTAAGCCTGCTTGATTTTAAAATGGACTGGCAGGCAATGCAGATCATAATAAGAAGATACGCTATATTTAAAACAGGAGAATTGAATTTAAATAAAAATTCAAGATAGAGCCCGACAAATCCAAGCTGGAGACACATCCGAATGATGGATTTGATTAAGGTTCTATTTATGTGAAGGTTTAATCGGCGATTAATAAAAATGACCGGTAAAAGGAAAACAGATAAAGACAGCAAATGAAAAATTGTCAAATCTTGAGCACCCATACTACTACCCCATCCTTTTTGTCGTAAGTCTCTTATCATTCTTCCATACTTCATCGTGGGAAACAATGATAATGGTTTTATCTTGATCCAGAATATAGTCGGCAATCTTTTGTTTCATCACATCATCTAAAGCTGAGGTGGGCTCATCTAAAAGCCAGATGGGACGATCCAGAAGAAAACAGATCAAAAGACCAATCCTCTGGCGTTCTCCTCCGGATAGTTCTTTGATTTCCTGATTTAATATCGAAGAGTCAAGTTCAAGAAAAGAAAGCAGATCATTTAGCTTGTACGCGCCTTGTTGTTCAATGTTATTTGCTGCTAAAATTTCATCCAGTAATTGTGATGTTCCGGTATTCTTTAAATCTATATCCTGGCTTAAATAAAAAATCTGCTGCCTTATCTGGGGGATATTCTCTTTACAAATTGGTTTTCCAAAACAAAGAACACAGCCTTTGTCCGGTTGCTCAAATCCAAGCAAAAGTTTAAAAAGGGTTGTTTTCCCTGTGCCGGATTTGCCGGATATCAGAAGTTTTTCATTTTTAAAAATATCAAGATTGAGATCGGAAAAAATGCTCTTGCTGTTTCGGTTTAGAAAAATGCCCCGGTATTTAATATATTCATTGTTTTTAGTCTCGGTTTTGGTCATCAACACGGATTTGTCCCCAAAGCTTGGTGTGAAAAAAATTAGGCACTCTAATATAATTTTTGTCTCTTTGACGGTTGAACTTTTAACGCCTTATTGCTTAAAACTTGTGATCAATACCGACAATACAAAAATATATAATTATTAATACTGTTTATCAAGACGGAATTCCAGTTCATCGAGGGCTATATTCAGAATGTAGAGATGTTGCATCCAGCGTCTCTACATGCAATACAACCGCAATCGTTATCAAAAAACAAATCTATGTCGGATATTTCACCAAAATCAGATTTGGTTTCAACAATTATTCGTTCCTATAAATCGACAGTTATCAAGCTCGCCACCGTTTAGGATATACATCTAAAGATTCTTTTCGGTTCGGGTTGATAAATAGTTGCCATCGGGGAATTTTTTTTAAAAATCTTGCCATTGCAATTTTTAGGATTCACCTGTATTTTAAGGGCTTACCTATAAAAATAAGATGAATTCATGAAATTTGACACTTACCATATCTCACAACAGATTAAGCGAAATCTGGCAGGGCTCGGGTTTAAGCGCCCGACAGACATTCAATTTAAAGCCATCCCTTCTATAATGAAGGGGGAGGATGTTTTAGGTATTGCCCAGACCGGGACCGGTAAAACAGCAGCCTTTGCCATACCGATTATTGACAAAATACACAGCCATAAAAGTTCGAAACGTTCCTTTGGTATCAAATGTATTGTCATGGTGCCCACTCGCGAGCTGGCCTCCCAGATCGGCAAGGTGTTTGAAGCGCTTTCCAAGCACACAAAAGTAAGAACCTTTGCCGTGTATGGCGGAGTGGAACAGGACCCGCAAATAAAAAAATTGTCCGATGGGATTGATATTCTGATAGCAACCCCGGGACGGATGTTTGATTTGATCAGTCAACGAAATATCAAATTAAACCATGTGGATACCCTGGTGCTGGATGAAGCCGACCAGATGCTGGATCTTGGATTCATCAATGACATTATAGAGGTGAAAAGAAAGTTGCTGCATAAGCACCAGACCCTGTTTTTTTCCGCCACCATTAATAAAAAAATTAAAAAACTGGCCTTTTCCCAGGTAAAGTCAACAGCCATTCGAATTCAGATCTCCCCGGATGACCCGGTGTCAAAAAATGTATCCCATTATGTTATCTTTGTGGAAATGGATGATAAACGGTTTTTTCTTCGACGGTTTATCAATGATCATCCCAAAGCTAAGATCATTGTGTTTGTCAGAACCCGGGTGAGAGCCGAACGGGTTGCCAAGGCCCTTGAACGGGGGAACATTGAGGCCGTGACCCTGCATGGAGAAAAGGATCAAAAAGACAGGTCTATCGCCATGGCGCAATTTAAAGAGGGAAAAGCACGCATTTTAATTGCCACGGACGTGAGTGCCCGGGGGATTGATATTCCAGATGTAGAATATGTGATAAATTATGATCTTCCGGAAAAAGATGAGAACTATGTGCACCGGGTGGGACGAACCGGAAGAGGAACAAACAAAGGCATTGCATTGTCTTATTGCAGCTCCGGGGAGAAAGAGCAACTTGACACTATCCAGACATTTTTAACAAAACCCATTGAAACCATTGGGGTCAGTAAAAAAGAGTACGACTATACCATCCACTTTTCCAATAAAGAAGAGGATGTCATGCAATTGATCAAAGACCAGGAAGCGTGGGAACAAAAGAACAAGAAAAAAAACAAAAAAAAATGATGTCATTTTATTAAAAGTAAATGGGTGACCCAGTTTCCTTTGCCATATCAAATTCTACAGCAATACTACAAACCAGGCGAACACATAAGATATATCGTTAAGATTTGAATTTCATAAAAGCCAAGGTTTAATACAATGTTGGAACCACAGAGCTCCCAGGGCAATATTCTCTGTGCATTCTGCAGTTATTTAGTTAGGAACATACATTAAATAACTTACCCATAATTATTGCTTTTTTCGCCGTCTTCTTCGTTTCTAGTTGGGCACATAGCTGGTTTAGCTTCCTCCTCGCGCCTTGAATACGACACTTCTGCTAATTATGGGCTCTTATTTAGTGGCTGACCGAAAACTCGTGTTTGGACGAAAAGTTGCCCATATGCAAGGCGCAAGAAATGCTGAAACCGGAGTGTACTATAGTACATGAGGATTTCAGGATTTTGCAGCAACGAAGCAGATGGG
>JAKIUJ010000281.1 GCA_021647625.1 Desulfobacula sp.
AAACGGACGCGCGCTGATGCGTTAGCGCAAAAGGGCGCGGGAGAGGAGGCAGGAACGTAACCCTGTTAACTCTCCGTTATAAAGCTGGCAATTTCGGCACGTAAGTCTTCAATGCCCGCACCGGTTTCCGAGGATGTTAAAAGGATACTGGGATAGGCCGCCCCGCGTTTGGCAATTACCTGTTTTGTTGCGGCAATCGCTTTGTCTAGGTCGCGTTTTGAGGGCTTATCAGCCTTAGTCAAAACCACCTGATAACTCACCGCATTCGTATCCAACTCGTTCATCACGCTCAGATCATTGGCCTTTGGTCCATGGCGTCCATCAATCAACAAATAAACCCGACGCAGATTTGGCCGGCCACGCAGATAGGAATGGATGAGTTTGTTCCATGCCTCAACAGCGGGTTTGGGTGCGCGAGCAAAACCATATCCGGGCATGTCAACAATGCGCATGGAAGCCAGTTCCGCATCAAAAATATTGAGTTCTTGGGTACGGCCTGGCGTGTTTGACGTGCGGGCAAGACTTTTTCGGCCCGTAAGTGCATTAATCAAGGATGATTTGCCCACATTAGACCGACCCGCAAATGCAATCTCCGGGTAATCATACTCTGGGTAATCAACCGACTTTACAGCACTCTTAACAAATTCGACAGACTTGATAATCATTTTAAACCTTTAAAATACCCTTCTAATCGATCAAGACCGATTTTCAGGTTCGCCCGGGAGTTGGCATAAGAAAATCGTAAATATCCTTCCCCGTTTGCGCCAAAGTCAATCCCCGGTGTCACCCCGACATGGGCTTTCTCAAGAATGTCAAAAGCCAGGGCATAGGAATCATTTGAAATATGTTTAACATTGGCAAACACATAAAACGCACCTGTGGGCTCAATAGTTATCCCAAGACCCATTTTCTTTAGCCGGTCAATCACATACACCCGGCGCTTGTTGTACGTATTCCTCATGATACGGGTTTCATTTTGTGCATCTTTTAATGCTGCAACCCCTGCCAGCTGGATAACTGAGTTGGCGCAGATAAAAAAATTCTGCTGCAGAATCTGTAATGCCCGGACAAATTCAGGTGGTGAAATCAAATATCCCAGGCGCAGGCCTGTCATGGCGAACAACTTTGAAAACCCGTTTAATACAAACGCCTTATCTGTGAATTCATAAATCGAATGGTCTTTGCCTTCATACACAAGGCCATGGTAGATCTCATCTGAAATAATATAAAGATTGTTCTCTCTGGCTATTTCAACGATTTGACGCATCCTTTTTTCCGGAATCACATTTCCTGTCGGGTTGGATGGAGAGTTTATAAAAATCGCTTTTGTTTTTGGCGTAATTTTCTCTCTTATAGCCCCGGGCGTATAGATAAATCCTTCTTTTTCATGAACCTGTACCGTGACGGGAACACCCTGAACATAATTGATAAAATTCTCATAACAGGCATAATGAGGATCTGAAACAATAATCTCATCCCCTGGATTTACCAGGGCCGAGAATAATAACAGCATGGCCGGAGATGTCCCGGAAGTCACCAGAACATTATCCGGATCAATGGTGGTTCCATATGTATCGGTATGATACTCACAGATAGCTTCTCTTAACCGGATATCTCCCAAACTATGGGTATAATGTGTCTGGTTGTCACAAAACGCTTCTATACTGACCTTATTGACGCATTCAGGAACATTAAAATCAGGTTCTCCGATTTCCATGTGAATCACATCAATCCCATCTGCCTCCATCTTATGGATCTTTTCCAAGATTTCCATAACAATGAAAGGGGTGATCTGGTCACACCTTTGGGCCGGCTTTCCTTTGAGTTTTCCCGTGGGACGCAGTTCGGATTTCATTTACAATACCTTATTCAACTGATATTCAATAATCCCTTCAGCACCTTCTTTGAGCAGCTTTGGAATCAAGTCTCTAACAAGACTTGTCTCAATGATTGTTTCCACGGAAAACCAATCAGACTGATATAAAGAGGCAATGGTCGGCGCATTCAAACTGGGCAGCAAAGAGACAAGTTTGGCAATTTTATTTTCAGGTACATTCATTTTAATACCCACCAGTTTATCTGCGACAAGGGCTGCCTGGAGCAGCATGGCAATCTGCTCGATTTTTTCTCTTTTTTTAGAATCTTTCCAGGCTGTTTTGTTGGCTATCAACTGGGTGTTGGTTTCCATCACTTCGTGGATGACTCTCAAGTTATGCGCCCGGATGGTACTTTCCGTTTCAGTGATCTCCACAATGGCATCAGCAAGACCTGAAACTATTTTGGCTTCGGTGGCACCCCAGGAAAATTTCACATTCACATCAATATTGCGTTTTTCAAAGAACCGTTTGGTAAATTGCATCAATTCGGTTGAAATCGTTTTTCCGGCCAGATCTTCAAGAGTTTTAATCGGGGAATCATTGGCAACGGCAACAACCCATCTTGCAGGACGGGCACTGACCTTGGAGTAAATAAGATCGGCAACCACATGGACATCGGATTCATGCTCGGCAATCCAGTCAAGACCTGTCAAACCGGCATCAATAACCCCGCTTTCAACATTAATGGACATCTCCTGGGCTCGGCAAAGCGCACACTCTATTGTCTCATCATCAATATCTGGGAAGTAACTTCGTCCTTCAACATTAATTTTCCATCCAGACCGTTTAAACAAATTGATGGTTGCGTTCTGCAAACTACCCTTTGGGATTCCTAACTTTAAAATCTTTTCCATTATTTATATACCTCTTTGGGATCAAATACTTTTGACTCAACAATCTTTAATTCATCATTTTCAACAATCGAAAAAAAACAACTTTTATACCCCTTATGACACGCTGCACCACCGATTTGATCAACCTTTAATAAAACCGTGTCTCCATCGCAGTCCACCCGGATCTCTTTGACTTGCTGTGTATGACCCGAGGTTTCACCTTTTTTCCACAGTTTTTGTCGGGACCGGCTCCAATAGGTTGCCTTGCCGCTCTTCAATGTTTCTTCAAACGAAGCCTCACTCATATACGCCATCATCAGCACTTCACCGGTTTGATAATCCTGTGCAATGGCCGGAATCAATCCATTGGTTTTTTCAAAATCAAGTTTTACCATGACCTGTCGTAACTCCTTAAAGGATATTTCAATAAAAACTCTATTAAATACCTGAAATGTCTGAAAAAGTCAAATTTTAATCTGAACGAAAAAACAACCGGAATGATATCCTGCAAAAAAACAGACAAACTCCAACAGCGAACTACGTTGGCAAGAATATGCCTTTGTTCTCTGATTCAACATTTCAACCTGGTTGAAACGATTTCTATCTATTCCGAGCAGGGAGGTTCTTCGGGAGAGCTTAATATTTAAATACTCATGGTTGATAGGGAAGAAAACCCTTGGGCACACCATCTTTTAAAGCTTCTGCCGGCCGGTGAAATGCGGGGTTGTCATAGATTTTTCTTAAAAGCTGTTCGCGAAATTCAGGTGTTGCAAGATGTGCAATTGCAACAGCCCGTTCGGAAAAAGCCAGGCCACGCGGATCAAACATGCCGTTTTCCGTTACAATTACCACCTGATCTGCAGCAATGGCAGTGGTCGTAATACCTTCAGGGCACTTATCGACTATTTTGCTTTCTCCTTTGCTTGTGGCAGCTTTTAATGCTATGACAGGCACTCCACCCGGCGACAAGGCTGCACCTCTTAAAAAATCTGACTGGCCACCCACACCGCTGTACAGCCTACGGGCCTGAAGAGAATCTGCCCAAATATTTCCATGCAGGTCTACTC
>JAKIUJ010000282.1 GCA_021647625.1 Desulfobacula sp.
TTATCGATGTCAATCCCATCAGCCAACTCCAATATCCCTTTTTTAATCCCCTGGAGTTCATCGCCGGCACCGGCAATCATGAGAACTAAAAAAAATCAACCATGGATGCAACCGTGGTTTCTGACTGCCCTACTCCGACTGTCTCAACAAGGATCACATCAAATCCGGCAGCTTCACAGACCAGCATGATTTCCCGGGTTTTGACGGCAACGCCCCCTAAGGTTTCTCCGGCCGGGGATGGCCTGATAAAGGCATTTTTATGGGCAGACAATTTTTCCATACGGGTTTTATCCCCCAAAATGGACCCGCCGCTTCTCTGGCTTGTGGGATCAACCGCCAACACAGCGACCTTGTGTCCCTTGTCAGCCAGGAAAACACCTAAATTTTCAACAAAGGTACTTTTGCCGACACCTGGAACACCGGTAATACCCAGCCGGATGCTTTTGCCCGTGTGGGGCAACAACTTTTCGATAACCATGAAAGCTTGATTTTGATGCTCTTTAAGACTGCTTTCAATCAATGTCATCGTCTTGGCGATCATTCGCCTGTTACCATCTAAGATACCCCGGATGTATTCATCCGGATTTATTTGGTTCATTTGAACCATAAACCTTACGCACCTATGATATTGAGGGTTCTATTTGCAGACTCTGTTACCACAGTTCCGGGTCCGAAAATATCAGCTGCACCTTCGTTTTTCAAAAACTCATAATCCCCCGGGGGAATGATACCCCCAACCACCACTTTAATATCAGAAGCACCCTGATTTTTCAACTCTTCAATAACCTTTGGAACCAAAGTTTTATGCCCGGCAGCAAGGCTTGAAACACCCACCACATGGACATCATTTTCAACTGCCATGCGGGCCGCTTCTTCCGGTGTCTGGAACATCGGTCCAAGATCCACATCAAAGCCGAAATCAGCATAGGCGGTTGCAATTACTTTCACACCACGATCATGACCATCCTGTCCCATCTTGGATAACAAAATTCTGGGTCTTCGACCGGTATTTTTCTCAAAATCAGCTGTTCTTTGTCTCAAGGAATCTATAATTTTTGAGTCGGCTGTTTCTGCGGCATATACACCGGATATACATTGGGTTGTTGCCACAAATCTTGAAAACACTTTTTCCATGGCATCACAAATCTCACCCACGGTTGCCCTCGCCCTAACTGCCGGCAGGCAGACGGCAAGAAGATTTTCCCCGGACCCACACGCTGCGGTAATATCATCCAGAGCCTTTGCAACAGCCTCGTTATCCCGATTCTTTTTAATCCGGTTTAAACGTGCGACCTGTTCATCCCTGACATTTTCAGAGACTTCTCTTACCGGAATCGGGACTTCATCCTCGATCTTGTATTTATTCACACCAACAATCACATCCGAACCCTGGTCAATCCTTGCCTGGCGACGGGCGGACACCTCCTCGATTCTCATTTTCGGCATACCCGACTCAATGGCCTTTGCCATGCCGCCTAAATCCTGAATTTCGGATAAAATTTTTCTGACTTCATCGATGATACTCTGGGTCAGGCTTTCCACATAATAGGACCCACCTAAAGGATCCACGACATCACAGATATGGGATTCTTCCTGGACAACAATCTGGGTATTTCGTGAAATTCTTGCAGAAAGCTCTGTTGGCAGCCCTACTGCTTCATCAAAAGAATTGGTGTGCAGGCTCTGGGTGCCGCCAAGCACCGCTGACAGACATTCCAAAGTGGTTCTGACAACATTATTATAAGGATCCTGCTGGGTCAAACTCCAGCCTGATGTCTGGCAATGGGTTCTAAGCATGGAAGACTTTGGATTTTTGGGATTAAACTGACTCATGAGTTCCGCCCATAAAAATCTGGCAGCCCTTAACATGGCAATATCCATAAAAAAGTTCATGCCGATGCCGAAAAAGAAAGACAAACGCGGCGCAAACTTATCAATATCAAGCCCTGTGGCCAGAGCGGCTTTTACATATTCCAGGCCATCTGCCAGGGTAAAGGCCGTCTGAAGTACAGAATCGGCACCTGCCTCCATAATATGATATCCGCTGATGCTGATGGTATTAAATTTGGGCATATGATCCGTACAAAACCCAATGATATCTGAAATAATTCGCATGGAAGGGGTCGGCGGATAAATATAGGTATTCCTGGTCAGATATTCTTTTAATATATCATTTTGAATGGTTCCCATAAGCTTTTCATGTGCAACCCCCTGCTCTTCAGCCGCAACAATATACCCGGCCAGGATAGGAAGAACCGCACCGTTCATGGTCATGGAAACAGACATCTCATCCAGAGGAATTTGATCAAATAATATTTTCATATCCTCGACGGAATCAATGGCAACACCTGCCTTGCCCACGTCCCCTGACACCCGTGGATGATCGGAATCATATCCCCTGTGGGTGGCCAGGTCAAAGGCTACCGACAAGCCCTTTTGCCCTGCTGCCAGATTTTTGCGATAAAATGCATTGGATTCTCTGGCGGTTGAAAACCCTGCATATTGCCGGATAGTCCAGGGGCGACCTGCATACATGGTTGACATAGGTCCCCTGACGTAAGGGTCAAACCCCGGCAGATTATCTTTAAACTCTACATTCTCAAGATCTTTGGCTGTATAGAGCGGTTTTACATCAATTCCTTCGGGCGTTTTACGGGTTAATGATCCAAGGGGTTTCCCCCTGAGTTGTTTTTTTGCAAGTTCTTCCCAATCATTTAGATCAGACATTTGAGACATGGTTATCCTCCGGTCTATATTGTTTGAACAATAAATCATTCATCTTCTTTGTTGCTACAGCAATTTACCTCATTATAAGAGTGGCCTCAATTACTATAGTACACTCTGATTTTAAAGTTCCTTGCGCCTTGAATATGGACAATCCTGTAAACTTTGCTCCTCTACGAGCCGTCCAAACACGAAGTTTTCGGTGAGTTGAATTTTTCATTCAAATATCAAGTTCAAGTCTATTTTTGTTCATTGATTACTCTTGCCTATTTTTCACACAATTCCACAAGGACACCGGACGTGGCTTTGGGGTGTAAAAAGGCAATTTTAGCTCCACCGGCACCAATTCTGGGTTTTTCGTCTATCAATTGAATCCCTTTTTCTTTAAGTTCGGCAAGAGCTTGTTCTATGTTTTCCACACGAAACGCCACATGCTGGATGCCCTCACCCTTTTTTTCTATGTATTTTGCAATGGGTCCGTCAACGGCCGTAGATTCCAAAAGCTCAACTTCACTTTCCCCCACAGGCAAAAATGCTGTTGTTACTTTTTGTTCTTCTATGGTTTCAGTTCCTTCGAGGGCCAGCCCCAAGGCATCTGTCCAAAAATTCTTCTTATCATCAATGCTTGAGACAGCTATTCCAAGATGATCTATCTTCAATATTTTCATTTTATTATCTCCCGTATCACTTCATCAAATCCCAATCATTATCTATAAATGGTTCAACCTCTGAAAGTCAACCCAATATCATGAAAATGAACTGAAACATATCACATTTTACAATCAATAATAAATCCGATTCATTAAATAATCGAACCTTTTTAATACATTTTTTTTACTTAAGGCTCACTCGAAAATTAATAATTCCAAGCTTACATGCGTTTACCCTGGGCCAGGCGCACAGGGCTAACGCATGTAACTTTTCCATATTAATGATTTCAGGTAGTTATGGTTTGAAGGTAAACGCAAATGAAAATCTCGTTTTGCATAAGTACCTGTAAAACAAAGAATTAAAATTCATGTCAAGTTTAAATGCGTTTGCCCTGGCCA
>JAKIUJ010000283.1 GCA_021647625.1 Desulfobacula sp.
AATATTCCCGCCATATTTATCAGTGGCGGCCCCATGCTCTCCGGCAAACACCCGGACAATAAAGATAAAAAAATCGATCTGGTAACTGTATTCGAAGCTGTCGGTGCGGTCCAGTCCGGTAAAATGACAGAAGCGCAACTTTTAGAAATCGAAAACAATGCCTGCCCGACCTGCGGTTCCTGTGCCGGCATGTTCACTGCAAACTCAATGAACTGCCTGACAGAAGCTATTGGCATGGCCCTTCCTGGGAATGGAACAATTCCCGAGCCCATGTCTGAAAGAATCAGACTGGCCAAGCAAACCGGTATGCAGATCATGGAACTGCTCTCAGGTGAGATCACACCGGATAAAATTATGACAAAGGATGCATTTATGAATGCACTGGTTGTGGATATGGCCCTGGGTTGTTCTACCAATACGGTGCTTCATTTAAAAGCCATTGCCCATGAAGCAAATGTTGAGATTGATTTGAATCTGATTAATGAAATCAGCAAAAAGACACCCCATCTTTGTTCCTTGAGCCCGGGCGGCGAAGACCGGATTGAAGACTTGAACTTTGCCGGTGGTATTCCTGCTGTTCTAAAAGAACTGTCCGACAACAACATGATCGACAAAGAATGTTTGACGGTCACAGGCAAAAGTCTGGGCCAAAATATTGGACCGGTGATAAAAAAAGACCAGACAGTTATCCGGCCTGTCTCAGATCCCTACCATAAACAAGGCGGATTAGCGGTTCTCTTTGGCAATCTTGCCAGAGAAGGCTGTGTGGTCAAACAATCTGCCGTTTTAGATCAAATGCTTCAGCACCAAGGCCCTGCACGGGTATTTAACTCTGAAGAGGATGCCACAAAAGCAATTCTGGACAAGCGGATCAACAAAGGAGATGTTATTATTATTCGTTATGAAGGTCCGGCAGGGGGACCCGGCATGCGTGAAATGCTGACACCAACCTCTGCCATTGCAGGCATGGGACTTGATGACAGCGTGGCACTGATCACAGACGGCCGCTTTTCCGGTGGCACCAAAGGTGCCTCCATTGGCCATGTTTCACCCGAAGCCGCTGAAGGCGGGCCCATTGCGATCATACAGGAAAATGACAAGATAAAAATAAACATCCCTGAAAAAACCATAGAATTAATGGTTTCAGATGATGAGATTAAAAACAGATTGTCAAAATGGACAAAACCCGAACCTAAGATAAAAACAGGCTATATGGCCAGATATGCAAGGTTGGTCAGTTCTGCCGGCAACGGTGCCATATTTAAAGATAATATATAGGAGAAAAAAATGGAACTCACAGGTGCGCAGATTCTTCTCAAAATGATCAAGTCCGAAGGGATTGACACAATTTTTGGTTATCCGGGTGGTGCTGTCATTGATATTTATGATGCATTGGCCAAAGAAACCGGCTTGAGGCATATTCTTGTCCGCCATGAACAAGGCGCTGTCCATGCAGCAGACGGCTATGCCCGTGCAAATAAATCCGTAGGCGTGGCCCTTGTCACCTCGGGTCCCGGTGCGACCAATACTGTGACCGGTATTGCGTCGGCACACTCGGACTCTATTCCTCTGGTTGTTTTTACAGGTCAGGTACCCACGGCTCTGATCGGGAATGATGCGTTTCAGGAAGTGGATATTGTCGGAATCACAAGGCCGTGTACCAAACACAATTACCTGGTAAAAAGCGTAGATAAACTGGCATCCACCATTAAAGAGGCATTCCATCTTGCACGATCCGGTCGCCCGGGTCCTGTGCTTATCGATCTGCCAAAAGACATCGTCGCAACAAAGATCAAGTTTGAAGAACCAAGCGTAATATCATTACGGTCTTATAAGCCCAATTATAAGCCCAATAAAAAACAGATGAACAAGGTGGTTGAACTGATTCAAAAAGCGGAACGGCCTGTCATTTTTGCCGGTGGCGGTGCCATTCTTTCCAGGGCATCTAAAGAGGTAACCCAACTTGCAAAATTGGCGGACATCCCTGTTACAGGGTCTCTAATGGGCCTTGGCGCATTCCCGGGATCTCATCGCTTATGGCTTGGAATGCTGGGCATGCACGGCACTTACCGGGCCAACATGAGCGTTGGTCATTGTGATTTAATGATTGCTGTGGGAGTCAGGTTTGATGACAGGGTCACAGGTAACATAGAAAAATTCGCCCCAGGGGCACAAATTGTTCAGATTGATATTGATCCCACATCCATCCATAAAAATATTGAGGTTCAATGCCCCATTGTCGGAGATTGTAAAGCCGCTCTTAAAGGCATCCTGCAATTGATGAAAGACAAAGATCCAAACAGTTTTAAGAGCAACCGTGGACCATGGCTGGATCAAATCAATGAATGGAAAAATAATACGCCATTAAAATATGAGCAGGGTGACGAGATCATCAAGCCCCAGTTTGTCATAGAAAAATTGTATGAACTGACAAAAGGTGAAGCGATCATCACCACGGAAGTCGGCCAAAATCAGATGTGGGCGGCCCAATACTACCATTTTGATGCGCCCAACCATTTTATCACATCCGGTGGTCTTGGTGTTATGGGATTCGGTTTACCCGCCGCCATTGGCGCAAAAGCAGCCTGCCCTGACAAATTAGTGGTTGATGTGGCAGGAGACGGCTCCATCCAGATGAATATCCAGGAATTGATGACGGCGATTGAATCAAAAATAGATGTTAAAATTGTTATCTTGAACAATCAGTTTCTCGGGATGGTACGGCAGTGGCAGGAACTATTCTATGACAAGGTCTACTCATCCACCAATATGGAAGCGGCCCCTGATTTTGTAAAACTGGCACAAGCCTATGGTGCCACCGGATTAAAATGCACAGATCCAGGCAAAGTCGAAGCCACTTTATCCCAGGGGTTAAACACCCCGGGCACCGTTGTCATGGAATTTTGTGTGGACAAAGAAGAATCCGTATACCCCATGGTTCCGGCAGGTGGTGCAATTACAGATATGCTTCTGGTATAATTTAAGGATACAAAAATGAAAGAAAACAGCTATTTATTAAGCATTCTTGTTGATGATGAACCCGGTGTTCTTTCAAGGATTGCAGGACTTTTTTCCGGACGCGGATTCAATATCAACAGCCTGAGTGTAGCAAGTACAGTGGAACCTGATGTCTCAAGAATCACCATGGTGACCAGTTGTGACCCCCCGACCATTGAACAGATCAAAAAACAGCTTCACAAGTTGATAAATGTTATTACGGTAAATGATCTGACAGATAAAAAGTATGTCCAGCGACAGCTGGCACTTATCAAAGTGAATGCACAGGCGGAAAAAAAAGCTGAAATTTTACGGGTGGTTGATATCTTCAGATGCAAAATTGTTGATGTGGGCTTAAACCATTACACTATAGAAGTTTCCGGAGACAGCGCTAAACACGATGCCATTGTATCCTTGTTAAAACCCATGGGAATTATTGAAATTGCATCCACAGGTGCAATAGCACTGGCAAGAGAAAATGAAAAAAAATAATACGGACCCAAATAATATGGATAAAAGGGCTACCCAAAAGCCCCGGGACAAAAAAATGAAAAATGCACTACTCTATGACACAACCCTCAGGGATGGCATGCAGGGAGAGAATATATTCTTCTCGCCCGAAGACAAGATAAAAATAGCAAAACGTCTTGATGAAGCAGGCATTCATTACATTGAAGGTGGATGGCCCGGAACTAATACAGGGGCACAGATTTTTTTTGAAAGGGGAAAAAATATGAAGTTTA
>JAKIUJ010000046.1 GCA_021647625.1 Desulfobacula sp.
GGTATTATGAAGATCAATTTGATTAGGTGGTTGATGCTCTCAAAACCATATCGGATTTTAATGAGTACACCTTTCAAGAACAATTGCAGACGTTTTTTGAAACAAAGCTTGAGTTGTTAATTGCTGACAGGCAATTTTTAGAAAAGACATTTAAGATGACTTTTTTTGTTTTGAGCCAGCATTATAGCCATATCCGCCCGATTAAGGATAGATTTATGAGCATTGTGGAGGATATCTTTTCCAATGCCATCGAAGTCGGGGAGATTCCCGATCAGGTGTTCAGGGAGCTGACCATGCAGATTTTCTGGGAATATTATATCGGTATTGTCATTTACTGGCTCAATGATGACTCGGACCGGTTTGAAAGTACCAGTATTTTGATCGATAAAAGTATTGATCTTGCCTGTAGTTCTTTAAAGGCCGGCATTGGTAATAAAATATTTGATATGGGGATCTTTTTGTTTAAAAACCATGTGCTGTCGCGGATGGATATGATTAAAGATCATGTTGATACCCTTCATGGGATTAAGAAAAAATTCATGGAGGCCGAAAAATGAATGATAAAATGCCAAGCGGCAGGATCAAGCGGACGATCTCGTCCGGAAAAATGGTGACTAAACTTGGGACCAATCAATTGGGCTGTTATTTGAAAAAACCTTTTTTGTCCGAAGATAAAAAACATTCCCTTAAAATGAAAACGGATCTCGAAAATGCCGGAATACTGTTTGCCGGGTTATCATTTTTACGGGGAACTGCATTAAAAGCCGCCCATATGGTGGAGTCGTTTATAGAAATGGGAGACTGGTTTTGTCAGCTGTTTTTAGAGGAAGAGTTTGACTTTGGCGCCCAACCCTGACTTCATGGAACAGGGCAAGGAAATTGGCAAAAAGATGCATAAGTTTCGAAAGCATATTCACAGTATTACACCGGAATTTATCTTTTTGGACAGGACAAGGTATGGACTGATTCGATTGTTCGAAAAGATGAAAGTGAAGATTAAGATTCAAAACAGATACGAAAATACAGATAGGGCTCATTCAAAAATTAATTACCAATTTTGAGAGTTGAGTCGCCTGGCCGGTAAGCCGTCAAAATTGCAGTTTTGAGTGGCTGTCTTTGAGTTTTTTTGCTGTTTTCATTAGGTGGTTTCGGTCAACACAAACCTTGAACCGGATGTCTGTGTCTTTTGAGCTTGGATGTTCAATATCAAACGCTATGATGTTTAACTGGTCCAGCCGCTTGATGATTGTTTCAACCTGATTGTGACCCAGGGGTGTAATTTCCACAGCCCGTTTGCAGAATAGATGATAATCAATGCCCTTGTCATACTCTCCCATTATATCCAATAAGCTGCAAATGCGCATATAGTGTTTGGGTAAAACAACGTCGTCATCGTGTTTTTCGAGCAATTTGTTTGTGTTGGCCAGTCGCTGCATCAATAGCAAAGTAATGGATTGGATTAATTTCGGGCTTTTTTTGAGAAGGCTGTGCAATGTTTCTTTATCGATCACCACAAGATCACAATATTCGCCAGCCTGGGCAAAGGCTGTTCTTGGGGATTCAATTACAATACCCATCTCTCCGAATATTTCACCTGGACCCAGTTTGGCCAATACCTTTTGTTCATCATCGATTATTTTAAATATCGTGACTTCTCCGGTTTTAACGAGGTAACCGACATTTCCAAGCTGTCCCTCTTTGAAAATGATTTGGTTTTTATAAAATGATTTTACGGTTCCGAATTTGGGGCCTAACATGATTTCTCCTCATGGATACGATACTTCGGATCGTAAACTTGGGACCAATGTTTTGTCAAGCAGAAAACTTTTTTTGATCTTAAATCTCATTTTATCGCAAAGGCTATGGAATTTCATATTCAAGACATTAATGGCTGTAGCTGCTGTCGTCTGATGCAAAGCCATGATAACAAAGAAAATAGGATCTTCATGGCTTTTGGGGGAAGGTTGAATTTATAAAAGGTTGAGGTAAAGTAGCAAGACAATAAAATGATGTCACCTATGGCGTATTTTCCTTCAAGATGATTTTTCATATTGATTAACAAAGGTTGCAATGATAATGGATGGGTTTATAAAATTCGAGTGAGAGATAATCGGAAAAGATAAAGGGAGATGACACTGGAATGAAAAAAAAATTGCTGATTGGGTTAATACTGGTGATTGGGTTTGTGTCAGTCAGTTCTTCGTATGCGGAAGATATTTATGTAACCGGTATAACCAATATCACCATGCGAACAGGCCCGGGTGTTGGTCATAAAATTGTAGCCATGCTCAAGTCCGGCACCAAACTTGAAATTCTTCAATATGAAAAAGATTGGTCCCAGGTAAAAACAGGCAGCGGCAAACTTGGCTGGGTGCTGTCCAGATTTTTAACCCAGAAAGTTCCGGATGCACTGCTGGTATCTAAATTGGAAAGGCAAACCCAGAATCTTCGAGAAAAATTAAACAGGATTGAAGAAAATAACAAAAATCTGACGATACAAAATGCAAAACTGGTTCAAATCGAAGAGAAGTATAATAAATTAAAAAAAGAATCCTCTGATTTTTTAAAACTGGATGCCAAGCATAAAGAAGTCGTGAAACAGTACCAAGAGCAGAAAGGCCGGATTGAAGTTCTGGAAGATGAATCGAAAAATGAGATTAAATACTGGCTTTTGATAGGCCCGGGGGTGTTTATTGTGGGCCTGTTTTTAGGTTTAAGTACTCGGAAAAAGAAAACAAGTGGTTTATTATGATACAAAAAACTGATTTTTTAGTTATTGGAAGCGGTATTGCCGGATTAAGCTATGCACTTAAGGTAGCAGAATTCGGCACAGTTACGATTATTACAAAAAAACAGATTCAGCAAACTAATACGGCTCTGGCACAAGGCGGAGTGGCAGCAGTATTCAGCGATATTGACTCATTTGAACTGCACTTAAAAGATACCCTTGGTGCAGGGGATGGTCTTTGCAACAAAGAAGTTGCAAAAATGGTCGTTAAAGACGGGCCGGATAGAATCCGGGAACTGGTTCATCAGGGTGCAACCTTTAACAAAAAAGGCAAGGGAGAATTTGATTTTGCTTTGGGACAGGAAGGCGGGCATTCAGCCAAACGGATTGTTTATGCCCATGATCTGACCGGAAAAGAGATTGAAGACACCCTTGTTGAAAATGTAAAAAATAATAAAAATATCACGATTTTAGAAAATCATATTGCAATCAATCTAATCACTTTTCAAAGCAGTATTCGAAGTGGTCTGGTGGTAACTCAGCATGAAAGTTTATGCTGCGGTGCCTATGTTTTAGATACGAATACAGGAAATATTCAAACCTTTTATGCCGGTGTCACGCTTTTGGCAACCGGTGGTGCAAGCAAGGTCTATTTGTACACATCAAATCCGGACATTGCCACAGGTGACGGTATTGCCATGGCATACAGGGCAGGTGCCTCCGTGGCCAATCTTGAATTTGTACAATTCCATCCCACCTGTCTGTATCATCCCGAGGCCAAAAATTTCTTGATTTCCGAAGCGGTCCGGGGCGAAGGCGCATTGTTGATCGATGAAAATGGCCGGCGGTTTATGGAAGACTATACCCCGGATAAGGAACTTGCCTGCCGGGACGTTGTGGCAAGAGCCATTGATAGTGAACTGAAAAAAACAGGTGCGGATTCCGTTTTTTTAGATATTACCCATAAAGATCCTGAATTCATCAAAAAAAGATTTCCCAATATTTATGCCAGATGCCTGCAATACGGTATTGATATGACCAAAGACCCAATACCTGTGGTTCCTGCGGCCCACTATATGTGCGGTGGTGTTGCCACGGATTTGAACGGGAAAACAGATGTCCAGCGATTATATGCTGTTGGCGAAACAGCATGCACAGGCTTTCATGGAGCAAACCGTCTGGCATCCAATTCTCTACTTGAAGCCCTTGTTTATTCTCACCGGGCATTTGAAACTTCAGTTAAGGAATTTGAGGCCATTGGCAATAAAGTTATGGTTACTCTTGAGCCTTGGGATGAAACCAATATTGCAGACAGCGACGAAGCCATTGTCGTTTCTCATAATTGGGACGAAATCAGACGATTGATGTGGAACTATGTGGGCATTGTCAGATCAGATAAACGATTGGAAAGGGCGCTGAGACGGATAAAGAATATCAAGGAAGAGATCAACGATTATTATTGGGACTTCAAGGTAACATCTGATCTGATTGAACTTCGAAACCTGGCCACGATTGCTGAATTGATTATTCAATCGGCGCTTCAAAGAAAAGAAAGTCGGGGACTGCACTATAACATTGGATATCCTGATAAAGATGATCGGAATTTTTTAAAACAGACCCTTTTAAAAAAGAAGCTGTAACCGGGCAGATACGCGATCTGTATGTGCATTTTCAAATGATCCATTGTTTTTTTTAAGGTAAGGGCCCACTCAAAAATAACTTTACATTTTGAGAGCCGATTCATCCTGGCCGACTGCGTTGTGAAAACACGACATATCTCGATATGCCTTAGTTTCCACGCCTTACCGGCCAGGCGACTCAACTTTCAAAATTGGTAATTAATTTTTGAGTGAGCCCTAAATGGTAAATGTTTTAGATAAAAAAAGGAAAAAGCTTATATTTTTTGGCCGACAAATAAGGTCACAATGCCAAAGGTCATCTGTTTAAACCGGATGTTTTTAAAGCCGGCCCGGGTCATGATTTTAGAAAATTCAATCGGGGTTGGAAAATTTAAAACAGATTGCGGCAGATATGAATACGCTTCGTTGTGTTTTGAAAAAAAAGAGCCGATGATCGGCAAAATCTTCTTAAAATACATCAGATATAATGATCTGAAAAATCCTTTTTCAGGTGTTGTCAGTTCTAATACAACTATCCGTCCGCCGGATATAAGACAATCAAAAAACGCAGTCATGGCCCCTTTACGATCCATGATGTTACGAATGCCAAAGGCAATAAACACAGCATCAAAAATATTATTTTTAAAGGGGAGATGAAGGGCATCCCCGTTGAGCAGCTCAATGGAGGTGTTTGCTTTTTTTAAAAGTTTTTTTTTGCCCAGTTTCAACATGCCATATGAAAAATCCAATCCCCAGATTCCGGCAGTACTTTTTAACTGGGAACTTGCTTCCAAAGCCACATCACAGGTGCCGCAGGCAACATCAAGAATCCGGCTGCCTTTTTTAAGAACAGCAGCATTCACCATTTGTGCACGCCACATAGTATCTTGGCGAAAACTTAATAGACGATTTAAAAAATCGTACCTGGGAGCAATGCGGTCAAACATGTCTTTTACAAATTCAAGTTCTTTATTCATCGTTGACAACCTGGGATATTGAGTTATTTTAAGTTATTTTCTAAGACAGGTTGAGAAAGTAGCATAATACAGGGAATATTACAATTTAAAACAAGCCCCAAAGGCTGCAAGGACGAGCAGGATTCAAATGACAGATAAACGTGATTATTATGAAATACTTGGCGTTGGCAGGGATGTTTCAAAACCGGAGTTGAAAAAGGCCTACCGTAAGCTTGCTATACAATTTCATCCGGATAAAAACCCGGATAATAAAGAAGCCGAAGACAAATTCAAGGAAGCATCCGAAGCCTATGAGGTCTTGAATGATGAAAATAAACGCCAGATATATGATCAATTCGGGCACAGAGGTCTTGAAGGTGCAGGCCACCAGGGTCCAAGCGGGTTTGAAGATATCTTTTCAAGCTTTGGTGATATCTTTGAGGATTTCTTTGGGTTCGGCGGTGGTAATGGTCGCGGGGGACGTGTCAGACGTGGATCGGATCTTCGTTATAATTTGACCATTGATTTTATGGAAGCCGCATTTGGTACGCAAAAAACCATTTCTATTCCTAAATTGGATGTCTGTCCTGAATGTGAGGGATCGGGTTGTCAGGACGGAACCACGGTTCAGACATGTTCACAATGCCAGGGCAGCGGTCAGTTTATCCAGAGTCAGGGGTTTTTCAAGGTAAAAACCACTTGTCCGTATTGTAAAGGTAAAGGAAGCGTTATTCCAAATCCATGCAGAAAATGCAGGGGGAACGGTCGGGTTGAAATCACACGTAAAGTTCAAGTCAAGATTCCTGCCGGTGTCGATGTGGGTTCAAAATTGCGGTTGACCGGAGAAGGCGAAGGCCCACCAGCGTCTGGTGGAACTCCCGGGGATTTATATGTGGTTGTTAATGTTAAGCCCCATAAATTTTTCCAGAGAGATGCGACCGATGTGGTCTGTGTGATTGATATCTCTTTTATCCAGGCAGCTCTGGGCGAGGACATAAAGATACCCACCCTTGTTGGAGATGAAATACTTCAGATTCCTAAAGGCACCCAATATGGCGATATTTTTAAACTCAGGGGCCAGGGGATTGCCTCATTGAGAACGGGTCGGCGTGGGGATCAGGTTATAAAGGTCATTGTTAAAACACCAACCAAGTTAAACCAAAAACAAATTAAATTGCTTAAAGAGTTTGACAAGCTTGATGCAAATAAAATATCAAATAAATTGAAAAATTTATTTAAGAACCTATAAAACCCTTAAAGGAAAAACGATGTTTGAACTTAAGGTAAAAAGTCGTTTTGCAGGTGCCCATCAGCTTACAATGGTGGGGCAAAAATGTGAAAATCTGCATGGTCATAACTGGAAAATTGAAGTCTGTGTAACGGGTGATGCATTAAATTCGGCAGGTGTGCTCGCTGACTTTGGTGATATTAAAAAGGCGGTCAGGCAAGTGGTTGAAGGGGAATTAGACCATAAATTTTTAAATGAACTTAAAATGTTTGAAAATATGCAGCCGACCTCCGAGCGAATTGCTGTTTATATTGCTCAAAGAGTCCAGTCTCTGCTGAATGAAGCGCTCAAGGACAATGTGATAGTATCAAAGGTCATGGCCTGGGAATCTGATGATGCCTGCGCTACGTATTTCCCCTAAGGGCTCACTCAAAAATTAATCAGTGCCTGACCGAAAACCCGTGTTTGGACGAAAAGTTGCCCATATGCAAGGCGCAAAAAATCCTGAAACCGGAGTGTACTATAGTACATGAGGATTTCAGGATTTTGCAGCAGCAAAGCAGATGGGCGCTGCCGACGGGTGGGTTTTCGTTCAAACACTAATTAAGTTCAATGATCCTTTTGGCAGGAATAATCCCCGTGGCTGCAGCAGATACAATATTACCAGCCACACCGGGTCCATCCCCTGCGACATACATGCCTTTGATGGCGGTTTCAAGATAATTATTTGTTTCCACCTGGGTGGCAAAGAACTTTATTTCCGGCGCGTATAAAAGTGTTTCATCATTTGAGACGCCGGGAACAACACAGTTTAGAGATTCCAATCCTTCAATCAGGTTTGTTAATATTCTTTCCGGTAAAGCCATGGCAATATCTCCGCATACCACACTGGTCATGGTGGGCTCAATATAGCCTTTATGAACTCTGTTCCAGGTCGATCGCCGACCTCTTTTTAAATCTCCAAACCGTTGCAATATTGGTTTTCCGCCACCGATGATGGTGGCCAGTTTTCCAATGGATTCACCATAGGCCTGGTTATCGGTTACAGGTTCGGTTAACACCACCTTGGATAGAAAGGCAAAGTTGGTGTTGGTTGATTTTTTGTCGGAATACGCATGCCCGTTAACACAGACAAAATCCTTATAGTTTTCCAGTGAGATAAATCCGCCCTGGTTGGTACAGAACGTCCTGGTCTGATCATCATAGGTCGAGGTCTGGATAAAAAAAGTAGGATCATAAATGATATTGCAAAGATCATCCATGATATCATTATGGACTTCAACCCGGACTCCGACCTCTATCCCTCTCTGGCTTAATGAAATGCCGTGTTTTTGTGCCAGAGAGGACATCCAGTTGGCACCGATTCTGCCAGGGGCTAAAATAACATTTTCAGCTTTGTATTCGGCTTTGTCCGTACTAACACCTTGAATTCGACCATCGTTTTCAATTATATCGATAACATCCTCATTGGCCTTTATTTCAAGCCCCTTAGACTGAATATATTCAGCCATATCCGAAATGTATTTCGGCAGGTTATCAGAGCCTAAATGTTTTTGCTTGATGAGCAAAAGATCAATGCCGAATTTTTTTGCTTCCTTGCGGATTTTTTTGGCTTCTTCCATGTTGGTGGGGAAAATCGGCCCATCCATCTTAAACCGGGTAAAGATCTCTTCGGTTTCATCAATCAATGCCTGGGCTGAATTTTGTGACATAAACTGGGTCAGATCGGTTTTGCCCAACCGGGGAATGAAATTGAGTTTTCCGTCGGAATAGAGCCCGGCACCGCCGATACCGGACAGGATATTGCAAGGGTCGCATTGTACACACTTTTGAAGGTTGTGGTTCGGGCATCTGCGTTTTAAGGGTGCGCGGCCTTTTTCGATCATTAACACCTTTAACGACGTGTTGTCAACTAGCTGATAGGCCGCAAAGAGCCCGGCGGGCCCACCACCCACAATAATGACATCATACTTCATACTTCACCTTAATTTAAATTTTTATGGAATAACACAGCAACCGGGCATAGTATTTCATGCCTTGTCAAAATCCCTGGTTTTTTGCATAATTCATAGGATCCATTGCCAAAGCTTCGCATGGCTGCCGGTATTATATTTTAATAAACCGGATTTATGAGGATAGCAAGTTTCTTTTTTAAGGCCCACTCAAAAATTAATTACTAATTTTGTAAGTTGAGTCGCCTGGCCCGGTAAGGCGTGGAAATTAATGCATATCGAGATATGTCGTGTTTTTACAACGCAGTTGGGCAATATGAATCGGGTCCCAAAATGTAAAGTTGTTTTTGAGTGAAGCCTGAAATTGTAAATAGGGGATATCAGGGCCGGGGTAAACGCATTTAAACTTGGCATGAATTTTAATTCTTTGTTTTACAGGTACTTATGCAAAACGAGATTTTCATTTGCGTTTACCTTCAAACCGTAACTACCTGAAATCATTAATATGGAAAAGTTACATGCGTTAGCCCTGATATGGGCACTTGCCAAGGATATTTTATGTTGTTATAGATGGTTTTCGATTTAAGGAAAATAATTTTTTTATGGGATAGTGTAAAAAAATGAATAACCAAAAAAAAGGCCGGTTTATCGTTTTTGAAGGAATTGACGGATCGGGCAAAAGCACTCAGATTAAGATGCTGTCGGATCGTTTGAGTAAAACAGGGATCCAATCCTATTCAACATTTGAGCCCACTGACGGTCCCATAGGTACCTTGATCCGTCAGATGCTCATAGGAGACCTTGCAACCGACCAGCGGACGATTGCCAGTCTTTTTGCCGCAGATCGAACCGATCATCTGGTTAATAAAAAAAATGGTGTCTGTCATAAGACAGACCAGGGTCAGGTGGTGCTTTGCGACCGCTATTATTTTTCTTCCTATGCGTATCATGCGCAGTATATTGATATGGCCTGGGTGATAAATGCCAATGCGCTGAATGCACAATTGTTGAGGCCGGATTTGACTGTGTTTATTGATGTTGATCCGGACAATTGTTTTGAGCGGATCAAGAAGCGGATAAAACAAAAAGGGGGAAGCCTTGAAATGTATGAAAAAATTGATATCATGCAAAATGTGAGATCAAATTATTTTAAGGCTTTTGAGGCGGTCAGAAAAAGTGAAACAATCGCTATTATTGATGGTGGACAATCCATGGAAAATGTAGCTCAATCCGTTTGGGAACAAGTCAAAGAACTGTTTGAATCAGAGAAATAAAAAGGAAGTTAACGGTTACGTTAATATGATGTGAAAAAAATGAATCCCCAAAAAGCCACTATAGCAAATGAAAATAGTGCGCCAAAAAAAATATGCGTAATTGATGGTCAGGGTGGTGGCATCGGAGCAACGATTATTCGACGGCTTAAAGAGCGGTTTGAAGAACGAATTGAAGTTTTAGCCCTTGGTACCAATGCTATTGCCACAGCCCAGATGCTCAAGGCAAGGGCAAACAGAGGGGCTTCGGGCAGCAGTGCCATTGCTTGGACCGTAAAAAAAGCAGACGTTATTATAGGTCCTGTCGGGATTATCATGCCCAATGCCATGATGGGGGAAGTGACTCCCGTCATGGCAGAGGCTGTCAGCAACTCTGGTGCAATAAAAATATTATTGCCGTTGACCCAGGAAAATTTGGAAATTGTCGGGATAAGCGGGTTGCCGCTACCGCTTTTGATTGATGAACTGCTGGATAAACATTTATCGTTTTTGGAATAGAGAGGGAGTAAAAAAAATTATGTGTGAAGCAAGTGCATATTTACTTGAAGATAATAAAGAGTCTTTGTTGATGGAGGCTGTTGATAGGGTGGAGCCGGATGAGGAAGGTATCCGTCTGGTATCAATATTTGGAGAGCAAAAGTATATTAAAGGTCATATACATTCATTGTCTTTGGTGGATCATAAGGTGTATATCAAACAATAGTTAGTGTTTGAACGAAAACTCACCCGTCAGCAGCGCCCATCTGCTTCGTTGCTGCAAAATCCTGAAATCCTCATGTACTATAGTACACTCCGGTTTCAAGATTCCTTGCGCCTTGCATATGGGCAACTTTGTGAGCTATGCTCCTCTACGAGCCGCCCAAACACAGAGTATTCAGTCTGGCAATAGTCAATAAAAAAAGGTACCGCTCTGACGTTTGTCAGTGCGGTACCTTTATATATACATCTGTATTGCTTATTTCACTATTGCGTGGCTTACCATCCCAGGGCCAGGTAATCGTGCATGGAGTTGGCAGCGGCTCTTCCGGCGCCCATGGCAAGAATAACGGTTGCAGCACCGGTAACGATATCACCACCTGCCCAAACCCCTTTCTTGGTTGTTTTACCGGTTACAGGGTCTGCATCAATGTTACCCCAGCGGTTCAAAGAAACATCCGGTGTTGAATTGGTCAATAGCGGATTGGCATTGGACCCCACAGAAACAACAACCATATCACAATTGATTTTATACTCAGAGCCCTCAATGGGTATGGGACGTCTTCTGCCGGAATCATCAGGCTCACCCAGTTCCATCTTAAGGCATTCCATTCCGGTGAGTCGTCCATTTTCATCACTGAAAAATTGTGTCGGATTTGTTAAAAGAACAAATTCGATCTGTTCTTCCAGTGCGTGGTGAAGCTCTTCTTCCCTTGCGGGCATTTCATCGCGGGATCGTCTGTAAACTATTTTTACAGAATCAGCACCCAGTCGCATGGCTGTTCTTGCCGAGTCCATGGCAACATTACCAGCGCCTAAAACCACCACATTTTTACCCCTGGCAATGGGGGTGTCATATTCGGGGAACAGATACCCTTTCATCAGATTGGTACGTGTTAAGTATTCATTGGCCGAATAGATACCGATGGCATTTTCACCGGGAAGGTTCATGAATCTTGGCAAACCCGCGCCAACACCAATATAGGCGGCATCAAACCCTTCTTCAAAAAGTTCTTCAATGGTAACGGATGCACCAACAACGTTGTTGCATTCTATTTTTGCGCCCATTTTCTCAAGGGCGGCCACTTCATTGGCAACAATCGCTTTCGGCAGTCTGAATTCGGGAATACCGTAAACCAGAACCCCGCCTGCTTTATGGAATGCTTCAAAAATGGTGACACCATGTCCTTTGAGCAGAAGATCGCCCGCCACAGTCAGTCCTGATGGACCGGAACCGATAACAGCTACTTTCTTGCCTGTTGGTTTTGCCACTTCAGGAACGCCGCCCGTACCGTTGTTACGTTCATAGTCAGCAGCAAATCTTTCAAGATATCCAATGGCAACAGGTTCGCCCTTTTTGCCCACAATGCACCTGCCTTCACATTGCTCTTCCTGGGGGCAGACACGTCCACAAACTGCCGGCAGTGCGTTTCTTTCCCACAATTTGCCAATGGCACCGGAAAAATCATTGTCTGCAATGCGGCTGACAAATGCGGGAATATCAATGGATACGGGACAGCCGTCTACGCACAATGGCTTTTTGCACTGAAGGCATCTTTTTGCTTCTGCTATGGCTGTTTCAGCTTCCAGTCCAAGGGGTACTTCCTTAAAATTTCTTCTTCTTACATTTGGATCTTGTTCGGGCATCTTTGCCCGTGGCACTTTTTTCTTTTTGTCTGCCATTTAGTCCTCCATATATTTAATCGGAGTTAAGCTCAAGGTGAAACATAAGTTTTAGCCCAGCTTAAACCCGGATATATCTTTTATGCTTTATAATTTATATGAAATAATATTCAAAATCAGTCTAATATTTTATGTTTTGTCAAAATTTCCGGTTTTTTGCGCATTGCCGTTCTTATACGCGTCGAAGCTTTGTTTTTCGTCATCAAGATAAGATGCCAGGCGTTTGGCCAGTTCATCAAAATCTCCCTTATGAGCATCAAATTCCGGACCGTCTACACAGGCAAATTTTGTATCGCCGCCAACGGTTACTCTACAGCAGCCGCACATGCCGGTACCATCCACCATTATCGGGTTCAGGCTGACAAGGGTATGGACATTCTTTTCTTTGGTAATCAGGCTGCAGAATTTCATCATGGGAATGGGGCCGATGGCCACAACAAGGTCAATATCATTATTTTCAAGAACATCTTTGAGAACTTGTGTGACAAAACCATGATGACCGTGAGATCCGTCATCGGTGCAGATATGAAGATCGGTGGAAGCGGCTCGCATTTGTTCTTCCATGATTAGAAGATCATAGCTTCTGGAACCAAGGATGGTGGTGACCTCATTGCCGGCTTCTTTCAGGGCGCGGGTGATGGGGTGAAGCACGGCAATGCCGGTTCCTCCGCCGACACAGACAACTTTTCCCACGTTTTCAACATGGGTGGGCATTCCTAAAGGACCGATCAAGGCATAGTATTCATCCCCAACGTTCAAATCTCTAAAACGGGCGGTGGATTTACCAACGACCATATAGATGATGGTGATCGTGCCTTTTTTGGGGTTTGTATCTGCCATGGTTAAAGGGATGCGTTCCCCTGTCTCATCGGCTTGAAGTATCACAAATTGGCCTGGTTTGGCTTTTTGTGATATGCGTGGTGCCTTTATCTCGTTAAGAATGATGGTTCCTTGAGCCATCTCTTGACGATTTACAATCTTTGCCATTGATTCCTCCTGTTAATTTGAATCTATATTATAATCAGCATTCGACTGAAAAATTGTATTCATTTTTTTTTGTATATAATTAAAGAGGCCATATTACCCAGAAAAGGTTAATAAAATCAAGATGAAAAAGCTAAAGGCCCAGGGTAAACGCATGTAAACTTGGCATGAACTTTAATTCTTTGTTTTACAGGTACTTGTGTAAAACGAGATTTTCATTTGCGTTTACCTTCAAACCGTAACTACCTGAAATTATTAATATGGAAAAGTTACATGCGTTAGCCCTGACTAGGGCCCAGGGTAAACGCATGTAAACTTGGCATGAACTTTAATTCTTTGTTTTACAGGTGCTTGTGTAAAACGAGATTTTCATTTGCGTTTACCTTCAAACCGTAACTACCTGAAATTATTAATATGGAAAAGTTACATGCGTTAGCCCTGACTAGGGCCCAGGGTAAATGCATGTAACTTTGGCATGATTTTTAATTCATAGTACATTTGTCGGAAAATTTTATTTGACTTATTCCTATAGAAATAGTAGGAATTAATCCGCTATGTAGATTGGTGTGTTTGGAGTTGAGTTTTTTTTAATCAATCAAAAGGATTGGACCATGTCAAAAGTTAAATCATTTCAGCTGATAATTCTTGCGATGATTGTTTTGTTTATTATGTTTCCCTTCATCGGGCAGGCAAGTACCCCGGAGGTTACAAAAGAAATCGGACCGGATCGTATCATTATTAAGCTTGAAAACGAGTTGAAAAAAAATGAAATGCCTGTTGTAGGGTTTATGCATGATGTTCATACAAAAGCTGTAGGCGACAAGTGTACTGCTTGTCATGTTGAGGAAAAAGGATCGGTTGTTTTTAAGTTTAAACGGACACAAAAAAAAGCGTCCATGGAACTTTATCACAACGAATGTGTGGCCTGCCATAAAGAAAAAAAGTCAGCCAAAGATTCTTTCAGGCCACTGACTGCTGAGTGCCGTGCCTGCCATGTCGGGAGAGAGGCCAGGACGTCTTTGTGGGAACAAATAAAATTTGATAAATCATTGCATTCCATTCATGAGCGCTCAGCACAAATTAAAGGGATGGAATCTTCAGGGGAAGATAATTGCAGTCGTTGTCATCATCAGTACAACGAAAAGACAAAAGAAACCTTTTTTACAAGAGGGCAGGAAGAAGCCTGTATCTATTGCCATAAAAGCGAAACAAAAAATGATATCCGTTCTATCAGGCAGGCCTCCCATGATTCGTGTGTAAAATGTCATCAATCGTTTAAGGCCCAGAATATATCCGCAGGCCCGGTAAGATGCGCCGGGTGTCATGATGTGCAGATGCAAAAACAGATTAAAATTGCCATCGATATTACCAGGCTCAAACGGAATCAACCCGATGTAGTAGTTCTTACCGGATGGAAAAACGGCAGCAAGAAGGAAAAAGGGTTCATGAATGCTGTTGCCTTTAATCATAAATTCCATGAAGAAAAGACCGTGAGCTGTAAGGCATGCCATCATGAAACGCTCAAAAAATGCAGCGATTGCCATACACCGGGCGGTGGAGATGTGAACGGCGGGTTTGTCAGTCTTGAAAAAGCCATGCATACTATGGATACGAATCAAAGTTGCCTGGGGTGCCATAAAGAAGCAACCAGGGCAAAAGAATGTGCCGGCTGCCATTTTAATGCACCGATTGAAGCTAAAAATCCTGCATCCTGTAAAACCTGTCATAGCTTGACATCAGGCTTGCTTGAAACAATGACGTCGGAAAATGCAGCTAAACAGGCCTTACACGATCTTGATACACGATACCAAGCTGTTTTTGTGGATAAAATTCCTGAAGAAGTCATTATCGGTATCTTGTCAAAAGACTATAAACCCAGCGTATTCCCGCACAGAAAAGTGGTTCAGACCATAATAAAAAAGGTTGAATCAAATGAAATGGCCAAATCATTTCACGGTGATCAGGCCCAATTGTGTGTTGGATGTCATCACAACAGTCCCAAGACACTTGAACCACCAAAGTGCGCATCCTGCCACAGCAAAACTGGTCCTGATGCGGATGACAGACCCGGCTTGAAAGGTGCGTATCATGGCCAGTGCATTACCTGTCATCAAAAAATGGAAGTTGAAACCGTACTGGCAACCGACTGTGTGAAATGTCACGAAGAAAAGAAATAGAATATTCAAAGGATAAAATTAGAGGGTATAATTATGGCTATTTCTCGTAGAAAGTTTTTGGGCTCGCTTGGGGTGGCGATTGGTGCCACAACGTCCGGCGCTCTGTCAAAAGCCTATGGAGCCTCAAATAAACATTTTAAAGGTCACCCGGACAGTTTTGGCGTTCTTCATGATACCACTAAATGTATCGGATGCAGGAAATGCGAACAGGCCTGCAATGAAGTTAATGCGCTGGACAAACCGGATAGACCGTTTGACGACCTTGAGGTTCTGGATCAAAAAAGACGGACGGGTGAGTCCATCTATACCGTTGTTAATAAGTTTGAAGGCAATAATTTTGCAAAAAAACAATGCAACCATTGTCAGGAACCGGCCTGTGCATCTGCCTGCTTTGTAAAAGCATTGACGAAAGATAAATCCGGCGCAGTTGTTTATGATGAATCGCTTTGCGTGGGATGCCGGTATTGTATGGTTGCCTGCCCGTTTAATGTGCCGGCATATACCTATAATGATCCGTTAACGCCAAAAGTAACCAAATGCACCATGTGTCTGCCCCGGCTTAAAGAAGGTAAATTGCCCGGTTGTGTGGATATCTGTCCGAAAGAAGCATTGACTTTTGGGAAACGCGAAGATCTTTTAAAAATTGCCTGGAAACGAATCTATAAACGGCCGGAACATTATGTTGACCATGTTTATGGTGAGCATGAGATGGGTGGAACCAACTGGCTGTATATTTCCAGTGTTCCATTTGAGCAGATTGGCATGAGAGAGGATTTAGGGGTAACACCCGCACCTGCCATGACAGCCGGTGCTTTAGGAACCGTACCTATTGTTGTGGGTCTGTGGCCTGTACTTTTAACCGGTGTGTATGCCATCTCAAAACGTAAAGAAAAAATTGCATTGCAGGAAAAACAAGTTGCTGTCCAGGATGCAACAGACACAGCCACACAAAAAATGAATGCGCAGCTGAAAAAACTCAGGGAAACGATGACCAAAGAAAAAGAGATCGCAGTCTTAAATGAAGTGAAAAAAGCCCTGGAAGAAGCAGCTAAAGAAGCACAAGAAGCAAAAGCAGCCCGGAGTGAAACGGCGGATACTGACGCTAACGCTGTTGACGATACTGTAGATGATGCTGGGAACAAGGAGGAATAAATGGCTCAGGAACAAACCATTGCTCAAAAGCAATATTTAACACCGTTTAATGTGGTTGCCGGCATGATTATTATTGTTGGACTGGTCCTTACCATTCTCAGATTTACAAAAGGGATCGGTGCGGTTACAAATCTTGACAACAATAACCCATGGGGACTTTGGATCGGATTTGACCTGCTTTGCGGTGTGTCATTGGCAGCCGGTGGATATGTGACCTCATCCGCCTGTTATATTTTCGGGTTGAAAAAATATCATTCCGCAGTCAGGCCTGCCATTTTAACAGCATTTTTAGGGTATGCCCTGGTTGTTTTTGCGCTTAACTATGATGTGGGTCGCCCCTGGAAACTGCCGTACCCCATTTTTTATTCCCAGGGAACTTCTTCTCTACTATTTGAAGTGGGCTTATGTGTCTTTCTTTATCTCACTGTCTTGTTTGTAGAGTTCACGCCTGCTGCCTTTGAATGGCTTGGGTTTAGAAAAATTCGTAACTGGGTGCTAAGGTTAACCCTTGTTTTAACTATTTTCGGTGTTGTCCTTTCAACCCTTCATCAGTCATCACTGGGCGCACTGTTTTTAATTGCACCCTCTAAGCTCCATCCCTTGTGGTATTCGGGCTACCTGCATGTTTACTTTTTCATCTCCAGTATGTTTGCCGGTATGTCCATGGTGATTTTTGAAGGCACCCTGGCGCATCGATGGCTCCACGATAAAATGGATGACACCCATTTGGCCGAGGCCAACGGCGTTGTGCTGGGGTTCGGTAAAGCCGCTTCTTTTATCATGATGGGATACTTCGGCATTAAAATTATCGGCATTGCTGTGGATAACAACTGGCACTATCTCACCACTGGATTGGGCTTGTGGTTTTTTGTTGAATTAATCGTGTTTGTTCTTTTTCCTGCAATTTTGTACAGTGTGGGATCAAGAGAGAAAAAGACCTTGCTAATCAGAATTGCGGCTGTCTGGACAATCCTTGGGATTATACTCAATAGGCTTAATGTGTCTTTGATCGCATTTAACTGGCACCTGCCTTCGGCCGACCGGTATTTTCCAAGTTTTATGGAGATTGGGACCACCATATTTATTATTACCCTGGGTGTTGTCGCATACAAATTTGTTGTAACTCGGATGCCCATACTTTATGAACATCCTGAATATAAAGAAGATCATTAAACTTTAGGAGTACTTAGAATGGAATTTTTTACTCTCCACGATTTTATGACATATTCCAAAGGAATCACCTATCTTGTCATGGGCGCTATTTTAATTTTTATGCCGCTATACTGGATATATCTGACGGATCGAGACGATTAAACAGGAAATATAATAAAATTATTATTTTATAGAACATGGAGGCTGAGATGCACGCATTATTAACAGGGCCTATCTTTTATCTGAGTTCAGGGGTCTGTATTATCGGAATGGTTGTAAGATTGTATCTATACTTTAAAGGTCTTTCCTGGCAATTGGACAGAGTTGCATATAAACAATACCCTGTCATGGGGTTTAAAGGCGCGGTAAGGTCTATTTATAAATGGTTGATCCCATACGGCACTTATGGCTGGAGATCGCAACCTGTAATGGCCGCAGCATTTTTTGGATTTCACCTGGGTGTTGTGCTTATTCCGCTTTTTTTGATTGGACATAATGTCTTTATGGCGGAAAAACTTGGTTTTTCGCTGTTTACCATCAGTGCATGCACAGCGGATATATTAGCCTGGGTTGCCGTTGCAAGTTTATTTTTTTTAATCTTGCGCAGACTTGTCCTTGCTGAAGTAAGAATCATGACAGACAGAAAAGACTGGGGTGTCCTGCTTATTTCCATGGCACCTTTTATGACAGGGATGCTTGCCCGTTACGGGGTGGGTGACTATTCATTCTGGATAAACGCTCATATTTTAACAGGTGAAATCGTTTTATTGGCAATCCCTTTTACCAAGCTTTCCCATGTGTTTTTGTTTTTTGCTTCAAGGGCCCAGCTTGGAATGGATTTTGGTATAAAACGAGGTGGACTAAAAGGAACAAAAATGGCCTGGTAGTTTAATATCGACACCAGCTTTTAAGGAGAAAATCCATGCCGGAAGGAACATTGTGTAATAAAAAACCCGTTGATACTGCACAAGGAATAACCACTCTTTTAGCAGACCAGAGCGGTAAAACATATTATCAAGAGATGAAAAGTCTGGAAATTGATTCCGATCTTTTGTGGAAAACCATCCAGAATACCTGTAAATCCCGAATTCGCACCTGGCTTGAAATTTGTGCCCATTGCGGTATGTGTGCGGATTCCTGTTTTTTGTATCTTGCCAATGACAGAGACCCCAAACAGGTGCCTGCCTATAAAATTCAGTCAACCCTGGGTGAAATAATTAAGAAAAAAGGCAAAGTTGACAATGCATTCATGCTCCACGCCATGGAAGTGGCCTGGGCACAATGCACCTGCTGCAACCGTTGCGGCACTTACTGCCCCCACGGCATTGATACCGGGATTATGTTCGGGTATCTTCGCGGCCTTTTATACCAGCAGGGATTTGTCCCCTGGGAAATGAAAATCGGTGCAGGCATGCACAGGGTTTACCAGGCCCAGATGGACATTTCCAGTGAAGATTATATTGATACCTTTGAGTGGATGGTCGAGGAGTATGAAGACGAGTACCCCGGACTCACCGTTCCTGTGGATGTTGAAGATGCGGATATCATGTATACGGTGAATGCCCGTGAAGCAAAACATTACCCTGAGGATCTGGCGGAAGCTGCCATTTTATTTCATATTGCAGGCGAAAAATGGACAGTTCCGACAAAGGGTTGGGAATTGACCAGCCTTGCCATGTTTGCAGGGGATTGGGCTGCTTGCAAGATCCAGGTGCAAAGCGTCTATGATGCCATGGAACGTTTAAAACCCAAGCGAATGATCGGGACGGAATGCGGCCATGCCCACAGGGCAACGGTTGTGGAAGGCCCCTATTGGGCCGGTTTAAAAAGTGGCAGGCCACCGGTTGAATCCATACACTATATCGAATGGCTGGCAGAAGCACTGCGATCCGGTAAATTGAAAATTGATCCTGCAAAACGAATTAAAGAGAAATGCACACTGCAGGACTCTTGTAATTATGTCAGAAATCACGGATTAAGAGATACAGCCAGAGAGATTCTTTCCTATATTGTTGAACCTGGTTATTTTATAGACATGGATCCAAACAGGCAGCATAATTTTTGCTGTGGCGGCGGCGGCGGTTTTAATGGTATCGGATACTTTAGAAAACAAAGAAATGTGGGCCTTAAAGTCAAAAGAGACCAGATTCTGGCCACAGGTGCAACCCTGGTCATTGCACCCTGTCATAACTGCTGGGATGCTATTCGTGATCTTGAAGAAGAATATGAAATCGGGATCAGATGGTCTTTTCTAAAACCCTTAATCATTGAAATGCTTGAGATTCCGGAGCATTTGAAACCGGTTGAGGAAGAATAAGGGCTCACTCAAAAATTAATCAGTGTTTGAATGAAAAGTAAATATAGGCCAACAGGGGAATTGCAATGCGATTGACAACCAAGAGCAGATATGGAACCAGACTCATTCTTGATATTTCTGTTTATGGAAAAGAAAAACCTGTGCCTTTGAGCGAAGTTTCTAAACGTCAGAATATTTCATTAAAATATCTGGAACAACTAACTGTAAAATTAAAAAAAGCCGGTGTGCTTAACAGCCAGCGTGGGCCAACCGGTGGACATATGCTTGCGAAAGCACCATGCGCAATTACCATTGGACAAATTGTAAGAATTTTAGAAGAGCCTGCCGTAATTACCGATTGTGCGGACCAGGAAAAACAGGTCTGCGGGATATGCAATAAAGCAGGCGACTGTCTATCACGTTGGGTATGGGCAGAAGCTACACGCGCAATGTTTGAACGGCTAGACCAAATTACTATCGCCGGGCTTCTGGCAATAAAAAGAGACATTATAAAAAAGAAATAAGTTTTGAATTTTTATTAGATCACACCTCAAAAATAATTTTACATTTTGAGAGCCGATTCATCCCGCCGGGTTGCGGTATAGTGTTTCTTAAACGCTGTAATAACAATCAATATTATCGTCCGGATAATCAAAAAATAAACACTGTTTATTAAATCGATCCGAAATTATTTTTTCCTTGACTTGTTAATTTGGGATAAGTAAATATTACTTACCTAATAAATCTACAATTAAATGAGGTAATTTATGGCCCCAAAACTGACCGATCAAAAAGATATTGATTTTGTCCTTTACGAGCAACTCCAGGTTGAGACGCTTTTATCGTCAAAGAAGTACAAAAATTTGAATAAAAAGATGTTTGACATGGTAGTAAAGGAAGCCAAAAATCTGGCTGTGAAAGAAATTTTCCCCACCTATACCGAATGTGATGATGTTGGCGTAATATTTGAAAATGGTTCGGTTCGTGTGCCCGAATGTTTAAGACGACCCCATCAATTGCTTGTAAAAGGCGAATGGGGGGCGTTGACCGAAGATCCCGAATATGGCGGCCAGGGACTGCCGGCTACAATTGCCCAGGCAGCCATGGAATATTTAACCGGTGCCAATTATATTTTAACTACCTATCCGATTTTGGGTCATGGCGCAGGAAAGATGATTGATCTTTTTGGCACGCCAGAGCAAAAGACATTATTTCTGGAAAAGCTATATACAGGCGCATGGGGAGGCACCATGCTGCTGACGGAACCCGGAGCAGGATCCGATGTCGGGGCACTGACCACAACGGCAAAACAATGTGACGACGGCACCTATGAGATCAGTGGCAGCAAGATTTTTATTACAAATGGTGAGCAGAATCTTACCGAGAATATTATCCACCCGGTTTTGGCAAGAATAGAAGGTGCTCCTGCCGGTACCAAAGGGATATCCCTGTTTATTGTTCCAAAGATCTGGGTGAATGAGGATGGGTCTTTGGGTGAAACCAATGATGTGGTCTGCACAGGGGTGGAAAAAAAAATGGGGCTGCACGGAAGCCCGACCTGTTCCATGTCTCTTGGCAGTAAAGGTAAATGCCGCGGGCTTTTGCTGGGCCAGCCCAATCAGGGTATGCAGGTCATGTTTCACATGATGAATGAAGTCCGTCTGGAAGTCGGAACCCAGGCGTTTACCAGTGCAAGTCTGGCGTATCAGAATGCGCTTGATTACGCCAGACAAAGGCTTCAGGGACGCAGCATTAAAGATCTTGCCGATCATTCAGCAGCACAGGTCCCCATTATTGAACACCCGGATGTAAAACGCATGCTGTTAAAAATGAAAGCCTATGTGGAAGGTATGCGCAGCCTGGTCTATTTTATCGCGTTTTGCTTTGATAAAAAAGAGACTGCCATGGATCGAAGTCAAGCAAGGCATTACAGTCATTTGACTGAAATATTAACACCCGTCGTCAAGGCATATGCAAGCGAAAAGGGGTTTGATGTAAGCGTTGAGGCCATGCAGATTTTTGGTGGATACGGATATACCAAAGAGTATCCAATTGAGCAGATCGTTCGGGACAGCAAAATTACATCTATCTATGAAGGTTCAAACGGAATTCAGGCCATGGATTTTCTGGGCAGGAAGATTGCCGGCAGCAAAGGGGCGATGCTGAAATCTTTGGTGGATGAGATTTCAGCCACAATTGAGAAAGCCAAAGAGCAGAAAACGCTCAAAGGTCTTGCAGAGCAGTTGGAAGTTACGTTGTCCACATTTTTGAAAGTCAGCCAGAAAACAGCTGCTGCGCTTTTTTCTCCACAGTCTGAGTCTGCCTTTGCATGCGCCCATCCATTAATGGATGCCGCAGGAGACATCATCATGGCCTGGATGCTTTTATGGCGGGCAACCATTGCCAACCGGAAACTTGATACCAAAAATGCCGGCTTTTATCAGGGTAAAATTAAGGCGGCACAATTTTTTATTACAACTCTATTACCGGTTACGGATGGCAAGCTGGCTGCCATTACCTGTGAGGACAATCCGGCCATTACAATGGAAAATACAGAATTCTAATAAAAAACGTTGAACAAGCAGGAGAAATCAATATGAAAGATGTAGTCATAGTATCCGGATGCAGAACAGCCATTGGTGCCTTTGGCGGGACCCTTATGCCCATGAACGGGGCAAGCCTTGCCGCTGTTACCATGAAAGAAGCCATTAAGAGAGCCGGGATTGAACCCGGATTAATAGATGATGTAAGATACGGGTGCTGTGTAGAGTCCCGTGATACTCTGAATGTAACCCGCGTCGGCGCACTCTTGGCAGGCATTCCCGATACTGTTCCAGCAGCTACCATCAACCGGGTCTGCATCTCAGGCATGGAAGCCATGATCTCCGGGATGGCCATGATCCAGGCCGGTATGGCCGATACTATTCTGGCCGGCGGCACCGAGCATATGTCTTCGGTTCCTTACAGTGTGCCTAATGCCCGTTGGGGATGCCGATTACAGGACCAGGTTTTTGTGGATGACATGATCCATGCATTGCATTGCGGTTCCCATGTTATTCCCCACCCTGAAGACGGACCTGTTGATGAAACAAAAGCACCGTTGAGCATGTTTGTGGGTAAACCCTATATAATGGGGCACACCACCGAGTTTATAGCCCAGCACTTAGGTATTACAAGGGAAGAGATGGATGAAGTGGCATTGAGAAGTCACAATGAAACCGAGCGTGCAACAAAGGACGGTTCCTTTGCCGAGGAAATTGTTCCCGTGGAAATACCGAATAAAAGAAAAGGCCCGGTTTGTTTTGATAAAGACGAGCATTTTAAACCCGGTATCACCATGGAAAAACTTGCCTCACTGCCACCGGCCTTTGTTCCCAAAATC
>JAKIUJ010000047.1 GCA_021647625.1 Desulfobacula sp.
CTGACATTATCTGTTTTGTTTTTCATTTATAATTATCGTTTTTGAGTAAACGCTCTTTCTCACGGTAGGTAAACATCTGGCGAAAAACTTGCGTAATTTTCAGGTAGAGAAGCGTAGGAATCTACAACAGGAACCCTGTGGCCACCTGCCTGTATTGATCCGATGTATAAGTGCTGACCGGATGGTATGCTTTGATGATTGAAAACGGATGAAATGTGATGAGGGGCGTAGCTTTACTACACATCCACAGGCTGGACACCTATATCGTTTCAGCCATATTGTTGAACTGAAACCATTAAAAATTGTTTCAACAAATCCGTGCCCCCAAACTTTCCAATTACCACAACAAGGGCACTGTTCAGGCCGTTCCCATGGAAAATCACGGCCCATTTGAAAAATATCCTTGAGTAAAACATCAACAAAACGTATCATTCATCCAAAGTTTGGTGGGCTATATGCCCCCCGGTAGTTATGGCGGATGAAAGCGGCAACTTTCTCCGTCATTTTTTTTGCATAAAAAAAGGCTTCTTACCGAAGCCCAAATAATCTGACAAATTATTGAATTAAGTCAATCTATTTTGAAAATAATATGCTTTAGATGTTTTGAATTATGTTGGAATTAACAATCATTATAGAAAATTAATTAAAGATATTAATAGGTTGATTGTCAAAGGTGATTTGCCTGCGGCAAATAGATTGTCTAAACAATATACGTATTATGGCAATCTGAAAGATAGCTCTTTTAATGATATATTTTTTAAAATTATTGAAAGTTTACCTTCTTATTATGATTATAATTTTGGTTTAAATTAACATCATAATCTGATGTCGTAATTACAGGGATTGATGCAATAATAATCTTTAAAAACAGTTAGTTAAATAAGAAAATAACTACATAATACCATGGCGAATGGAAAGTAACTCCTTTTACATAGTAAGCATAAAGACATAAATATTTATAAAAAATATTGACACTCACCTTGCTGTTTGAAATTATAAATAAAAACAGCAAGGAGGGTGCATGATAAAGATCCAACTAACCAATGAGCAGCGAGTAAAACTTGAAAATTTTCGAAAACAGGCATCATCAAAAGATTCTGAGAAAGCTTTAATGATTCTGTTGAGTAATGATGGCAAATCGGTCCCTGAAATTGCATTGATGTTAAAGCGCAACCAACACACTATCAGGGATTGGTTGAAGCGATACAATACTCAGGGAATTAAAGGATTGAGCCGGAATTTTTCTCCTGGAAGACCAAGCACTATGCGAGAAAAAATAAAACAGCAAATTGGCAAAATAATTGGGGATTCCCCAATAGAGCATGGTTATCAGGACTCTACCTGGAGTGTCCCCTTGATTACTTTTGAGGTAAATAAAAATCTTAACTTAAATGCAAGTTCAAAAACCGTAACACGAGCTCTAAAGAATATGGGTTACGTTTATAAACGCCCATCCAAAACTACACCAGGTCACGCTCCAACCAAAGAAGAGAAGCAAGACACGGTAAAAAATATGGTGCAGGAAATTCTAAAAATAATTGACCAAAAGGAAAGTGTGATTTACACCCTCGATGAATCGCATTTTTCAACAGAACCCTATCTTGTTCAAGGTTGGTTTAAAAAAAGGTGGCCGCCACAGGATTCCAACACCAAAAAAGAGAGAAAGTCTCACCTACTTTGGATGCTTGAATATCAGGACACAAAAATTTTATTGGAAAAAATCGATAAAGTCAGGCAGTGAGTCATTCTTATGGTTTATAACGCAACTGCGCCAAAAGACGCCAGGGAAACAAATTGTCATTATTCTGGACAATGCCAGTATCCATAGATCAAAAAAAGTAAAAAGATATTTGAAACGACATAAAAATATCCATATTTTTTATTTACCAACGTATTCTCCAGAATATAATCCGGTGGAGTTGTTCTGGAAATGGATTAAGCCGAAGGTGTATGGATTTTCAGCGTTAGGGGGCATTACAGAGTTGGTTTCCAGGTTCAGGAAATTGGTGTGGCATTATAACCGGGGCAAGCTACATCACCCGATAAAATTTAATTTTAAAGCTTATGAAAAATTATTATAGTTATTTATGTCTATATGCTTAGTTAACACATTTGGGTGTTACTCCATGATATAAAGGGGTAAACATATCGCGGTAACTCTTTTCATTCTCCAATGGCATTATTCATGATTTTCTGCGGCAATTTTATGAAATAATACATGAATATCCACCTCCATAATTATCAATTCAACGATTTAATAGAGAAATAATAAGTATAGAAAACTCTATAGAGACAATTGACTCCATAATTTCCTGATCCCTTCCACAGCTATAGCGGGTGGTGAAGCTTTACAAGGTGGGAGGGGTCAGAGAACAGGTGACAATCTTAATCATTATAGATATTATAATTATAAACAGTAATAATTGGAGCATATCAAAAATAGTGCTCTATATTAAAGAATCTAAGTAAGAGTTTTTTTAATTTTATGAGATATAATTTTTTTAATTACTATAAATTTTAAGATTATACTTGATTAAAATAAATCAAACTGGTAAATAGGACTCACACTTGACAAAAGGTTGTCAATTATTAAATAGAATTAATTATTAGGAGGATTAAAATGTCTGACACAATAATCACTAAAAGTAAAAAAGTTGGAAGAGAAATTACTCTTAAAAAACCTAAAGTCCTTCAAGCAAACACATTAAAAGAGTTAGTTGAGATTATAGGTGAATCAATGGCTGTTTCAAAAATAAAAGCACAATTAACTATTGATTTCCGTGCTACTGTTAGATCAATGCTTGAAAGCGGTGATGCAAACAATGGTCAATTCACATATACTGATCAAGAAATCAAATCCAGAAACTTCAATGACTGGAAACCAGAAACCCGATCAAGAAGAACCCCAGAAGAGAAAGCAGCGGAATTACTTAGCAAACTGACCCCAGACCAGTTAAAAGTGGCTCTTGAATTAGCAAATAAAGCGTAGATTATAGTTAGGGCAATTCCAAGAACTTATATTCTACCCACTCAAACTTAGCTGAAAGGAAAAAACATGACAAAGATCAGTTTAAAAATCCGAAAGTCTAATTGGGAAACAATTGCATTTTTATTAATTTATGATTTTTTAAAAACAACTGGTAAATATTTTGTCCGTTCAGAATTAATGCGAATGGAAAATATTGATAAAGCGGTAAACTGGCTTAAACATTTAAATCATAAAAAACATCCTGAACACCCAGAGGAAACTCTCCAAAGGACCATTCAAAACCTAAGAGACAAAGGTTATATAATCTTTCACGGCCAAGGTGAATATGAACTCACCCAGCCTGGTATAAAAGAATGTAAAAGGGTAGCAAGAGAGTTAAATGTTCAAGTGTCCGATATTGATGAAACCATACAAGTAGTTAAAAATGATTACAAAGTAGAAACAATAGAAAAAGCAAAAGAGATCATGAAACAATTGACACCAGAACAAATGAAATCGGTTTTACAAAAAGTAAATAATAGCAAATAGAAGAGTGAGGATAAAATACTGATAAAGATCAATATATAAATCTTATTAATTCTTGAATTGGTTTCGTTGGGTTCGAATCCCCCGGTGCCAAAGTATAAAATTGTCTATTCTTTAGTTGATTAACCTGTATCCAGTGATTTTGTTTTAAAAACATATAGATTATATTAATTCGGCAAAATTTCTAAAAATATTTTTCCAACATCTTTAAAACAGTTAATATAAAATAAGTCTATTGGCGCCCACAAAACCATCAGACCAATACATAATGAAAAAACTTAAACATCCGAACAATTTTGTAAACAAACCAAACTCTACACAAAGCGATGTAACAATCACGCTGGCAGGTGTTTTCGAAAAAAGCGGGGACAATTTGGGGACAAGACAAGGCACTAAAGCACAAAAGGATCTTAGCAAAATGCCAAGATCCTTTATTTATTTGGTAGCGGGGGAAGGATTTGAACCAACGACCTTCGGGTTATGAGCCCGACGAGCTACCAGACTGCTCCACCCCGCATCAACGAAACGCAATATATAGAATTGTTATATACCTGTCAAGACTTATTCCCGATCTTATTATGAAAACTGTATTTATTTTAGTAATGCCGATTTTAATTCATCTATAGATGCGGTGGCTGTACCTAATTTTCCAACAACAATACCGGCGGCTGCATTGGCAAGGCCGGCGCTTTCTTTAAAATCCAGTCCAATGGCAAAACCCAGACCCAGAAGGGAGATTACAGTATCACCGGCACCTGACACATCAAACACCTGCCTGGCCTTTGAGGCAATGGTAAACGGTTTTTTTCCGATTTCAAACAGGATCATCCCGTCTTTTCCACAGGTGATTAACAACCTTTCAAGTTTAACCTGATCCATAATTTTCTGTCCCGCCGTAAAAAGATCAATATCGGAATTGATATCCATATTGGCAGCAAGGCTGGCCTCCTTTTTATTAGGCGTAAGAATGGATACGTTTTCATACTTTGAAAAATTCAGGGATTTGGGATCAGCCAGGATCATGATGTTATATTCTCTTGCCAGGGAAACTGTTTTTTGAACCAATGCCTTTGTTATCAATCCCTTGTCATAGTCAGACAGGATAATCAGATTAACATCTTTAATCTTTGTTTCAATAATATCTACCAGTTTTCTCAATGTGGTATCATTAATATTTCTTTTAATTTCCTTATCGATACGCAACACCTGTTGATTGGATGCAATTACCCGTGTTTTTCTTGTGGTTGGCCGATCCGGTTCACTGATGATACCATCGGTTTTAATGCCTATGACATCTAATTTCTCAAAGATCATTTTTCCGGCACGCCCCGTGCCTGCCGTTCCCACGGCAACGACATCTGCTCCCATGGCCACAAGATTATGAATAACATTGCCGGCACCCCCCAGAGTATAGTCTTCTTTTTCCACGCTGACCACAGGAACCGGGGCCTCGGGTGAAATTCTATCCACACTGCCCCACAGATACTCATCAATCATCAGATCCCCGATAACCATGGCCTTTATTGCTTTAAAACGGTCAATATCAATCATATGTCTAATAACGAGCTTATCATTGTTTTAAGTTCTGCATAATTTTTTGTCACAGGTATGCCTGGAAAATCAGTGATACAAGATTGTGGCGGATTAAAAAAGAAGCCTTGGTCCGCTTCCTGAATCATGCCGATATCGTTGTACGAATCTCCAAATCCGATCACATGGTAATTCAACGCTTTAAATGCTTTTACAGCCTGCTTTTTCTGATTATCAATCCGTATATTATAATCTGTAATATTCCCATGGGAATCAATGGTCAGGTTATGACACAAAAGCGCCGGAAACCCTAACTTTTTCATTAAGGGTCTGGCAAACTCCTCAAAGGTATCAGACAGGATTATAATCTGGGATTCTTCCCTGATCCAATCCAATATATCTGTTGCACCTTCGAGCGGTTCCAGAGTTTCAATAACATTTTTAATATCCTGAATCTTTAAGTTATTTTCTTTTAAAATAGACAGCCGTCTGGTCATCAAAACATCATAGTCACTGATATCCCGGGTTGTCAGTTTTAATTCTTCGATGCCGGTTTTTTTTGCAACATTAATCCATATTTCAGGTAAAAACACCCCTTCCAGATCTGCTACCAATATTTTCATCTTGTATGCTGCTCCTGATTATATACTACTGGGTAATTTCTTCTATTCTTATAATTACAGGGTCTCCAACAACCGAATCCGTTTTTTCAATCCGGGCCAAAGCCGCCTGAACCCATGCTTCTTTTGCAATATGGGTTATCATAACAACACGAACTTTACCATTGCTTTGTCTTCCCTTTTGATGCACTGATTTGATACTGATATTATTCTCACCTAAAATACCGGAGATTTTGGACAATACACCCGGGTGATCCTGGGCTTCAAATCTCAAATAATACCGTGTGTACAACTCGCTCATGGGTAGAATGGGAATTGATTTAATATTGTCTTCCGGATATCCCAGAATAGGCACCCTGCGTTTCGTTTTTGATATGATATTTCTGGCAATATCGGCAATATCACTCAATACGGCACTGGCTGTGGGCAACATTCCCGCCCCATGGCCATAGAGCATGGTCCTACCTGTAGCATCTGCTTCTATGGCAATTGCATTCATCGATTTATCAACATGGGACAATGGATTTGAATTTGATATCATTGTGGGATGAACGCGTGCTTCCACATGATCATCATGCTTTTTACCAATGGCCAGAAGCTTTATGGTATATCCAAAGGATTTTGCAAATTCAATATCAACCGGGGTGATATTGCGGATGCCCTCCACATGAATATCTTTTAAATTGATTTCCATACCATGGGCAAGGGAATTTAAAATAGCAAGTTTATGGGCAGTATCATACCCATCAATATCCAATGATGGCTCAGCTTCTGCAAACCCGAGGTCCTGGGCATCTTTTAATGCAACATCAAATGCAGACCCGTCTTTGGAAATTTTGGTCAATATATAGTTGCAGGTTCCATTTAATATAGCTGACATTGATTGGATATCATTGGCCACAAGAGATTCTCTTAACGACTTGATAATGGGCATGCAACCGCCGCAACTGGCCTCAAATCCCAGATCCACCTGATTGTGCCTGGCTGTTTTTACCAATTCATTTCCAAATCCAGCCAAAAGCGCCTTATTGGCCGTTACCACATGTTTTTTATTTTCAAGGGCTTTAAAAATAAAATCTTTTGCAATGGTTTCACCGCCAATGGTTTCAACAATAATATCAATATCAGGATCCTTGATAATCAGCTTTGCATCATTCACCAGGGCGGTTGATCCAAGTTCAATACCCCTGTCAGTCGTGGTGTCAATATCAGCAATGGTTTTGAGATTTAACACAGCACCAATTCTAGATTCAAGCAGCTGTTTTTTTTCTATTAACAGTTTTGCCACACCCGCGCCAACAACACCAAATCCTAAAATTCCAATATTGATCGTTTTCATACGTCTTATAAGGTCTCCGATATTCGCCTGAGTTTAAAATTAAATTAGATACAATATTCAATTGCCCTTGTCAAAAATCTTTTGACATTTCAGACCGGTTCGGTTTATAATTGGAAGGTTTCGGCAAGGCTTATTCAATAAAAAATTATTTACTAAGGTAATCATAATATGGGCAGCTCTATAACTTATGCAGACTCTGGTGTTGATATACAAAAAGCAAACCAACTGGTTGATCGAATAAAAGACATCGCAAAATCCACCCCAAGAACCGGTGTAATGGGTGAAATTGGTGGATTTGGCGGGCTTTATTCACTCAATCTTTCCAATGTTCCGAATCCGGTTTTAGTCAGTTCAACCGACGGGGTCGGCACCAAACTGAAAATAGCATTCATGATGGATAAACATGATACCATAGGCATAGACCTTGTGGCCATGTGCGTCAATGATATCATTGTCCAGGGTGCCAAACCCATATTCTTTTTAGATTACCTGGCCATGGCAGCACTCAATAATGATGTTGCTGAAAAAGTGATCAAGGGAATCGCCGAAGGGTGTACCCAGTCAGGATGCGCCTTGATCGGTGGAGAGACTGCTGAAATGCCGGGCATGTATCATGAAGGCGAATATGACCTTTCCGGATTTTCAGTTGGTATTGTGGATAATGACAAAATCATTGACGGCTCCTATATTAAAAACGGTCATAAACTGATTGGCCTTGCTTCAAGCGGTATTCACAGTAATGGATTTTCTCTGGTTCGAAAGGTCTTTTTTGATAAATGCAAATATGAGGTAACAACAAAATTAGAAGATCTCGACACCACTCTTGGAGAAGAGCTGTTAAAACCGACGATCATTTATGTACCTACTATATTAAGCCTTTTACGAGACCTTCCCATACACGGTCTTGTCCATATTACAGGCGGCGGTATTGACGAAAACGTTATCCGGGTGATCCCGAAAGCCTGTAAAGCAATTGTGCACAGAGATTCCTGGGAGGTTCCACCGATATTCGATATTCTTCAAAAACAAGGACAAGTGCCTGACCATGAGATGCATCGGACATTCAACAATGGTATCGGCATGGTTATTATCGTACCGGATAATGCAGCCCAGGATGTTATGGACAGACTTGCTGCAATGAATGAAAAAGCTTATCTAATCGGCGAAGTTGAAGCCCGCAAAAAGGATGAAGAACAGACCCAGTGGGTCTGAAACTTTTCATGATAATTCTCGGGATCGAATCTTCCTGTGATGAAACAGCTGCATCAATCATTAAAGACGGCACGCATATCCTGTCTTCTATTATTGCTTCCCAGATAGATGTTCATCATAAATACGGCGGTGTAGTACCGGAAATTGCTTCCAGGATGCATGTTGAGGCGATAGGTCCTGTGGTTGACGAGGCCATCAAAAAAGCCCGCATCCGGTTATCTGATATAGATGCGGTAGCTGCGACCCGGGGCCCCGGATTAATCGGAGCGCTTCTTGTTGGGTTTTCGTTTGCAAAGGCCTTTGCCTGGGCAAGAAAAATTCCCCTGGCAGGAGTCAACCATCTTGAGGCTCATATATATTCCCTGTTCCTAATGGACCATCCCCCCGAATTTCCCTTTATTACCCTTGTTGTTTCAGGAGGGCATACCAACATTTATCATGTAACCTCCTTCGACCAGTTTGAGCTTATGGGACAAACCCGAGATGATGCCGCAGGAGAAGCATTTGATAAGGTTGCCAAAATGCTGGGACTTGGATATCCAGGGGGGCCTGTTATTGAACGTCTTGCAAAAACCTGCGATCCGGATATGATAAAATTCCCAAGACCACTTCTTGAAAAAAACAGCTTTGATTTTTCTTTCAGCGGATTAAAATCAGCTGTTGCACGCTTTATTCATGACCACGAGGTCACATCCAACAAAAAAAAGGCCCGGATTGCAGCTTCTTTTCAGGAAGCCGTTATTGATGTTGTTGCCACAAAATTAATCAGGGCTGCAAAAGCAAAAACCTGCTCTCGAATAGCCATCACAGGTGGGGTATCTGCCAATCAGACCCTTATACAAAAAGTTACAAAGTCGGCAAAAGCAAAAGGTATCACAACCTTTGCACCTCCCATCGAACTTTGTGGGGATAATGCCGCCATGATTGCTGCACGCGGGCATAGGATGATCCAATTGGGCAATACCTGTTGTCTGGGGCATGATGTGTTTTCCAGAACCCGCATTTAATTTAGTAATCCAAATATTTTCGTTTAAATCTTAATATCCTTTCAACACACACCCTGCCCTTGCTCAACAGATCTTCATCCGTATGATGCAAATGACAAATATGCTTGAATGCAAGATCAATATTGGGGCCTTTATGACAAATCAATGCCATGTCGATACCCGATTTTAAAATCTGATGGATACAGGTTTTGATGTCTTTGTTTATGGCTTTCATATCCAGATCATCGGTCATGACAAGTCCATCATATCCCATCTCTTTACGTAAAAGATCATGGGCGATTGCCGGTGAAAGACTGGCCTGCCAATGATCATCCAATTGTGAATAAAATATATGGGAGAGCATGACCCCTGCTACATCATTTGCCCCGGCATCGACAAAGGGTATCATATCTGTGTTTTTTAAGGTGTCAAAATCAATATCCAGAGTGGGCAGATGAAAATGAGAGTCTTTTATCGTTCTGCCAATGCCGGGAAAATGTTTTGCCACGGCCATGATGCCATTTTTTTGAAACGTATTTATCACCTGGTTGCCCAGTTTAGAAACCGTTTTAACATCCCCTTTAAAGACCCGGGTTTTCATGATACTGTCCACGCCCTCGGGTACCCAGTCAAGAACCGGTGCCATATTCATATTAAACCCGGTTTTTTTTAATTGCCGGGCGGTGACTTGCGCAAAAGCCTTAGCTTCTCCTATTGTTCGAATAAAAGGATTGCCTTTAAACTCTGTGAAAGGCGCTTTTAATCGAGCAACAACACCACCTTCCTGATCCACTGCAACAAACAGGGGTGGTTTTCCAGACGCTTTTGCATAGTCCTGACAGTCGAGGCAAAGACGTGTCACCTGATCAGGGGATTCAATATTTTGTTTAAAAAGGATAATGCCGCCGGCGTTGAGTTCATTAATAATAAATTTTAGATCATCATTGAGCCAGAGTCCATCAAATCCAAGCATCAACCGCTGTCCCGCCATCAGTTCTTTTGATATCACATCATTACCCATAATATTTCCTTGACGTCACTCCTTGTTTAATATTAGAAGGACATTTTTTGACAAAAACAGAACCAAAAATTTTAATATTAATTGGAATAACATGAAATTGAATACTTTGAAATCAGATTTTATCCTGATATTTGTTGCCACCATCTGGGGGCTTGCATTTGTGGCCCAGAGAATCGGGATGGATCATGTTGGCCCGTTTACCTTTAATGGATTACGTTTTGTACTTGGATGCCTGTCTCTGTTGCCTGTTTTGTTTTTCACACGCAAAAAAACGATGCAAAGCCACAAACAAGGATTGTTGAAAGCCGGATGCGTATCTGGAATTTTTCTATTTTTAGGAATCTCTTTTCAACAGGTAGGCCTTGTCTATACCACGGCCGGCAAAGCTGGATTTATTACCGGGCTCTATGTGGTTATTGTTCCCTTACTCAATCTGATTTTCAAACAAGACAAAACAGCTGCAAGCACCTGGTTTGGTGCTATTTTAGCCAGTATCGGCATGTATCTTCTGAGTGTAACCAAAGACCTTTCTATCAATTTTGGCGATATTTTAATTTTTTGCAGTGCTATCTGTTTTGCTTTTCATCTGGTTATAATTGGAAGACTGTCCAATCGTTTCAACGCCACTTTATTGTCACTGATCCAATGCATGGTTTGTGCCTTGCTGAGCCTTGGCGTGGCCTTTGTTTTTGAAACCTTTGTTATTGCAGATATAAAGGTCGTTGCCATACCATTATTATACGGCGGCATTCTTTCCGTTGGCGTGGCCTACTCTCTCCAGATATACGCTCAAAAAAATGCACCGACCACACACGCAGCCATTATTTTCAGCCTTGAATCTGTGGTCGCAGCTATTGGCGGCTGGATCATACTAAATGAAATTCTTTCCGGCCGAGGTCTCACCGGCTGTGCATTAATGCTTGCAGGTATGCTGATATCCCAAGCGTATACGAGAAGACAGAGCATTTAACTAACCCTTAAGTTTTTCCAATGCATCCTTAAGCTGCTGGGTGACTTGTGTGGAAATTTGCCCTGCTTTTTCAATTTTTCCCGCCACTTGTGTCAACCCTGCTTCTTTTGCCCTCTCAGCCCAGGTAAAAAAGGTATCCTTATGGCTTTCATTATGATCAATCCAATGGGAAAAAAGTTTTTCAAGCTTTTGCTCAAATGTCAATTCATGGGAATGGGTGTGTCCATGTGAGTGACCATGGTCGTGGGAATGGTCATGAGAATTACCATGAGAGTGATCACTTGAATGATCGTGTTCGCGTGTCATAACATTACTCCGTTTAAATATTTTTTCAGATACATGGGTTCCGGTGTGTATTGATACACGGGTCGCCAATGGCTGAAAGCGTTTATTTCAATGCCATTATATATTATGGAGACGGGTCGATCTGCCGATACAACCACAACGATGATATGGCTGTTAGCAGCAGAAAATCTCAAGGCTGAATTATATCTGGCGCCCCTGGCCATATTCTCCCAGTTTATGGTTTTACCATCCAGAAGACAACCAAATCCCTGGATGGACAAATCTGATGTAATATGCACGGCACCATCAATTTTCAACAAAGAACCGGCAAGCTTCATATGTTTTGGTTCTAAAAGACTTAAAGGCGGATCTAAAACATGCCCTGAAAGGCCAACCGGCAATTCATTAAGATCAATTACCAGAGTGCATCCATACCGTCCTTTCCCGGCACTGTGAACAAGGTGAGAAATCAACTGAAAAAGAAGTGTGGATTTTTCTGTTTCCAGATTTGAATCCAGCAAAAGCTCTTCGAGTTCAACCATTTTAGCTTCCCGGGTGGTGGAATGGAAACTGCCATCAAAAAAAGAAGCAATTGTCTCATTTCCCAATTTCAAAAAACCATGATCGCCTCTAAAATCTGCAGCTATAGCATATTCCGGAATATCAGAATCGGTCATCCCTATGATGGTGCATCCATCTGAAACCAGCTTCCTATCTGAATTTTCGACAGCCACCAAAAGCTTTCTGATATGCTTAACATTGCTGATAACCGGGCGCTCATGTTTCTGAATTTTAGTGATAAAAGAAATTTCTTTTACACGACGAGGATCGGAAAAAAAAAGCACTCCCCTTGCCCAGGCGCCTTCTTCCCGGGTCTTGGAAATATTTAAAATATCATCCAAAACAGGCGGTATCTGGATTTTACTATCAAATCCAAGGTTACGTTCTCTTTCATCCACAATAAAATCAGCAATGGCCTGAAGCGCATAATTTTTCATCACATAATCGGATGAATTAATAGCCACTGTTCTTGATGTATAATCATGTGCCAAAAGACATGCTGCCTGTTCAAGCCATCTTTCCGTAGGATGGATCAAGCACATGTCAGGATGATGATTGGTCAACCACACCTGGTAAAAGAACTCACTGGAACATCCGCCATAAGAGATCAACCCTGCAAGTGCAAGATCTTCTTCGGTCACAATATGCCCCAGAGGCTGATAGCGTATTTTTTCTTTTACCCGATCCCGCCACAACTCATCATCATAAAAAATTTCTTTTAATTTAGACTCATGGCCCCGAAGGATATTTTGCGGATCATACACAGAGATGGGATCATCCTCTTTTGCAGCAAAGATGAGTGCGACACGGCTTGGATGAGAAAATTTTGATAATCCATCCGAAACCCCGTTCAGAATATTGGTAATACACAATTTGTGATAAAAAGTCGCGTCCATTCAATAGAACTTTGGTCAATAGAACTCTAGTTTACTCAAATTAATATTATAGAGTTGATTGATACTCCTTGCAGGCATCACTTGGCAAGAGTTTTTTATTGTAAAATGGCATCAGGACTGCTATTGAAACAAAAAAACGATTGGAGGCACGAAAAAATGATGAGAAGACTGTTCTTTTATTTTATTATATTGATTATTACTTTATCACTTTTTCCACAAAGTGCTTTTGCAAAAACAGGTTGGGTATCTGATATATTGATTTTGACCTTCAGACAGGGACCCGGCAACTCCTATGCCGTTATAAAAACCTTGATCAGCAATACTCCTGTTGTAATTTTAGATGAGCAAGATGGTTTTTATCAGGTTGAAATCCAGTCCAATGAAAACAATAGGGGCAAAGACACCCAAAAAAACCAAGAGGACAAACCAGCAAAAGAAATTGGCTGGGTCGATAAAAAATTCATCATTTTTGATCCACCCAAGGCCATTCTGCTTGCCCGGACAAAAAAAGAAAAAGCAACTCTGGAAAATCAACTTGAAAAATTAAGCTCTGAAATTCAAATGCAAAAAAAGATGATTTCCTTAAAGGAGAGAGAGTATGAAACTCTGCTTACACCATTAAAAGAATCTTTGAAAAACACTATGGGTGAAAACCAAATTTTAAAACTGGACCTTGTCAAGGTCAAAGAAAAATACAGCACCTTGATTCAACAGTCTAAAAACATCCAGACAATTGTTAAAGAGAACAAAACACTCCAAAAAGAAAATACCGAATTAACCACTGAGCTTGCATCATTAAAAATAAAAACCCGCAATCTGTTTAAGACAGCCATGATCAAATGGTTTTTAGCAGGTGTTGGTGTGCTGTTCATAGGATGGCTGATTGGTCAGAGTGTTTCCGGCAAAAAGCGCAGATACGGTTCGATATTGGGTTAATTAAAAAACATATCGTGCAATGCATGAATCGTTGTATCAAGCTTGTCTTCATGCACAAGAAAATACAATGCTGCATTTGATGTTCCAAAAGAAATCATTTCAATATTAACATTGGCATCCGAGACTGCAGTAAAGCATTTGGCTGCAACACCCCGATTGTTTTGAAGCCCTTCTCCCACAATACTGACCAGGGCTACATCGATGATAGTTGATGTACTTCTATAGGGTTTCGGATCGATTTTTTTAATGCTTTGATGACCTTTTTCAATATCATTTCTGGATAATAAAAGGCTGATGCAGGTTTGGGATGTGATAACAGATTTTATATTAATCCCGGCAGAAGCCAAATTCTCAGTTATCTGTGATAGAATACCAAATCTTGCGCCAATACCTGATGCATAAATTTTCAATACGGAAATATCTGTGGTGTATGAAACACTTTTAACGATCTGTTCGGCAGTTTTGGCATCCTTTTTGATCAAACTTCCGGGTGCATCCGGATTATAAGTATTTTTAATCGCAATATCAATGCCTTGCATTTTTACAGGCTCCACTGTTCTCGGATGCAGAATACCGGCACCTGTATAAGATAATTCTGCTGCTTCTTCATAGGTAAGTTCGGGAATCAGGCGACAATGGGAGATATTATCCGGATCAGCCGTCATAAAACCTTCGGTATCTTTCCAGATTTCCAGCACATCCGCCTGAACCGATGCGGCAACAACAGCTGCAGAATAATCCGATCCCCCTCGTCCAAAACTTGTAATCTCCCCTTCTTGACTCACACCGTAAAATCCAGGGATAAATACAATCATATTCGGTGTCATGTGGGATTTAAGTGCCGCCTTCATATTTTTTGACGTTTGGCTCATAATGGCAGAGGCATCCATAAATTTGCCATCAGATATAATACCGATCTCTTCGGGCAACAGAAAACAGCTTTCTTTGCCCATACCGGCCAAGGTTTTTGATAAAATGACAGCAGAAATCCGCTCACCGCAGGTGGCAATCATATCTTTCATTCTCGGGGTGGCTTCCCGGGTAAAACTGACACCATAAAAATACCGTTCCAAGCGTTGAAAAACAGTCGACAATTGTTTTGACAATTGTTTTCTTTTGTTGCCGTCCTCAACAAGATTTTTGATAATGGTGTTATGAAATGTCCTTAACCGGTTCATGATCAAAGGAATGTCATTTTCATTTTTCAATGCTTTTTCAATACCGGTAAGCAAAATATCCGTTACACCATAAAAGGCAGAAAGAACAAAAATATGGCCCTCACCCCTTTGTGCAATCAACTCTATAATTTTTTGTGCAGCCGGTCCGTTTTTCAGGCAGCCACCGCCGATTTTTATAACTTTCATGACCAGCAATTTATCATATCCATTTGTTTATTTTCAAGACAAATGGGTGTCACTGGATTTTATTTTCGATATTTATTTTCATAAATATCATTCGATGTTATAAACATTGTTAATTTTTTTCTTGACACAAGATATCGTTTCCCATTATCAAACACTTTGATATATCTTTTTACCTTTAATCTTGAGGAGATAAAAGAAAGTGAGCCATCAGAACACGACAACTAGTTCAAAGCCCAAAACCGATCCTGCTACCCACTTATGGATAAATTCATATGAACAAGGGGTTACCGACCATATTAATTTCAATGACACCTTAATTCCACAATACCTTGAAGAATCGGCAAAAAATTTTCCAAACAAACCTGCATTAATTTTCCAGGGTTACACACTTTCATTTAAAGAACTCAATGAGATGGTGGCACGATTTGCTGCCGCCTTAAAAACATTCCGTGTAAAGAAAGGCGACAGTGTTGCCATTCTTTTGCCCAATGTCATTCCTTGTGTTGTTGCCTATTATGCCACCCTTCGCATTGGCGGTATTGTCGTACTAAACAACCCCCTTTATTCAGACAGAGAACTTGAACACCAATTTAGGGACTCCAACTCGACCTTTTTGATCACGTTGGACCTTTTGGCAGATCGCATGGTGAAATTAAGGGATAAAACTGCCATTAAAACCATTGTTTACACCTCTATTGGCGATTTCCTTCCTTTTCCCAAACGGTTGCTGTTTCCCCTTGTAGCTAAAAAGAAAGGGCTTGCAGCCAAGGTGACACCGGCCAAAGATCTTTTTAAATTCAAAGATGTAATTGCAACCCATGCCCCGGATTATACCCAAACCGATATCACCATTGATGATGTGGCCATGTATCAGTACACAGGCGGAACAACAGGTGTTTCAAAGGGTGTTATGTTAACCCATAGAAATATAAGTTGCCAAACCCAGCAGATCGAAGCCTGGTTTCCAGGCTTTGACAAGGGCGACGAGGTTATGCTGGGTGCCCTGCCCTTCTTCCATGTGTTTGGCATGTCTGTTTCAATGAACCTTGCTATTAGGCTGGGATGGGCCAATGTTCTTGTTCCTAAACCCCAACCTGCACCATTGCTTGAAGCCATTTCCAAATTCAAGGTAACATTTGCGCCCCTGGTGCCCACGATGTATATCGGGATACTTGACCACCCGGATCTGGCCCATACCGACCTTACCAGCATAAAGGGGTGTTTTTCTGGCAGCGCACCCTTACCCATTGAGGTCATTAATAATTTTCAAGAAAAAACAGGTTCCATCATTGTGGAAGGATTCGGTTTAACTGAATCCACCCCGGTGACCCATATCAATCCCTTTAAAGGGATTAGAAAGCAAGGCAGCATTGGTTTGCCAATCCCTGACACGGAATGTCGAATTGTCGATCTGGAAGACAATACCAAAGAGATGCCCATTGGTGAACCCGGCGAATTATTGATCCGTGGCCCCCAGGTGATGAAAGGATATCTTAATAAACCCGAAGAGACCGAAAAAACGATAACTCAGGACAATTTTTTGTGCACAGGAGATGTCGCAAAAATGGATGAGGACGGGTACTTTTATATTGTTGACCGCATAAAAGATATGATCATTTCAGGCGGTTACAATGTCTATCCACGTGATATAGATGAGGTTTTGTTTGAGCACCCCAGTATCCTTGAAGCATGCTGTATCGGCATTCTCCATCCTAAAAGGGGTGAGGCTGTTAAAGCATTTATTGTTTTAAAAAAAGGGAAAAGCCTGACATCCAAAGAGGTCATTGACTATTGCGGTTCAAAACTTGCAAAATATAAATTGCCGGTGGCTGTTGAATTCCGTTCCGAATTGCCAAAATCAAATGTAGGTAAAATTTTAAGAAAAGATTTAAGGATACAAGAAGAAAAAGGCTAACTCAGCAGTTATAATTTTAAAACTAATCCAATCGTTTCAATTAATTTTTCCGGATGGACCGGTTTTGATAGATACCGGTCCATACCGGCATCTATACATTTAACTGCATCCTCGGGCATTGCAAGCGCGGTGAGTGCAATGATAGGAATTTGCTTTTGCTTAATATCAGAGTGTGGATCTCGAATAATTTTGGTTGTTTCAATTCCATCTAAGTGAGGCATACGCACATCCATCAGTATCAGATCGTACCGTGCTGCCCGCAATTTTTCCAGCACATCTTCTCCATTTTCCGCAATCTGTATGGGTATGTTCCTTTTTTTTAGCATCACCTGCAACACTTTCTGATTGATTTTATTATCTTCTGCCAATAAAATCCTTAAATTCAGGTTTGCGATTTTTTCCTCAAGGTCTTTTATTTTTGATTCCCCTTGTTGTTCGATTTTATCCAAATTATTACTCTTTTGTTCCACCACAAGCCGGACATCAAACAAAGCCCCCCCTTGGGGCCGATTCTCTACTTGAATATCGCCATCCATCATTTTGGCCAGATGTTTTGAAATGGCAAGACCAAGCCCTGTTCCACCAAATTTTCTGGCAATCGAGGCATCTTTTTGGGAGAATTTATCAAACAGATGGTTTTTAAATGATTCTTCAATTCCGGGACCTGTATCCTCTACTTTAAACCGTAATTCCAAGCGATTATTCTTTTTCTTGAGGACTGCAACACTAAGCTTGACAAATCCCTTTGTAGTAAATTTTATTGCATTTCCAATAAGATTTATTAAAATCTGCTTAATCCTTGTTTCATCCCCAACCACAAAATGCGGCAACTCTTTTTGAATCCGGGAAAAGAGTTTAAGTCCTTTTTGTTTTGCTTTAAATTTGAAAATTGATTCAACCTCATTAACCATCATTTTTATAGAAAAGCTTCGTTGCTCAAAGGTTAACTGGCCTGATTCAATCTTACTTAAGTCTAAAATATCATTAATAATGGTCAACAGTGAACCGGCAGAACTTTTAATAATCCGGGCATATTCTTTTTGTGCAGGTTCTAAATCCTCATCCATTAGAATATTAGACATGCCGATAATCCCATTCATGGGTGTCCGGATTTCGTGACTCATATTGGCAAGGAATTGACTTTTCAACTGATTTGCCCGTTCCACTTCCCGGGTTCGTTCCACAATTTTTTCTTCAAGGGTCTGATTTAAATGCTTTAACCCAAACTCAGCGGCTTTTCTTTTTTTCAATTCCAGATCAAGTTGTATCGCTAATTTATAAGTACGAAGCGAAGTTGTTACAAGACTTATCAGCTTTTGAATCTTTAGTTCGGTTTTAGAATAATAGGCATTAATGCTGTATTTTGAAATAACTTCATATTCCGGTGCCATTCCAGGCTGACCGGTTCTGATGACAATTTGAACCAGATGGTTTTTTAATTTTTCCCGGATATAATGTACAAAATTGAGACCTGCATTCTCTGTCTCCATCACAACATCAACGATGAGCAGTGCTGTGTCCGGATGGCGGGTAAACAATCCGATAGCTTCTTGTCCTGAAAAGGCATTTAAAAAGGTCAGGCCGCGTCCTTCAAACATGAACCCCTTTAAGCTGGTGACGGTGATATCATGCACGGACTTTTCATCATCAATAACCATGACCTTCCAGAATTTATCAATTTTATCAATGGGAATTTTCGAACAAGTATTGATGTCCTCAATGAATTCGACACGCGAATTATCCATAACAGATGTCTTTTTCGTTTGTTTAGATGATTTATGATTGTGACTTGATCAAATTTAGGTATAATAATATCTTAATGATTTAAAATTATCAACATTTTCGCAAAATAAAAGTGACCCATCAGGCCTTAAGGAGTTTATTAATGACTATTACAAGCTTAAAACAATCCCTCGTTTTTGATAATCAGGAATATATTGTACACAACATCCAAAAACTCCAGGAAAATAATCTTGCAGTCATAGACACCATGCCGTTTTCCGCCAGGGTGCTTATTGAAAATCTGGCAAGACACATGGATGGAAAAATAATTCAATGGTCCCATGTTCTTAATGCAGCCGGATTTTATGAATCCTGCAAAACATCTTCCGAGCTTGTGGCTTTCCATCCTGCCCGGGTGTTGATGCAGGATTTTACAGGTGTGCCTGCTGTTGTTGATTTCGCAGCCATGAGAGATGCTGTGCAAAGGGCAGGCCTTGATCCAAAAAAAATAAATCCCCTGGTTCCTGTGGATCTTGTCATTGATCATTCTATCCAGGTGGATCACTTCAGAGAGAAAAATGCCTTTTTCCTGAATGCACAAAAAGAATATAAACGAAACAAAGAACGGTATCAGCTTTTAAAATGGGCCCAGAAAAGCTTTGACAATTTCAGGGTAGTCCCACCCGAATCGGGCATCTGCCATCAGGTCAACCTGGAATATCTGGCAAGCGTCATCGCCACAAAACAAACCCCGCAAGGCTTGCAGGCATTTCCGGACACTCTGGTCGGAACGGACTCCCATACCACCATGATCAACGCATTGGGTGTTCTTGGCTGGGGTGTCGGGGGCATAGAAGCCGAAGCCGTGATGCTGGGTCAACCCTATTATATGAACCTGCCGCAAATCGTTGGTGTCAATTTTGTGGGCAAGCCTCAAAAACATATCACTTCCACCGATATTGCGCTTTATGTCACCAATATTTTACGAGAAGAAAATGTAGTTGAAAAAATCGTTGAATACACAGGAGAAGGTTTGAAAAATTTGACGCTTACTGATCGGGCCACCATATCCAACATGTCCCCGGAATACGGGGCAACATCCGGATTTTTCCCGGTGGATGAGCACACCCTTGACTATCTGAATCAAACGAACCGCTCTGATACGGCAGCGCGTGTGGAAAGCTACTGCCGGGCCTGCAATATGTTTAACACCCATGATAAAGAAATAAAATTTTCCAAAAAAATTGATGTCGATCTTTCCAGAATTGAAATCTCTGTGGCAGGGCCTTCCAGACCCCAGGACCGAGTCCCGCTTTCTGATGTTAAACAAAAAACAACAGCCATCTTTGATCTTGGCAACCGAAAAAACATTCAAATTAATCCGAAAAAAGAACCCCTTGCGTTGACAAACGGCAGCGTGGTCATTGCAGCCATAACATCCTGTACAAACACATCCAATCCATACTCCATGATTGGTGCAGGCCTTGCAGCAAGAAAAGCGGTTCAAAAAGGACTGTCCATTCCCTGGTATGTTAAAACATCTTTATCTCCAGGTTCCAGGGTTGTCTTAGACTATCTCAAAGGCTCCGGGTTAATGGATGATTTCGAGGCCCTTGGATTTAATAACACAGGGTTCGGGTGTATGACCTGTATCGGTAACAGCGGCCCCCTTGACCCCTTTATTGAAGAATCAATTAAAAAAAACAACCTGGATGTCATGTCTGTTCTATCCGGGAATAGGAATTTTGAAGCCCGAATCCACCAGGATGTAACAGGCAATTTTTTGATGTCCCCCATTCTTGTGGTCATTTACGCCATTGCCGGAAAAATTGATATTGATTTTGAATCCGACCCCCTTGGTACATCCAAAAACGGAAAACCGGTATTTATGAAAGATATCTGGCCCGAAGCCGAAAAAATCAATCACTTTGTTGAAACCTATGTTCAACAAAAATTCTATAAAGAACAATATTCTCAAATTTTTACCGGAGACAAACTCTGGCAGGAATTAGAGGTCAAAGAAAGCACCACATTTGATTTTGATGAAAATTCCACCTACATACGAAACCCGCCCTTTTTCACTGATTTTTGTGTTACGGCAAATGATCTTACCGATATCAAAAATGCAAGACCTCTGCTGATTTTAAGCGATTCCGTCACCACGGATCATATTTCTCCTGCCGGTGCTATCCCTGTGGATTATCCAGCAGGCAAATATTTAACGGACAATGACGTTAAACCCTGGGATTTTAATTCATACGGCTCACGCAGGGGAAACCATGAGGTGATGATGCGGGGCACCTTTGCCAATATCAGAATCAAAAACCAGCTAGTGTCTGACACGGGCGGCATCACCTTGAAATTTCCTGAAAAAGAACAGCAATATGTATTTGATGCCTCTCAAAAATATATGGAAGAAAAAACCGATCTTCTTGTTTTTGGCGGCAGCGAATACGGCACGGGCTCATCAAGGGACTGGGCAGCCAAAGGCACAAGTCTTTTAGGGGTTAAGGCCGTCATAACCACATCATTTGAAAGAATTCATCGGTCAAACCTTGTGGGCATGGGGGTATTGCCACTTGTTTTTAAAGATGGAGAATCCTTTGATACATTAGGACTGAGCCCGGATGATACCTTTGAGATTAAAGGCCTGAACCAGATCAAACCGGATGGACTTTTGACTGTTACAGCCAAAAATGAGGACAAAAAAACAAGTTTTCAGGTAATTGTAAAATTAAACACTGATATTGAGATTGAATATATTAAAAACGGAGGGATATTACATTATGTCCTTCGCCGGATGATCAATTCTTAATTCTAAATTTCACTTGGCCCGGGCTTTGCTGACACAGGGTAAACGCATGTAAACTCGGCATGATTTTTAATTCTTTATTTTGCATGTACTTAGTGTTTGAACGAAAACCCACCCATCTGCTTTATTGCTGCAAAACCCTGAAATCCTCATGTACTATAGTACACTCCGGTTTCAGGATTTCTTGCGCCTTGCATATGGGCAACTTTTCGCCCAAACACGGGTTTTCGGTCAGGCACTACTTATGCAAAACGATAATTTAATTTGCGTTTACCGTCAAACCCTAACTACTTGAAATCATTAATTTGGCAAAATTCAAACACTGAACTATATTCTTAATTCACACCGTCGATCAAAACCTGATCTTCTCTCAGGAGAATACCCTGGAAACGAAAATACCCGTCTATCAGATAAAAAGGTTATTAAATGCCCATCCTTGACCGAACCTACTATTTGGGAACTCAAATAGGGCTCGTCTTTCATAACAATCCGTATTGCATTGACAAGTTCGTCATATGCATTGTGTTTAACAAGATAGCCTGACACGCCTACCTCAAACATTTCTTTTACAAAACGGTTTGTCGAGTGAATAGAAAGGGCGATAACTTTAACATCAGGATTTTCTTCAAGGATTATTCTTGTTGCATCAATACCGTTGAGGTCAGGCATATTAATATCCATCACGACAATATCCGGAGCATGCTGTTTAACAAGTGCAACCGCATCACATCCATTTTCTGCCTCGGCCACGACGTCCATATCTTTTTCATTGGCAATCAATGCATAAAGACCGTCCCTGATAAGCTTGTGATCATCTGCAAGTAAAATTCCGATACTCATAATTAATTCTTTTTGTATGGATAGACCTATTTGAATAAGTGCAATTTTTGATTGAGTGACAAATCTTATCAAACAGGGCTATTTTAAGCCCTGGCTGATAAGATCTGTTTTAATAAAACTATTTGAACCAAAACTTGTCCATCTGCTTTGTTGCTGCAAGATTCTGCCAAATTATAAAAGTGGCCTCATCTACTATAATACACTCAGGTTTCAGATTTTTTTTGCGCCTTGCATATGGGCACCTTTTCGCCCAAACAAAGGTTTTCGGGCAGGCACTATTTAACCATTTTTTTTCTGCCGATTCCTGCTAAACCCACAAGTCCAAGACCAAAGAGAAGCAAAGTTGCGGGTTCGGGAACAGGGTCAACAATCAACCGATCTTGCGTTGTGATATATAACGAAACATCACCTACATATGTCCCCTGACTGCTTTTTATCCTTGCATTTAAAATTCCGTCGTCAAGATACGCCAGATC
>JAKIUJ010000284.1 GCA_021647625.1 Desulfobacula sp.
TCGGCTTTTTTTACAATAGTATCAATTTTATCAGCGATGAAAATAATATTTTCACCCACCCTTTTTTTCACTGCAATATTAATCGAATCCACGCCATTGAGACGGGATCTGGAGGTCTCTTCTTTAATGCCGTCCACTACAGTCGCCACATCTTTTAAATAAATCGGGCTGCCGTTATGTGTGCTGACCACAAGAGATAAAATCTCTTCAGGGGTTTTAAACTCTCCGGGTACTTTTAGCTGGTATCGGCCATCTCCAAGTGTAATGGCGCCACCGGAGGTGTTCTGGTTTTCACTTGCCACCGATTGTTGCAATGCCGTGATGGGGATTCTGTAATAGGCGAGCTTGTCCGGGTCCACCTCGATACGGATTTCACGATCCTGGCCACCGGTTACCTCAACTTCCAGAACGCCTGGAACCGCCTCAATATCATCCTTGAGATCATCGGCGATCTCTTTTAACATACGTGGTCCGCAGTTACCGGCAAGCGAATAGATGACAATTGGCATTTCGGAAAGGTTCATTTCAAAAACAGAAGGATCATTTTCAAGATCCGAAGGCAGATCGTTTCCGGCCTCATCAACTTTATCTTTAACTTTGGTAAGGACGTCATCAATATCCGTACCCGGCAGGAATTCAATATTTATCTGGGACATGCCCTGGGAGCTGATGGAACTGATATTTTTAACCCTGTCCAGGCCTTTGAGCTTCTTTTCAATTTTTATGGTGATGCCGGTTTCAATATCCGAGGCAGATACACCCCGGTAATCGGTTTGCACAAAAACAAAAGGGATCGTGATGTCCGGCGTGTTTTCCCTTGGCAAAGATGTGTATGAATACAATCCAAGTCCTAAGATAATCACGGCCAGAACCAGGACGCTGGTTCTGTTTTTTATGGCAGTGTCAGAAAGAATCATTTAGTCAATTCCTCCATATCCCGGATTGATTTGGTAACATTAACCTTTTCTCCGTCTTCAATGATGCGATGTCCGACAACAACAACCTTGTCACCCGGTGACAGTCCTTTTGAGATCTGGATTTTCCAACCGTCCTGGAAACCTGTTTCAACGGGTACAAATTTGGCAATTTTCTCCTTTTCTACAAAGACGCCCACTAAATTGTTTTGGTTGATAAGCGAATACATGGGCACTGCGATTCCCTGGGGAGTATTTTGTTTTATTATATTTACCCTGGCAAACATATCCGGTAAAATTCTGCCATCAGTATTGTCTACTTTTATTTCAAGATTGTACAAGCGGGCCAGGGTATCGGTTGTTTTGTAAAAATAATGGTATTCACCTGTATAGGTCTTTCCCCCAAGGGCATCAATAGTCATGTCAAATGTTTTTAACTTGCGGACAGCATCCACATCAGACTCCGGAATGCCAACGGTAATTTTGAGTTTGTCAATTTGAAGAATTCGGGCCACGGGATCGCCCGAGCCAAGATAAGTCCCGTTTTCGATATGGACCCGATCAATAATGCCGGACATGGGAGACAGGATCGTGCAACGGGAAAGGTTCAGTTTGGCATTAGCAAGCGCAGCCTTGCTGGTTTTAACCATGGCAACGGTATCATCTAATTGAGACCTTGTGACAAAATTCTTTTTTACGAGTGCTTTGATCCGTTTTTCATTTGCCAGGGCTATCTCATGAGACGCCAATGATGAATCATAGGCGTTTTTATAATCGCTTTTATCAATAACAGCCAGGATATCCCCCTTTTTTACATACCGGCCTTCCCATACTTTTTTGTCGACAATTTTTCCCCTTACTTCAGCCACAACGTCCAGTGATACCCAGGGTTTTGCAATACCGGGAAGACTAAGTTTTTCTTGAAGCAGTCCCGGAATCATTTCCAGAGTAATGACATTGGTCAAGGCCCTTGGGGCAGCTTTCTCATTGGCCAGTTTCTGGGCAAGCGCCATTTTTTTTGTTTCCATCATCGAAAACATGGGGAGAATGATGGCCATACTGATAAGCAGAATAGTGAAAAACGGGATAACCTTCCAGGCCAGTCGGAGTATTTTTCTTGTCATTGATGGTTTTGACTGGGTTGGTTTTGCCAAGGTTTGTTCGGCTATTGTTTGTTCAGCTATTGTTGGCGAAGGTGTTGAGTTTGTTTCCATGGCATGTCCTTATTGTTTAAAAAAAATTGCTACACAAAAATATGCTTAATTTCATATATTTCAAGGGGTGTTTATTTTTATATCCTCAAAGTTCGGTAAAGTTCCAAAAACTAAAGTTATTATAATGATTAAAAATGAGACCGCAAACATCATTTTATAATCACCACTTCCCAGGTGCGAGTCTTGCCAAACAGAATCGGGAATCTCGATCCAAAGACAATGGCCGGCAATGGTGCTGCTGCAAAATAACCGGTGGTATCTTCGCGTTTGTTAAATTTTTTGATACAGGGGGAATAGAACATCCTTCTTGCAGTTATTATTTTTTTGAGAAAAGAGCATTTAGGATCTAAGATTTCCGGGAAAGGCGCAGGCTATGAATATTATAAAGTCCTGCGGTCTCCCGGCATATCCGTAACCGGTAAAGACATGCCTGATGTTGAACCGGACAATACTGGCGTGGCTGTGAAAGTTAAGTGTTTGAATAAAAACTCAAACATCTGCGATGAACTATAAGTGCTTCCTTTTTATCCACCATCCGGTTAAAAATTAGTCAGTTCGAGTTATATGGCAGGCTGTAAATATTAAAGAAAAATATGGTATTATCCTATGAAATCAAACAGATAGTTCAATTGGCACGATAGTTGAAATAGTAATTTGTCAGAGTACGAAGTTTTTAAAATAAAAATTATAAAATAAGGAGTTACAACCATGAAAAAATCTACATTAAAAAAAATACTTGTCCTTGGCACTTTTTTTCTGGTAACCGGTTTTGCAGCATATGCATTTGCCTATGGCGGAGGGTATTCTATGGGCGGCGGATATGGCATGATGAATGGTGGATACCATATGGGATATGGTGGATACATGATGGGTAGCGGCATGTATGGGAACGGCCAAATGTGGCAAAATGTCTCAACAGAAGATCAAAAAAAGATGCAGACTCAAATGGATGAATTCTTTTCTTCAACCAGAGAGTTAAGAGATCAGTATTATGAAAAACGGATTGAATTGAACCGTGAATATTCAAAATCAGAAAAGGATCAAAATAAAATTGATAGCCTTCAAAAGGAATTATTTGACCTATCAGCGAATTTTGAAAAACAAAGATTCGATCACATGACAGGCATGCAAAAATTATTTGCCGGCAATACAAATGGGTTCAGTGGTATGGGCGGATACGGAGGTTGTTTCTGATAACAAAACAATGCCGGGGTATACACATCTACCCCGGCTTCATTTAAAAGAAGGAGGGAATGTTTATGACAATTGCAAATAACAAAAAAGAAAAAAATCAAGTAACTAAAAAGGGTAGATCTAAATTATTTTTAATTGGCGGTTTTTTTATTTTGAGCACTCTTTTAGCCTCCTGTGGAGGGCCGGGCTATGGTTATGGCGGCGGGCATGGCGGGCATCATTTTAAGGGTGATAAAATCGAGAACTACAAAGGAATGTCTGGTTATTAAGGGCTTGTTCCTTAATAAACGTTACATCATGGATATATTCACGAAGGGCTGCAATCTTACAGTACGGCCGTTCAAATTGAATAGGAAGCAATATTATTCAGCCCGAAGCTTTTCTTTCAGAC
>JAKIUJ010000285.1 GCA_021647625.1 Desulfobacula sp.
GGCTTTACCCAGAATCACACCGTCCGGTACAATATTTTCATGCTCAAAACAAAATTTCTTTCCGGTTCTTCCCATACCCACCTGGATTTCATCGCAAACCAGCAACATGTCTTTGTCATCACAGAGCTCTCTTAAGCCTTTAAGAAATCCTTTTGGCGGCACTTTCATACCCCCTTCTCCCTGCATGGGTTCCACCAGGATGCCGCAGGTATTTTCATTTACAGCCTTTTTGACATCTTCAAGATTGCCATATTCAACAGAAACAAACCCAGGGGTTAATGGCCCAAACCCTTCTTTATATTTTTTACTGGTGGAAAAAGAGACAACAGAGATGGTTCTGCCATGGAAATTTTCGTCAAATACTATAATCTCTTGTTTGCCGTCTTCAATTTTTTTGTGTTTATAACCAAAATACCGCATGGTTTTTATGGCTGTTTCCACCGATTCCACTCCACCGTTTTTAGGCAATACCTTGTTGCCGTAATTGCCGAACCTGGGAGCCATCTGGGGGGCAAATTTTGCAGCCTCGGAAAGGAAAATACCAAGGGGGTCCGTGAATACGACATTGGAAAGAACAGATGCATAATTACCAAGCAATGCATCCATAACAGCACTGGTGATGGTGGGATGATGATGCCCCGGATTTGCCGCTGAATAAGCCGCCAGACAGTCCAGGTATTTCTTGCCCTTTTCATCGGTCAGCCAGCAGCCTTTAGCATGTCGGACAACCAGATTAATCCGTTCATAATGGTGGGCCCCAAAATCTTCCTCTAAATTAAAAATAGTTTTGTCATCTTCATTGGAAAATCCGTCAAAATAATGAATTTTTCTCATGGCTGTCATGGTTCACCTTCCTTAATCGTCTTCTTTAATTATTTTGTATATATGGTGTTCTTCTTTGGTCAGTTCTTGTTTTCGGTCCAGTATCTTTTCTAAAAAGCAGTGATAAAAATCATGGCGCAGACTGTCCCGGTTGGCCACAATAAACCATCGGTTCCGGGTCCAGTTGATGGGAGAGGCATCTTCATTATCCGTTTCAAACACCCCGACCAATGCCTCACTTTTATCGACAATCACCTCAATGGATCGTCCGCCAAGGGTCTGTTTCAAATGTCCGTGATCCGGATGCAGCACCTGAATATCAAATTTTTTATCAATTTTTCCCATGGCTACATAGCGGATTTGAACGCCACGGTTGTCAGCATCACAAAGGTATTGGTCAAGGTGCACATTGGCCTCGGGAAACAATCTGATATAAATTTCTTCTTTTGCATTTTCGATCATCTGGGAGGCTTTTTCCATGACGTTTTTATACCCGGTAATGCTCCAGACATATTCAAAATCCTGCTTTTGAGATGCCTTGACTATCTGATCTTCAAATGCATCGATATTAGAATGAAAACTTCTTTTAAGTCGGCGGACCAACTCATCTGACGGCAGGGGGGCATATTGACCTGAGTTAACTTCTATAACATACCCTTTGGCAATCAGATTCCTGAGCACATCATAGATTCTGGATCGGGCAATACCGGATATTTTGCTCAACTGGGAGCCGTTAACCGGGTGCGTTGTCACAAGCGCCATATAACAGGCTGCTTCATATTGTGAAAACCCAAGTTCCTTTAGGTAAGAATGTGTATCCATTAATATAGCATTCCCTTTGTTTCATATCTAATTTGTTGCTACCATAATAGCAACATAAATCAAAATTGAATAATTGTCAATACTTAAGCATGAATTTCACCTGTGGGCAAATATCGATTTGACAGCACCTTTTATATCAGGTAATAATCTAAAACTTATCATCAAATAAACATTTTATTAAAAATTAGGAGATATCCTCATGGCTGGTTTAAATAAAGTAATGCTCATTGGACGTCTTGGCCGAGACCCTGAAATACGGTATTCCCAACAGGGTGTTGCTGTGGTTAATTTTTCCATAGCCACCAGTGAACAATGGACAGACAAAAATACAGGTCAAAAACAGGAACGAACAGAATGGCATAATATTGTCAGCTTTGGAAAGCAGGCTGAAATTCTTGAAAAATATCTTTCCAAAGGCAGACAGGTATATATTGAGGGATCTTTACAAACAGACACCTACGATAAAGATGGCCAAACGCATTATTCAACAAAAATTAAAGTTTTCAATTTCCAATTTCTTGGCGACAGGCAGGATAATCAGAGTGGTGGACACCAGCAGCAAGGCGGGGGCGGCCAACCTCAAGGTGAGGGCCGGCAGGGCGGCTACCAGCAAAATAATGCCCAGGCCAACAACCAGTATCAGCAACAACCCACCAACCCCGGCACGACCGGTAGCGGTTCGGATCCCATCCCGGATGATGATATTCCGTTCTAACTGATGCTATTACAAAATTGTAATTTTTGAGGTGCAAACCAGTATAATATTTCATGTTTTATCAAAACCTCCGGCTTTTTGCGCAACCCCCTGGTCGAAAGACCAAGGCTGCGCCTGGCCGTTAGTGGAAAACTCAAAACAATCTTTTAATTTGCTTAATAACTCTTCTGATTCAAAAAGCTGTTCAAGATAATAGACACCGGTTGGGAATTTTTTTGTATAGAGACTCTCTGCCACGATTGCGGCCACGCTCCCTGTAGCTTGACTCTCATTGTTTCCTCTTATCGAACATTGATACACTGTTTCCTTTTGGTTTCTGATGCCTTTTATATCTACATTCAACACATATAGATCAGGCCCCCAATGAAAATTTTCAAAGATTTTTACCATCACATTTCCAAACAAGTTTATTTTAAGCAAATTGAAAAAAACCATTCTCTTTAATGAAGCGAACATAGAGGAATCCTCGGTAGTTCGACAGGAATTTTTCTTTCGCATGTGAAAAATACTGTCTCCGCATGAATATCGGCATAATGATGAGTAATGATATCCCTCATCCCCTTAGCTTTTTTCCAATCAACATCTGGATATCGTGATAAAAGTTTTTGTCCTGAAATTTTATCAAGATTTTTTAATGATTCCCCGATAACTATTAGCATCATGCAGATGGCATCCATTTTTTCCATTCCTGCAGCTATATCAGTAAAATCATCCGGGCTATCAATCACCTCGAATCGCTGCACAACCTTTTGAGCAGCAGTTTCAATCTGAAGTAGGATTTCTAATGCAAGTTTCTTGTCATGCATACACAGCCTCACTGTCAATTCGTCTTTTTAGAAAAGGATTCATCGAATCTCTGTAAGTCACAATATCTACAGAGTTGTTAAGCCTCTTTTCCAAATCATCTTTGATACCTGCAAGCATAAAAAAATCAGGTTCAGAAATACGGACTACTATATCGATATCACTCTCATCTCCAGCTTCTCCGCGTGCTACAGAACCAAATATTCCAATAGTCAGAATATTGTATTGATTTGCAACCTCATTCTTATAATTACGTAAAATTTTTATAATATCTTTTTTAGCCATTATTTCATCCTATAGACCAGCCCTTTCAAGGTTGTACTTGTTTTCGTTTTTTTCTATTAGCAATAACCCTGGCAGTAGAAACATGAGGTGACTGTTTTATGTGCTTCCGCTTTGGCACCGGCTTTTTGGGCCCTCGTTTTCTATTTTATCAGCACCATGCACGCTGGCGAGAGCACCTCTTACTGTTGCAAGAACCATATAAGCTACCAGGGAAACACAAAACCCGAATAATGCAGCACGCGGGTAGCCAAGGGTATT
>JAKIUJ010000048.1 GCA_021647625.1 Desulfobacula sp.
AAGTGCAATTTACCTTGCACACATTGCGGTTTATTCATACAAACCAGGATACAAATGCAAATCGTGTTATTGTTTGTGCCGGTAAAAACAAAAGAACACCGTCCTGCACAAAACCACCCTTTTGTATATACGATTTAAACGGTCAATTTTCAGATGAATATATTTCCATGTATAATCCGCTTTTAGATCCGGTCTGCTTGGATTAGATCAGTTTAGATCTTGACACAAGAGCAAAAAAATACTATTTTGCGTTGAATTTAATTTATATGGAGAGGTGACCGAGATGGCTGAAGGTGCACGCCTGGAAAGCGTGTGTATCCTAACCGGGTACCGAGGGTTCGAATCCCTCCCTCTCCGCCACAGGCCTTATTCAAAACCATGTCATATCAAGTATTAGCACTAAAATACAGACCCCAGACATTTGAGCAAGTTGTGGGCCAGCCCCACGTAACCACCACCCTTTCCAATGCCATTTCCACTGATCGCGTGGCGCACGCCATTCTTTTTACAGGACCCCGGGGAACAGGCAAGACCACCATTGCCAGAATTCTGGCCAAAGCCATGAACTGTTCAAATGGCCCCCTTGTTACCCCATGCAACCAATGTAAAATCTGTAAGGATATTATAGATGGTCACTGCACTGATGTGTTTGAGATTGACGGTGCCTCTAACAACAGTGTTGATCAGATCAGGGACCTCAGGGAAAATGTAACCTATATGCCCTCATCGGCAACATACAAGATCTACATCATTGATGAAGTTCATATGTTGTCAACAGCAGCGTTTAATGCGCTGCTCAAAACCCTTGAGGAACCACCGGAACATGTGATGTTCATATTTGCAACAACCGAAGTGCATAAAATTCCCGCAACCATTTTATCCCGATGTCAGCGTCATGATCTGGGCCGGGTCTCCTTAAGCCTGATTTCCGATCACTTGCAAAAACTTTGTCAAAGTGAAGGGTTTGAACTCAGGCCGCAAAGTCTGGATTTGATTGCACAGGAAGCTGATGGATCTATTCGGGATTCATTAAGCCTTCTTGATAGGATATTATCCGCCACAGACACCAAAAAAATTGAACATGCACGCATTTTATCTATATTGGGTGTGCTTGACCGACAGATCATGTTTGACATTTCAGATGCCATCTTTAAAAAAGACGGGATTGCACTGATCGACCTCATTGAAAAAATCAATGATTCAGGATTGGATCTAAAAAAGTTTTACTCGGATATCATCACCCATTTCAGAAATTTGAATATTATAAAACTATGCGGACAACAGAGTCCAGCTACCAATATCACCGAATCTGAAAAACAAAAACTTCATGAAACAGGTGTTCATCTGACTACAGGATTTATAAACAGTATTTTACAAGGCCTGTTAAATGAAGAACCTTTAGTAAAATACTCCTCTCATACCAAAATATCGATTGAGATGGCGTTATTAAAAATGATGGACATGAATCCCGGTGCCCAGATTGATCAGATTATAAATAGCTTAACAACGCTTTCCGGTCAGATCCAGGACAAGTTCCCAAACAAACCTTACTCAAACCAGCCGTTGCCGGCAAAAAACACCGCACAGTCTTTAAGCACGAATCACGAACAATTTGTACCAGGGCAAACCGATCACTTTGTTCGGGTGGTTCGGGAAAAAACAGTTCCTGCCTATGATCAAGCAATGCCAAACGAGCCTGCAATAAAAAATAAACAAACCCATATCAGTGACCCGGTATTGGAAGGCCAGCATAGCACAGAGAAAAAAAACTGGCATGGATTTTTAAAAACAATCCAGCCGACATTTCCGTTCATGTTTGCTCTGCTTTCAAAGGGCCGTGTAAAAGAAGATGACAACAGCCGGATTATTATTGAATTGACCAATTGTACCTCTTTTGATAAAAAAAGGATTGACGGCAAAAAACGGGAACTAGCAGGGGCCTGCAAAGCATTCCTTAATAAACAACTTAAAATCAGCATACTTTCCGAAAACAAACCCCTTAAACAAGACCTGAAAAAAAAAAATAAAACAAAAGCCAGGCAAGCCGCATTCAATCACCCTTTGGTTGTTGAGGCCCTAAAACTGTTTGATGGCAAGATAATCAATTATTAAAAACAGGAGTTTAAGATCATGAAAAATATGAATACAATGATGAAACAAGCGCAAAAACTTCAGAAAAAAATGTTAAAAACCCAACAGGAAATGGCAAAGAAAACCATTGAAGCAACAGCCGGGGGCGGCATGGTAAAAGTGGTAGCCAACGGGGCTCAGAAAATCGAATCCATTGTTCTTGAAAAAGAAGTCGTGGACCCTGAAGATATTGAAATGCTGCAGGATCTTATATTGGCTGCCTGTAATGATGCCCTGAACAGATCCCAGGAAATGGTATCTGCCGAAATGGGCAGGCTCACCGGAGGACTCAATATTCCGGGACTTTAACCCCACCTATGATTTTAGTTCATAGGCTAAAACGTCAATGATTTTTATATGAAACATTATCCGGAACCGATATTAAAACTGATCAACAGCTTGTCAAAACTTCCAGGCATTGGAAAAAAGACAGCGGAGCGACTGGCTCTTCATATTCTCCATGCCCCCAGCCATGAAGCAGCCGCGTTGGCTGCCGATATTATTGATCTAAAGAGCCAGGTCCGCCTTTGCTCGATCTGTTTTGCCCTTAGCGACAAGGACAAATGCAGAATCTGTTCTGATCCGACCCGGGATCAACATCTCATTTGTGTAGTTGAAAATCCAACTGATATGGCAGCCATTGAAAAATCAAATGCCTTTAATGGTGTCTATCACATTCTGGGGGGGGTATTATCTCCCATGGATGGTATAGGGCCGGATGATATCAGAATTTTTGAACTGTTCCGACGGGCTGATCCAGGCAAGGTAAAAGAGATTATTCTGGCTACTAAAACCAATGTCGAGGGTGAGGCCACCGTTTCCTTTATTCTGGAAAAACTTAAAAATTCAAATATCAAACTGACAAGAATTGCTTCGGGCATCCCCATGGGAGGAGACCTGCAATACATTGATCAACTGACCATGCAAAAGGCGATGGAAAAAAGATATGGATGCTGAAATAAAAACAGGGGATGATATTTTCGTATGCCAACTATGTGGTGAATGCTGCAACGGATTTGGCGGAACATATGTTACCCATGAAGATATCATCAACATTTGCAGATTTATCAACTCTGAACCGGACACTTTTATTAAAAAATATTGTGATCCATCCGGTTCAAGGCATGTGCTGACAAGAGGGTCGGCTGGGTATTGTGTGTTTTTTGACAAGAACCGGCAATGCACCATTCACCCGGTAAAACCATATATGTGCCGGGCCTGGCCGTTTATAAAAACATTGATTAAAAATCCTGAAAATTTGGATATTATGGCCAATTCCTGTCCAGGTATAAAAAAGGGTGTCGGCCATGAGACAATCCAGTCGATTGTCAAAAAAGAAAAAGACAGGCTGGAATAGTTCTATGATTGAGCGCTGTCTGTGAACTGGCGTTTAAATTTCACCCCAATGCCGTTCTTTTGAAATCGAACAACTTCTCCGACTATTTTAAATAATTTTCTGCTGGCCGGCATTTGGAATGTCAAAAGTATTTTCTCCCCGACATTGAATGTTCGTTCTGTCTCAATAAGCATACCACACCTGCTTATATCTTTAATGTGGTGTTCAGTTAAACTGTTTTTCTTTTCAGGATCAATCATGACCACCCAGGGGTTTTTCAGAAGCGTTCTGGGTTGTTTTCTGACCCCTTTATATCCGGTTGAATCCAATATATTCAAAAGATCCAATTGCTCACTAACAGGCATATCAAGCACCAGATTGATCAATCGGGAGGTTACTTCAATCTCATCGATAAACGAATCGTTACATTCATATGAAAAAGCTGTCGCATTCGCTTTCATACTATTGCCTGACTCCCATATCGGCAAACTGTCTTGCAATACTATCTCTTTCGTACACAATTTCAACCCTTCGATTCAATGCCCTTCCCTTTGCCGTATCATTAGTGGCAACCGGATGGTACTGGGCATACCCTTCTGCAGAAATATATCTGGGCGGAACGCCGTTTTTAACAAGCAGACGAACAACAGTTGAAGCCCTTGCGCTTGAGAGTTCCCAATTTGAAGGATATAAGACCGATGAGATGGGTTCATTGTCTGTATGGCCTTTAATTTTGACATGATATGCAAGTTTGGACAAAACAAATGCCACTTTTTTTAAAATATCCATTCCCTTTTCAGACATTTTTGTTCCACCTTGAGAAAACAATAGCATATCAGACATGGTGATAACCACCCCGTCCTCTGTTTTGGTCACACTGACTTCCCCACCCAGCTTATTAAATAAGACAAGCTCTCTGACTTCGCTGACAATTTCTTCCATCTCTTTTTCGATCATGCCGCCAAGCTCGTCAATCTGTTGACTTTCAGAAGGTTCTTCTGATGGCACGGCATGCATGGTCAAGCCTTCTCTTGTTCCGGATTCCGGAACAGCCTGGGCTCCCAGAGCACTCCGTAAAGATTTGACCAGTTCCTTATAGGTTTCCTGCTGGGTAGTACTCATGGCAAACAAAAGAACAAAAAAGCACATCAGGAGCGTAACCAAATCGGCAAATGTGGCCATCCATGCCGGCGCACCTTCTGTAACCTCTATATTGTCGCCCTCCGCCGGAGGGGACAGGCTCATTTCATTTTCTGCTTCTACAGCGTTATCATCGGCCATTTTTTTATCATCTCATATTTTTTTGGACCAGGCTTTTTTTGGGTCATGTGTTCTTTGGGTCATACTATTCTTTGGCACCTTTACCGTCTTTGGCATCGCCAAGATAAATTTTTAATTTATCTTCCATCAGTTTTGGATGCTCCCCTTCTCGAATGGAGATGATTCCCTCAAATATAATACTCATATTGGTTATTTCTTCTTCATTTCGACCGCTGAGTTTATCAGACATAGGGATAAAAAACAGGTTGGCCATAACAGCACCATAAAAGGTGGTAATCATGGCAACCGCCATTTTAGGACCAATTGAAGACGGATCATCCAGATTCGCCAACATCTGAACAAGACCGATCAGGGTTCCGATCATACCAAATGCCGGAGCATAAGCGCCCATGCTGGAGAACATATCCGATCCGGTATCAAGTCCCTTTTTGGTCAAAGACATCTTTTTTTGCATAATTTGTGCAATATCCGCAGTTTTAACACCATCAACCGTCATTTGCAACGCCTGGGCAAGGTAGGGGTCCTCGGTGCTCTGGATATCGCCTTCAATGGATAGCAAACCGCCTTTTCTGGCTTTATTGGATGTTTCGACAAGGTTGTTTATGATTTCTTCGGGCGCCTGGATCTTAAATATAAAAACTTTCATTGCACTTTTAACCAGCCCCATAACGTCCGACAACGGATAGGCAACCATTGTGGCCGCCACGGTCCCACCCACAACGATCAAAATGGAAGGGATGTTGACAAACATCATGATACTGCCGCCAAGCAATATGGTTCCAAGGACAAAACCCATACCAGAGACAACGCCGATGACCGAAGCAATATCCATTTTTTAAACCTTTATATAAACAGTTTCATCAACAGGGTATTCCCTATTATATTTTTTTATCTTATCAATAGCATCTTTTGTTAGTAAAGTATTTACAGAAAAAAGTTTGGTTCCTGTATTGGTAAAAATAGCTGTTCCAAGAGTCATGCCGGGTTCCAACTGATGGATGCCGATGCCTTTTACACTGTATGCATCAGGACCCATATGCAGTACCGCATACTTTTCCAGCAAAGAAACAATATTGGGATCCAGCCTTATTCCGGAAAAACCCTCCAGTTTCTGCAAAAAGCTTTGAACATCCGTCACATCTGCATCGTCTCTCAAACCGTCAAATACATCCGAACCGGCAAGGATCTTTGATGCTTGTGGTATATATCTTCTTTTCAACCCTTGTGGACGACCGGTACCATCTGCATTCTCATTCAATGATCGAATAATTAAGGCACAATTTTCAAACTTGCTGCAAAGCGAGAGAAGCCGGGCACCTTTTTCCGGATACTGGACAAACAAATCTTTCTCATGGCCATTGAGTGCCTTGTGTCTTTTTCCCAATATTTTTGGAGATACAAAAAGGAGGCCTACTTCGTGTAACATAGCAGCTTTTCGAAGATCCTCCAACTTTTTTTCATCAAATTTTAGTTCTTTTCCAACAAACTCTGCAATATGTGCAACACGTTCTCCATGCCCACGATTTTTTTCGACCCTGATTTTGATCAAATCAACAAGCAAATTAAAAAATCCGTCCATATTATCCTGAAGACACTTTTTTAATTCTTTTTTTTCAGTTTTTAAGCGGCTTCGCTCAAAGGTCATCCGGTTGACCTGCTTTAAGGCATTATTCACGGCCAACCGTTCTTCATATAATTCCGATTTAGTTGTCTTGAGTTCTTTTTTAAAAGTGTCCAGGTAAAAAAAAGTCTTTTGCATCTTGGTTTCCCGGATCAGATTTACCTGGCGCAAATGGGCATTTTCCTGGTAAATAATAAATTTTACCTTTACTTCTTCAACCGTATACGGGGCAATTAAAAAATCATTACACCCGGATTGTAATAATTTCAATCGCATGGCTGACTTAGGATATTCCGGACAAACAAAAAAAATGACCGATTGTGAAACACCGCAACGCTCAGATAAAGACAGCCTGAAAATATCGGCAGCAACGGTATCAATATTTGAGCCATTCCAATCCCATAAAATCAAATCAGGCCGTTTTATTTTTATTTTTTCATCGGCATCATGAAAATTATCCGATGTATATAGAACAAATCCATTGCTTTTGTTAAAATCTGGCCGGTCCAAATTTTGATTACCACAAGAGATATATAGCAAAGAGATAAGATCTTTATCCATGGCATCCTGAAATATAAATTACTATTTGTTTTATATGCATGAACTGTATAAATCCATTAGATTTTTTCAAATTTTGCTCAGACAGCCCCTGAACGAAAGTCCAAGGCTGGGCATAGCCGTTTATATGAAATAATATTCAAAATCAATATAGTATTTGATATTTTATCAAAACTTCTGGTTTTTTGCGCAATTGCTTGCAGGCAAAGCTGCGCATTGCCGTTATTCAGAATAATCATTCGTCCACCATTCATCCCAATTGGTTTCCATGATACTCTGGGCCAATTGCTTTGCCTCAGGCGTTTTCAACCGTTTTAGAACAATCGTGAGCCATTTATCCGGACCTTTAGCCCCAATATCATCCAATTTCTTTAATTCAAGTATAAAAGCAAGTTGATCCGCGTCTTTGGCCAGCATGGCTTCTTTTGATTCACCCGCATTAAATTCTTCGACAAGATATTTGATCTCTTCACCAAAAGGCAGATTAGCAGTTAAATGAGAAACGGCTTTCGCCTCATCAACGGTTGAATATTTTTTTTCCACATAGTTCAAATCACCTGTCCTGGCTTCGGCCAGATCATGAACCAAAGCCATGGCAACCAGCCTTTCACCGTCAACATCCGAATCCATTTTTGCCAGGGCAAAACAAATAAAGGCCGTCATAAAACTATGTTCTGCAACACTTTCCGTTCCAGACCCTAAAAAAGCATACCCGGATCGCTTAAGATCCTTTAGAATTCTAACCTCAAATAACAAATTTGCAATCTGTTTCATAAGTAGTTATTCCAAAAATAAATCACAACAAATCATCTCAAAACGTATCAAATCTTGACTTTTTATAAAACAGGCGCTTAAATAAATCAAGAATTCTAGAACAAAACAAAGCGAATCCGGGAGGAAATATGCGAAACTTTAAGTCAATCACTGTGTTCATCGGTATTCTAATTTTTGGATTCGCTATTGCGCCATCCGCTGGATTGACCGGCACACCATCCGGACTTACTAAAGACAAAGTTGAGTTCACGCCGGGTGAAGATTCCGGTTTTTACTATACAATAAAAAAAGGGGATACCCTTTGGGATCTGTCCCAAAAATTTTATAATTCACAGTGGGATTGGCCCGGCCTCTGGGAAATGAATGATGAAATAAAAAATCCCCATTGGATTTATCCCGGCAGGAAAATCAGAATTTTTCTAAAAGAACAGGCCAAACTAAAACCCATCATCGTTCCTGTCAAAAAAGTTGAAAAGACAGTTGTATCCAAAAAAATTAAGCCTTCTTTCGCATATTCGGAAATGGACTATGTCGGCTTTATAAAAAAGAAAAAACAAGTTTCAAAAGGTAAAGTCATCAAAGAACAGGATGGTCATCTTTTAATGAACAAAAATGATATTATCTATATCAAGCCCTCGGGCAAAGGCACGCTTATTCCCGGTAAAATCTATCATGTTTTCACTGCAACACCGATTAAAGAAAAAATTCATAAGGGAATCTTTGAAGGTGTCAGGCATATGATAAAAGCGGAAATAAAAATACTCGAACATAAAACCAATTATGCCGTTGCCTTGATTACCCGCGGCTATCGCACGGTTTATGAAGGTGATCTTATCATGGATTATTATGATAGGAATGAAACCTTAACCGTTGAAGACAACCCGAAAACAATTGATGCCAGGATTATAAGCTCAGAAGACAAACATCTCATGATAAATGATTATATTATCGCGTTTATTGATGTCGGAAAATCCCAGGTCAAACCCGGGCAGATATATACTGTTTTAAGAACAAACCAACTTGTCGACCACTCTTTGTGGAAGAAAAAGGCCAAAAATCAGATTAAACTTGATAACCTTAAATCCGGCAAATTGATCGTTCTTCATACCGAGGATATTGCATCCACTGTGATGATTATGTCTTCTGGCTATGCGATTCACCCCAATGATATAGTGAATTAGATCAATTATATCTGATCCCAGGAGACCCTTAAAATCTCCTGGTAGGTGGTCTCGCCTTTGAGCATCTTTTTAATGCCGTTTTGCCTTAAAAGGACCATTCCTTCTTCAACTGCTTTTTTTCGTATGGTTTCTAATGTAGCTTCACTTGTTGTCAAGCGTTTTAGAGACTCTGAATAAGGCATCACCTCGTAGATCCCTGTTCGGCCCATATAGCCGGTATTCCTGCATTTTGCACACCCTCTCCCGTGCTTAAGCTTTATCATGCCCTTTTTATTTACATTCAACCCCAGATCTGCAAGGTCTGCTACATTCATCTCAAAAATCTGGGCGCAGTAGGGACAAATTTTACGAACCAGACGTTGGGCCACAATACCGTTAATTGAGGAGTGAACCAAATAGGGTGGGATTCCCAAGTCAAGCAATCTGAAAATGGTTGACACAGCATCATTGGTATGCAGGGTAGACAATACCAAATGGCCGGTTAATGCTGCCTGTACTGCGGCCTGTGCCGTCTCAAGATCCCTGATTTCACCCACCATAATAATATCCGGGTCCTGCCGCAAAATATTTCGCAGTACCGACCCAAAGGTAACATCAATGGCCGGTTGAACCGAGATCTGATTGAACTCCTCATGAATCATTTCAATGGGCTCTTCAATGGTAGTGATATTGACTTCCGGCGAGGACATCATCCTTAAACTTGAATAGAGCGTGGTGGATTTTCCTGATCCTGTCGGACCTGTTACAAGCACAATACCAAATGGCAGGCCCACCAACTTTTTATATCGTTCAAAATCACTTTTAAAAAAACCCAGCATTTCAAGATCCTGAAAAAGGATATCCGGGTCCATTATCCTTAAAACGACCTTTTCTCCAAATGCCACAGGAATAGTTGAGACCCTGATTTCAACCTCAGTATCGCCCTTTTCCATCTTGATACGTCCATCCTGGGGTCTTCTTTTCTCTGCCATATCCAATCGAGACAGGGTTTTAATCCGGCTGACCACTGCATTGTGTAATTTTTTGGGTAGTTTATAAACAGTGTGCAGAACACCGTCAATTCGCATACGAACAAGACATATCTCTCTTTTGGGTTCAATGTGAATATCACTGGCTTTTTGATCAAATGAATATGTAAACAGATGATTTACCGCATTAACAATATGCTGATCCGTCGATGGAAGTTCATCCATGGATTTAACACTGACAAACTGCTCTAGATTTCCTAAATCGACGCCTTTTGTTGAAAAAAGATCTTCCGCAGCAGAAATGGAATGCCTGAAACCGAAAAATTCTTTGATCATTTTTTTAATATCCGACTTTGCACTGACAACCGGTTTAACCTTTAGTTTTGACACCATCTCAACATCATGGATGGCTTCATCGTTAAATGGATCCGGGGTGGCCACAATCAGTTTGCCCTCTTGGACCATTAATGGCAAAAGCAGGTGTTTTGCTGCAAATGACTTGGATATGGTTCCTGTAACCAGATTGAGTTCCAGTTTTAGCGGGTCAATTTTCTTATAGGGCAATTTCCAGGCGGCAGCCAGGGTTTTAAAAATCAAATCTTCATCAACAATTGTGCCTGGCTTTCCAGGTTGTTCTATTTTTAGATATACAACAACATCGATAAATGAGATCGAAGCCGCCTTTTGGGCCGTTAAAATCCGATTTTCTTTTTTATCTGATTTTTGTTTTAAAAGGACCTGTTTTACTTGGGTTTCTTTTTTTAATAATTCTTGTGCCTGCTCCTTGGAAATCACCTTGGATATAACAAGAACCTTGCAGATATTTTGTGCCGAGAACCGATTGCATTTTTGCTGGCGCATATGAATTCCACCCTGATAGATATTGAATTTACTGACTATTAATTATATACGGGCAGGACAATCAATTGTAAAGAAATAAGAATCCTTGATCCAGGGTAAACGCATGTAAACTTGGCATAATTTTTAATTCTTTGTTTTACAGGTACTTATGCAAAACGATAATTTTATTTACGTTTACCTTCAAACCGTAACTACCTGAAATCATTAATATGGAAAAGTTACATGCGTTAGCCCTGATGCTTGATCCAGGGTAAACGCATGTAAGTTTGTCATGAATTTAATCTTTTAATCTATAGACTTGCCAAATCGGCACCTTCACCACAAATAAAATCTATAACAGACATATCTACAAAAATGTAATTAATTAACCATCACAAATCTACTTTTTTGCAATAAAATACGGCTTTGATAATTTTATTGCCATATTTGAATTATGTCATATTCTCCAAATGGCCGCCAGACAAAGCGTTCCAGATTTTTTGCAACAAACTCATCCTGCATGGCACACGACTTGCTGTTTTAATTTGAAATTTATAATTTTAAACAATGGAGAACATTTATGTCACAAAAAAAGAGTATCTACCTTATTTTCGTACTATTATTTTCACCCAAAATAGCATTTGCAACTGACCTGGCCGCCATTGACACGGGAAACACAAGCTGGATGCTCATATCCACCGCCTTGGTACTCCTTATGATGCCGGGCCTTGCCATGTTTTACGGCGGGCTTGTCAGATCAAAAAACGTCCTCAGCACCATGATGCACACCTTTGTTGCCATGGCTGTCATTGGTGTTTTATGGGTTATCTGCGGATATTCCCTGACGTTTGGAGACAATGTTTTAGGCGGAATCATAGGCTGGAATCCGGATTTCTTTTTTCTAAAAGGCATTGATGACAAGATCACAGACGGCATTCCTGAATACATCATTGCGATGTTCCAGGGAAAATTTGCCATAATAACACCGGCGCTTATCAGCGGTGCTTTGGCCGAACGGGTATATTTTAGGGGGTATATTATGTTTATTACTCTGTGGTTTCTGATCGTTTACAGTCCCCTTTGCCATTGGGTTTGGGCTTCGGACGGATGGCTTTTTAATACCGGTGCCAATGGCGTAATAGATCTGGCAGGTGGACTTGTAATCCATGTATCCGCCGGAACAAGCGCCCTTGTGGCTGCCATTTTTCTTGGCCCCCGATTGGGATTCCCAAAGCTTGCCGCCACACCGAACAATCTTGTCATGACATTGATGGGAGCCGGAATACTCTGGGTGGGCTGGTTCGGATTTAACGCCGGATCGACCCTTCAAAGCGGCCTTGCTACTGCAAGAGCACTGACCATGACACAAATCTCAGCAGCCAGCGGCGCTTTAATGTGGCTTTGTATCGAAGGTATTGTATACAAAAAAGCCTCGGCGCTGGGATTTGCATCCGGTTCACTGGCCGGTCTTGTTGTCATCACACCCGCCGCCGCCGTTGTTCAACCGGTGGGTGCATTTTTTCTCGGTTCCATCTCATCCATTGCCTGTTATTATGCCTTGAAACTAAAAATGAAATTCGGATACGATGACACCCTTGACTGCTTCGGAATCCACGGCGTCGGAAGTGGATTAGGCGTCATCCTTTTAACTTTCTTTATCCGGGACTCCTGGATGGCATCGGCATCTGAGGCAGCAGGGAGAACATGGACAGTTCTTGATCAACTCCTTGTCCAACTCAAGGGACTTGGCATAACCATTCTATTGGCCGCCGTTGCCACATACATAATATGCGTGATTGTTGAAAAAACCGTTGGCTTCAGAATCGATGAAGAGGGAGAGTATATTGGATTGGACAAGACTCTGCATGGTGAAAGAGGGTATGATTTTTCATAAAGACTTTTAGTTGTTCGTCATTTTTTGCGCGTCGGATTTGAGAATAGCCATTCTTTTTAACCAGCCAAAAACTTCATCCATTATAGATTTTATAAAATCCTTTATAAAAAATTTTATAAAATCTTTTGACATATAAATAATTACCAGTTAAAGTAACAACACAAAAAATAAAATACGAGCTTAAGGGTTACAAATACAAGCTTTTATAAACCCATGGCACATGCAGAGCATGTATATATGCCATTTCATTATAAAGCATGGGATTTTTTACTCTAGCTATAGCTTGCCTTATAGCCTGAGGTTGTTATTTAATTTTAATTTAGGAGGAAGTATGAAGCGATTTGTAATTTTAGGTTTAATGTTCTTTTTTGTGGCAACTTTGATATTACCGGTAACTGTATTCGCAGGAAAGACATTGAAGATTGGCCTGGGCGATCCCATTGATTCCGACCAGGGTGCTTTGGCGCTACGGTTCAAAGAAATCGTTGAAAAAACAAGTGGAGGAAACTACAAGGTAGACATTTTTCCTGGAGGACAATTGGGTGATGAACAAAAAATGGTGAAGGATTCCAGAAGAGGATCTATCGATGGTGCTGTTGTTGCTATTAATAATATCACTCCGTTTGCCAAAACTGTCGGTGTTTTGACTCTTCCGTATCTGATACAAAGCTTTAGCGATGCTGTAAATGTAACCACAGGAGAACTTGGAGACAAATGGAGGAACATTCTTATAAATAAGGCCGGTGTTCGTGTTCTTGGCTGGGGATATTCAAATTTTCGTGTCTTAACTAACTCCAAAAGACCGGTTTCTACACTGGCGGATCTCAAAGGTCTTAAAATCAGAGTTCCTAAGAACGCCATTATGATCAACACCTGGAAAGCACTTGGTGCAGAGCCAATTCCAATGGCATGGCCGGAAACATTTACCGCCATGCAGCAAAAAGTTGTTGATGGTCAGGACAACCCCCATGCCGTCAACTATACAATGAAATTTTATGAGGTACAGGACTATACCTCAGAGGTGCATTATCTTTTCTCTTTGCAACCGCTGATTTTTGGAGAGAAATTTTTTAAATCTCTTTCAGCCGAGGATCAGGCGATGTTTACCCGTGCAGGTATTGAGGCACAGCAGTACAATCTCTTGTTCAGTCTTACTGGTTCTGAAACTGCAAAACAGAACATGATTAAAAAAGGTGTTAAGTACCTTGAAATCGAAGATGAAGAGAAGTGGTCAAAAATTGCAATGGATAAAGTTTGGCCTGAATTTTACGATACCGTAGGTGGGAAAGCCTCAGTTGATAAAGTTTTAAAAGCTCTTGGACGTTAGTTCCTTCTAAATCTGTCCGGCAAAAGCCGGACAGATTATTTTAAATTTGGAGTAACTTATGCAAGCTAAACCAATACTTAAATTTCTGGATAATATTGAAAGCTATATTTGTCAGATCCTCCTGGTGTTTTTTGTATGTCTGCTTTTTTTACAAATTTTACTAAGGCAGGTTTTCAGTGCAATAGATTCACTTTCCAAGTATTTTGTTTTTCTCGAACATTACCCCTTACCTGCATCGCTGCCCTGGGGAGAAGAACTTTCCCGCTTTGCATTTGTGTGGTTTGTTTTTTTTGGGGCAACATACGCAGCACGACTCGCCGCTCACAACCGGGTTACCTTTCAATTTAAAATGTTTCCAAAAATTGTGGGAGATATATCCACACTGCTTTCTGATTTGGTATGGATTATTTTTAATTGTGTGATGATTTTTTACAGTATCAATGTAATAAAAGAAGGATTTGAGTTTCCAGAATTCTCACCCACCCTTGACTGGGTCATGGCTTATATTTTCTTAATTTTTCCCATTACATTTTCTCTGATGACCATACGTATTATTCAGGTCAATATTATTAAGTATATTCTAAAAATTGAAATCGCTGATGTTGATAAAATAGATACAGGGGATATTGATGATGAAAACCCTGAAAGCGGGATGGCATCATGAGTGTTACAGCAGTAATTTTTCTTACATTTGTTTTACTTTTGATTATTGGAGCACCGATTACTCTTGCCCTTGGTGCCGCAGCAATGTGCGCAATGATTGTAAGTGGGCAACCATTGGAAGGGCTCGTTGAAATTGCATATACCTCTGTTAATTCCTTTCCGATTATGGCGCTTCCAGCTTTTATTCTCTCAGGAGCTCTGATGGAATCTGCCGGAATATCACGCCGACTGGTAGCTGTTGCAGAAGCCATGGCAGGTCCCTTTACCGGTGGTATGGCAACCTCAACCATTTTATCCTGTCTTTTTTTCGGTGCAATATCAGGTTCAGGACCTGCAACAACAGCTGCGGTGGGCATGCTCATGATACCTGCCATGGTACGACACGGGTATGGCAGAGGGTATGCAGGAGCTGTAACCTCTTCGTCCGGTGGACTTGGAGTTGTAATTCCTCCCAGTATTCCCATGGTTATTTATGGTGTTGCAGCATCTGAATCCATAGCAGACCTGTTTATTGCCGGATTTATACCTGGAATTTTGCTGGCAGTTGGTTTGATGACCATGAACTATTTCAGATCCAAAAAGAAAAATTATAAAGGTGATGGCAAAGTGTTGTCCATGAAAACCGTTATGGAAACAATGCAAGAAGGCTTCTGGGCACTTTTAACGCCGATCATTATTTTAGGCGGTATCTATACCGGTTTTTTTACCCCCACCGAAGCTGCTATTGTCTCCATTTTTTATACTCTTTTTGTCGGTATCTTTATTTATAAAGAAATTGAACTGAAAGGGGCCATGAAAGCTCTTGAAAGTACCACCTGGATAACCGGTCGTGTTTTGATCATCATGTTCACGGCACTGGCATTTGGTCAAATTCTCACCATTAATAAAATTCCGGATCTGATTGCCCAGGGGCTGTTAAATATGACAGATAATCTTTATCTGATCTGGGCCTTGATTATAGTCTTTCTTTTATTCATGGGCATGTTCATGGAAACCCTGGCAACCATCATGCTGGTAACACCTGTTTTATTACCGGTAATGGTATCATTCGGGGTTGATCCAATCCATTTTGGTGTGGTTCTGGTATGCTGTTGCGAAATTGGATTTGCTACTCCTCCCTTAGGTGAAAATATGTTTATTGCGTCAGGCGTTGCAAGAACCACTTTAGAAGATATTTCAGTCAATGCTCTGCCCTTTGTATTCGTCAGTGTTCTGGTCGTATTCTTGATAGCCTATGTACCCATCCTCACACTCTGGCTTCCTGAATTTTTTAATACTGTATTTCAATAGCCATCGAGCATTGAGCGAAAGGACAGGATGAATTCTTATGCAATCTTTTAAATGCAAATTTTAGAATCACTGGGGAAATTGAGTTGAATCACAAAGAGATAATCTTGATGGCAGCTGAAAACTAAGTTTTATAAAATGCCTATTTAGGAATTATTTTTCACTAAATATAGAAAGCACTTATCAAAAAGGGATATAGGAAGACAACAATGGAATATATTAAAAAGGCCGTAAAAACAGCGGAGTCAGATATAGATAAGATCCGTGGTATTGTACAGGGCATACTTTCTGATATAAAAAAAAATAGAGAAAAAGCAGTTATAGAACTGGCTAAGAAATTCGATAACTGGGAAGGGGAATTTATCCTGAGCCTACAAAAAAAACAGCGGTTGATTGACAAAGTGCCTGAAAAAATCCGACAGGATATACGGTTTGCTTATGAACAGGTATCTGGATTTGCGAAAATGCAGAAAGAGAGTATGCAGGAGTTTGAAAAAGAGACAATTCCGGGTGTCCGCCTGGGCCAGAAAATTCTCCCCATGGAGGTTGCAGGGTGTTATATCCCCGGAGGACGTTTTGCCCATGCCTGTTCCGCCATAATGAGTGTTGCAACAGCAAAAGCCGCAGGAGTTAAAACAGTTATTGCCTGCTCTCCTCCCCGGGGAGACAGTATTGCCCCGGCAGTAGTGTACGCCCTGGAGGTTGCCGGTGCCGATATTATTATTGAAATGGGGGGTGTCCAGGCCATTGCCACAATGGCATTCGGTCTTTTCACAGGCAAACCGGCCAATATTTTAGCAGGGCCCGGCAATGCTTATGTTGCAGAAGCAAAAAGCATTCTTTCATCAGCTGGAAAATGTACCATTGATGTATTTGCCGGCCCCACGGAATCGGCCATTATTGCTGATGAAACCGCCGATTACATGACGGTCGCAGTAGACCTTGTCTCCCAGGCAGAACATGGATACGACTCTCCTGTATGGCTGTTCACAGATTCAAAGGAGCTGGGTGAAAAAGTCCTTGAAGTCATACCCAAAATTATTGCCGATATGCCTAATCCTGACGTTCCTGCATCCTCCTGGAGAGATTATGGAGAAATTATCCTCTGTAAGGACAGAGAGGAATTGTGTAAGGTGAATGATGCCTATGCAGCCGAACATGTGCAGGTCATGGCACGGGACCTTGACTGGTGGACAGAAAATCTTAACTCTTACGGGTCTCTATTTCTTGGTGAAGGCAGTACAGTTCCCCACGGCGACAAGTGTTCCGGAACCAATCATATTCTTCCAACTAAAAAAGCCGGACATTATTCAGGTGGCCTCAATGTCTTCAAATTTCTCAAAATCTATACTTATCAGGAGATTAGTAAAGAAGCCAATAAGCTTATCAGCGGGGCTGCTTCGCGTTTGTCACGGGTTGAGGGAATGGAAGGCCATGCAAGAGCCTGCGATTTTAGATTAAGAAAATATTTTCCTGATCAGAAGTGGAACTTTGAGGTCTATGAACAAACAAAATATTAGAAGAATTGCTGTAAGACTTACCAAATTATATGGATAAAGTTACAAAAACATACAGGAGCCAAAATCATGCCCATCACGGTTAAAAAACAATTTTCAAAAGATTTCACGCTCCAGGAACCCATTAATGATCAGGGGATTGAAAAAGCTCTGGCTATATTGAAGTCCGGGAAACTCCATCGATATAATGTTGAACAGAATGAAAAAGGTGAGACTGCTCTTTTGGAAGAGGAATTTGCAGCATACATGGGTAAAAAATACTGTCTCTCCTGCGCCTCATGCGGAAGCGCCATGTATCTTGCTCTTAAAAGTGCGGGGGTGAAACCTGGCGATAAGGTTCTGTGCAATGCCTACACTTTGGCGCCTGTTCCAGGTGCCATTGAAAACTCAGGTGCTGATATTGAGCTTGTTGAAATCATTGATGACTACACAATTGACTTAGATGACCTTGAAGCAAAGGCCTCTGAGGCCAAATGGTTTATGCTCTCTCACATGCGGGGCCATATCACGAATATGGACAGAATCATGGAGGTATGCAACGCCAATGACCTTGTTCTGATTGAAGACTGCGCCCACACAATGGGAGCCACCTGGGATGGAAAAAAATCCGGCTCCTTTGGCAAAGTCGGATGTTTCTCCACCCAGACATATAAGCATATGAATTCAGGAGAAGGCGGACTTCTGGTAACAGATGACCCTGATCTCATTGCCAGGGCCATTATTTATTCAGGATCATACATGCTCTATAAACGTCATACGTCAAGGCCAGACATGGATGCGTTTGAGACTCTTAAAACCATGGTTCCCAATTATTCCTGCCGCATGGATAATCTTAGGGCAGCCATTTTAAGACCACAGCTTGAAGTGCTGGATGTACGGTGTGGCCGATGGAATCAGCGATATAGACAATTGGAACAGGGTTTAATAAAGATCCGGGGTATCAGCTGTCCTAAAAGAGATCCTCGGGAAAATTATGTGGGAAGCTCCATCCAGTTTTCTTTGATCGGTCAGGATGAAGTAACCATCAAGCAATTTCTCAGCAGATGTATGAATCAAGGTGTTGAACTCAAATGGTTCGGCAATAAAGAACCTGTCGGATTTACCAGCAGCTATTCAAGCTGGAAATATTTTGGCAGATTGCCCAACCTTGTCAATACCCGCCGTATTCTTGCCGCTATGTGCGATATGCGTATCCCCCTGACATTTAATGAGGCGGATTGTAAACTGATAATAGAGATCATCAAAGACGTTGCTCAAATCGTATTAAAATAAGGAAAATTATGTCTAAAAAAACAATTCAAACCGATAATGCCCCTGCTGCAATCGGGCCTTATTCTCAAGGTGTAATAACCGGTCGGCTTCTTTTTACTTCCGGCCAGCTCCCCATTGATCCTGCAACCGGTAAAATTCCGGAAGGTTCCATTGAAGATAAAGCCCATCTTGTTTTCAAAAATCTTGCTGTTATTGCCAAAAAAGCGGGAATAAGCCTGGATAATATTGTTAAAACAACCGTATTTTTAGCTGATATCAATGATTTTTCCGCAGTGAATCAAGTTTACGCCCAATATTTTAAAGAACCGTTCCCTGCACGAAGTGCCTTCCAGGTGGCAGCACTGCCATTGGGTGCTGATGTTGAAATGGAAGCTGTTTTTCAATTATAATAAAACCATAAAAAAAGGACCATTCTATGAATTTTACAAAATTTCCAAGAAGAAAATATCTTCAAGGCCCAACTCCTATTGAGTCCATGCCGTCACTGAGTAAAGCACTTGACACGGATGTTAACCTGTATGTCAAACGAGATGATCTGCTTCCCGGCTCTGCCGGCGGCAACAAAACCCGCAAACTTGAATTCTGTATTGCCGATGCCCTTGAAAAAGGCGCAGACACTATTATTACCTGTGGTGCTGTGCAGTCAAACCATGCAAGGCTGACCGCTTCCTGGTCTGCCAAAGAGGGGCTTGAGTGCCATCTCCTTCTTGAGGAACGGGTCAAAGGGTCTTACAAAGAAGATGCCGGCGGCAACAATTTTCTTTTTGAGCTTCTTGGCGTAAAAAGTATTGGTGTTGTTCAAGGTGGTTCCGATATGATGGGTGAAATGGAAAAAAAAGCGGCGGAGCTTACCGCTGCCGGTAAAAAACCCTATATTATTCCAGGAGGCGCTTCCAATACAATCGGTGCCACAGGATATGCGGTCTGTGCAGAAGAGACCATGAATCAACTCAATGAGATGCGCCTTGCAATGGATCACATCGTGGTTCCTTCAGGGTCTGCTGGAACCCATGCCGGTATGGTGGTGGGTATGACCGGTGTGAACGGCAACATCCCCATAAGCGGCGTGAATGTATCCAGACCAAAGGATGTCCAGGAAGAAATTGTTTACAAGCTGGCCGTGGCTACAGCCGAAAGACTTGATATAAAAGGAGGGATTGAGCGTGAAGAGATTGTCTGTTTTGATCAATATGTCGGTCCTGGTTATTCACTTCCAACTGATTCCATGGTTGAAGCGGTTAAACTTTTTGCCAAAACTGAAGCGATTCTTCTTGACCCTGTATATTCTGGTAAAGCTGCTGCCGGGCTTATTGATCTTGTCCGAAACGGCCATTTCCAAAAGAATTCCAATGTGCTGTTCCTCCACACTGGCGGCTCTCCTGCATTGTATGCCTATATGGATACTTTCAGGCAGGATTAATTGTTTTCAATGACCAATGCGGAACGAACAGGGGTGCCTGTTTTTGCAGAGCTAACGCATGTAACTTTTCCATATTAATGATTTCAGGTGGTTAGGGTTTGAAGGTAAACGCAAATGAAAATATCGTTTTGCATAAGTACCTGTAAAACAAAGAATTAAAATTCATGCCAGGTTGAAGTGCGTTTACCCTGCCTGTTTTTGTAACAGTCCCCTATATAGCTTGCCTGACAGGGAATTAAAAAAGATGACAGAACTAAAAGAAAAAATAGTTGGAATTATAGGGGGAATGGGACCGGAAGCGACTGTTGATCTTATGCAACGCATTATTTGCCTTACCCCGGCTCTGGATGATATCGATCACATCCATTGTCTTGTGGATAATAACCCTAAAGTTCCGTCCAGAATAAAAGCCATTATTGAGGGAGACGGAGAAGATCCGGGGTCTTGTATGGCAGATATGGGCAAACGGCTTGAAACCTTTGGGGCTGACTTTCTTGTAATTGCCTGTAATACAGCACATCACTACTATAAAAATGTTCAGGATGCTGTAGATATTCCAGTCATAAACCTCATCGGCCTGGTCACGGATAATTTGATTCGAAATTATCCCAACCACCGCAATATAGGCATTCTGGCCTCTCCAGCTGTAAAGATAACCCAGTTGTATGCCAGACAGTTCAAGCAATTGGGGCTTGTCGATGTCTGGCCGGATCCCGAAGTACATGAACTTCTGCTTAAAATAATTAAATCTGTAAAAAAAAATGATACAGGAACAAAGGTGATTCTTGACTATCAATCCGTGTGCCGGCATCTGAAAGATAAGGGAGCAGAATTTGTCGTTGTAGCCTGTACAGAATTGAGTGCCCTGAATGCAGATCTGCCGGTCCAGGCCATGGATGCAGCCCATATACTGGCAAAAGAAATCGTTGATGTGACTAAAAACGGCAAAGCACTGTCATCATATTCTTTATACCTGTAGGTCCTTCATGCTGATTGATTCCCGTGCCTTTTCCAAGCCGGACAGGGTAAACGCATTTAAATTTGGCATGAATTTTAATTCTTTGTTTTACAGGTACTTATGCAAAACAAGATTTTCATTTGCGTTTACCTTCAAACCATAACCACCTGAAATCATTAATATGGAAAAGTTACATGCATTAGCCCTGCAAACCGGATCGGTAAGCATTGACAAAAAACACCTCTTAGGCTAATTTACTGCAATATTTTGGTGGTAAGATTTTTCTTATTCCCCCTTTTGCGTACGATTAATATAAATGTTCACAGGAGTTGTAATTTTGGCAGAAAATAATTCTTCCATGAAATCCCTTAAGGCCTATGAAAAAATTCGGGATATGATTCTCAGTGGTATCAAACGTCCTGGTACCCGTCTGATTCTTTCTGATTTAGAGGAGGAGCTTGCAATCGGTCGCGGCCCTATCCGAGAGGCCCTGATGCGACTTGACCGCTCCGGCCTTGTTAAAAATATCCCTTATAAAGGAGCGATTGTTGCTACTCCTCCAACTCAGAAAGAAATCCATCACATCTATGATTTGAGGGTGGAGCTGGAAGTCAAACTGGCCTTGGAAGCCATGGTGAATTTGAAGGAAGCTGATTTTAAATCTTTGGAATCTCTCCTGGACACAATGGAAACCCTGCCTAAAAATCATTACCATTTTGACCGTCATTTTCATCAACATATTTATAAAGTCTCAAACCTACCCCATTTATGCGCCATTTCTCAGACCCTGAGACTGTCGGTAGAAAGTGTCCTCAATATCTACAACTGGGACAAAAACTACTGCAAAAAGTTTAACACTGAACACCGGGCGATTTTTAATGCCCTAAAGGCTAACAACCCTGAATCAGTGAGAATAAATTTGGAAAATAATATCAAAAACGGCCTGAATATCATAGACGAGACTTACAGCAAATTGGTTCGGATTTACTGAAACAATTTTAAGGGCTTGTATTCATAATACCTTCTTTTTTTCAGATTAACCCGGATACAATGCAACTTAACGCAGTCAATTAGAAAGACAGTTCATTTAAGACACACATGCATTTTACCATACTTACCGCTTGACATTTCGCCCTTAGCCTGTGCAAATAGCAACCCTCATTTGATAGCAAAAGGAAGGACTTTTGACATACCTAAAACTCATATTCACGGCTATTTTCTGGGGCGGAACTTTTATAGCCGGCAGACTTATCGCTCCAACGATTGACCCCTATTCAGCAGCATTTTTAAGATTTTTGATTGCTTCGTTTTTTTTGATTTTTCTGACAATCAAAATAGAAGGTCGCCTGCCAAAGATAGACCCCCATACAACCATCATTATTTTTCTATCAAGAAATCAATTTTATTAGGAGAAATTTTATAGGAACTTATGAAGGCGGGAGTTTGCTTTAATACCGGAATCAAATAATTGAGTTCATCCCGTTTAGCTTGCTCAAAATCGCATTCAATTACAAAACTCTCTTTCGTAATTTTACTAAAATTAGATAGCGCAACAATATAGGTCACTTCAATCCCACTCGGAAAAGTTGTAACAGTATAATTGTCAGGAACATTGATTACAGTAAAAGGTACAGTAAAAGTCCCTTCGGTAAACTTATCAACCTTAACAGTAATAGAAACCAATAAATCAGAAGTTGCTATTTGATCTGAATTCGGTAATTGCAACTCAATATTTTGTTGAATTTCTTCACTTACCTCTGTCAGTTTTAACTGGTTGGTGTTTATTTTATAAATGGTATCTAATTGTGCTTT
>JAKIUJ010000049.1 GCA_021647625.1 Desulfobacula sp.
GATACTTGAGCTTGGTGATAATAAGAATAAAACGATTGTTCTAAAACTTAATAAAATAATTAAGAAATTAACATTACACTTAAAGTTGACCCTTGATGCGCATCCAGAAGGTATGATTGCGGATCAACGTTATGGATATATCAATTCAATTTTAAAACAGGATGTAATCACCTTTTATCAGGATCGAAATCGACTTCAGATTTCAGATAAGATCGATAAAATTGTGACCAATCGATTTATGGGACCGATCATTATGGTCGGGGTTCTCATGGGATTGTATAAGTTTACCTTTACCTATAGTGAGATTCCCGTGGGGCTGTTTGAAAAATTTTTCGGCTGGGTTTCCAGTCTGGCAGATGCCGCCCTGCCCGAAGGACTTCTAAAATCTTTGATTATTTCAGGAATGATTGACGGCGTAGGCGGTGTATTGGGATTTGTTCCATTGATCATGTTCATGTTTTTGGGGATCTCTTTTCTTGAGGACACAGGATACCTGGCAAGAATGGCATTCATGCTGGACCGGGTTTTTCGGATGTTTGGGCTGCACGGCAGCTCTGTGATGGCATTTGTCGTTTCCGGCGGTATCGCAGGCGGATGCGCTGTACCCGGAGTCATGGCAACACGGACATTAAAATCACCCAAAGAAAGACTTGCCACATTGCTCACCGTACCATTTATGAATTGTGGTGCCAAATTGCCGGTATACGCCTTGTTGGTCGCTGCATTTTTTGCTGAAAATGAAGCGATGGTGATGCTGTTGATCACCATGATTTCATGGACCGGTGCATTGCTGGTCGCAAGATTGCTTCGCTCTACTGTAATCAAGGGTGAATCAACCCCATTTGTCATGGAATTGCCGCCGTATCGAATGCCAACAATGAAAGGGCTTTTAATTCATACCTGGGAGCGAACCCGGCAGTATATTAGAAAAGCAGGCACGGTGATTTTAGGCATTTCAATCGTATTGTGGGCCATGATGACATTTCCCGGTTTGGATAAGACACGATTAAACAAATTTGAAAGCCGACGTGTTGAAATTGCATCCAGTGTATCCCCAGCCGTTTTAAATGAAATGGAAACCCTTGGGACCGACCAATTATCCAGCCGTGCATTGTCGGTTAAGCAAGATTTAGCTGGAATAGATAAGGAAGAAGCGCAAGCAGGACTTAAAAATTCTGTGGCCGGTCGTATTGGTATGGCCCTTGAAGGGATCACGAAATTTGCCGGGTTTGACTGGCGAACCAATATAGCTCTTGTGGGCGGGTTTGCAGCCAAAGAGGTTGTTGTTTCTACTCTGGGTACGGCATATTCTCTTGGAGAGGTGGATGTGGAAGACACCACGTCTTTGTCTGAAAGATTAAAAACAGCCAAAGGGTGGGGCCCGCTGACCGCATTCAGTTTGATTATATTCACTATTTTCTATTCCCCTTGCTTTGTAACGGTTGTCTGTATTGCAAAGGAGACAGGATCATGGAAATGGGCAGGTTTTTCTGTTGTGTTTAACACGAGTTTAGCATTTGGGTTATCTGTTGCATTTTACCAGATCGGATCACTTGTCTTGATATCGGGATTGGTATAGCTTAAAGGAGGAAAAAATGGATTTATTGATTGTGAGTATAATTGTCGCCATAGCCATCGGATTTACGTTGAAAAGTTTTGTTAAAATATACAAAGGAGAAGACTCCTGTGGTTGCGGTGGATGCTCATGCAGTTCAAAAGATGATTGTAATCAGGATTTTCCAATGGCGGCTAACAGCAATGCGCAGCTTTGCCCCCTCGACCAGGAGAATGAGCAAAAAACCTGAAAGAACTTTATGTGTTTGTACAATTTTTTTTAAAGGTTGTCAGATGCTAAAACAATATTATAATACTGTTTATACTCATCGCGACGTAAAGATTTCAATTTTTTGATAAGAGGTGATTCATGACTGACAACGGTAAGCCTATTACACCGGAAATTGTTGAAGACGAAAATGTGAACGCTGAAGGTCAGCTCGTACAACAGACGGTTAAACCTGATATTTTATACCTGATTCCCATTACAGGACGCCCCCATCTTCCAGCCCAGGTTCAACCTCTTATTGTGAGTAAAAAAAGATGGGAAGAAACCATTAAAAAGTCATCCAGGGATTCAAAGAATCTTCTGGGACTTGGATATGTCAAAGAAGTCAAAGGGAAATATGTTTATAAAGACGATTTCCCAAAGGTGGGTTGTGTTGTCAGAATGATGAATGTGACGGATATCCAGGGGAATATCCAGTTCATTGCACAAGGACTGGAACGGTTCCGCATTAAACGGTTTCTTTCAAATAAACCGCCGTTTGTTGTTGATGTGGAGTATTTTGAAAAACGGGATGAAAATCCGGATGAATTAAAAGCCTACGCCATTGCCATTATTAATTCCATAAAAAAGCTATTGTCACTGAACCCCATGTATACTGAAGAACTTAAACAGTATCTGGGGATGTTTGGCCCGGATCAACCCGGTCCTTTAACCGATTTTGCAGCCGGTATTACAACGGCTTCCGGAGATGATCTCCAACAGGTCCTTGAATTTGAATCCATCATGGACCGTATGAAAAAAGTGATGCTGCTGCTGCAAAAAGAGATAGAGATTGCAAAACTTCAGACCAAAATTCAAAAAGATATTAATATCCAGGTCGATGATAATAAACGCAAGTTCTTTCTCAATGAGCAACTCAAAGCCATACAAAAAGAACTGGGTCTGCAAAAAGATGACAAGACCTCGGATGTGGACAAGTTTAAAGAAAAATTTGACACGCTTAAACCACCGGAACATGTGGTTAAAAAATTTAATGAAGAAATAGAAAAATTAGCCATCCTGGAAACCGGTTCCTCGGAATATGGGGTCACCAGAAACTATATAGATTGGATAACCTCTTTTCCCTGGGGAATTCATTCCGAAGATAATATGGATATCGATTTGGCCCAGAAAGTTCTGGATAGGGATCATGCGGGTCTTTCAGACGTCAAAGACCGAATTGTTGAATTTTTTGCCGCAGGTATTTATAAACAAGACATTTCAGGATCCATCATTCTTTTTGTCGGACCTCCCGGCGTGGGGAAAACATCCATTGGGAAATCCATTGCCGAAGCCCTGGGACGAAAGTTTTATCGATTCAGTCTGGGCGGCATGAGAGATGAAGCCGAAATAAAAGGGCATAGAAGAACCTATGTTGGTGCACTGCCCGGTAAACTTGTCCAGGCTTTGAAAGATACAAAGGTAGCCAACCCTGTTATTATGCTGGATGAAGTGGATAAAATCGGATCATCTTACCAGGGAGATCCCGCTTCTGCCCTGCTTGAGGTGCTTGATCCCGAACAAAATTCAGAGTTTCTGGATCATTATATGGATCTTCGAATCGATTTGTCCAAGGTATTGTTTATCTGCACTGCCAACCAGTTGGACACGATACCCGGGCCGTTATTGGATCGGATGGACAGGATTAATCTGTCCGGGTACATAACACAGGAAAAACTTGAAATTGCAAGAAAACACCTGTGGCCAAGGTTGTTGAAACGAAACAAGCTGACCCATAAGGTGATAACCATAACCGATCCCGCCATTCGCTGTTTGATTGACGGATATGCAAGAGAAGCCGGGGTGAGAAATCTCGAAAAGTTGCTAAACAAGCTGATACGGAAAAGTATTGTCACCATATTAAAAAAGAAAAAGAAGAAGATCGCACTGAATATCAAGTCCCTTGATAAATTGCTGGGTCCGCCGATTTTTGGAAAAGAAAAGCAAATGTCCGGTGTGGGTGTGGTCACAGGGCTTGCCTGGACCCGTATGGGGGGGGCCACGCTTCCCATTGAAGCCATTCGGGTGCATGAAAAAAATGCAGGATTCAAACTGACCGGCAAGTTGGGTGAGGTTATGCAGGAATCAGCAGCCATTGCTTACAGTCATGTACGATCGAATTTAAAGTCGTTTAAAATTGATCAAGAGTACTTTGACAACGCCTTTATCCATATCCATGTGCCGGAAGGGGCAACACCTAAAGATGGTCCAAGCGCCGGTGTCACCATTACCAGTGCGCTGGTTTCACTTGCAACGCAAAAGGCAATTAATCGGCCCCTTGCCATGACAGGGGAGATTACTTTAACAGGTGAGGTTTTACCCGTTGGCGGAATAAAAGAAAAAATAATTGCAGCAAGAAGAATCGGTATAAAAGAAATCATCCTGCCCGATGGATGTATGTCTGATTTTAAAAAACTGCCCGGGCATATAAAAGAGGGCATTACTTTTTATTTTGCTAAAAAGTACAAGGATGTTTACAAGGTCGTATTTAATGGGGAATAGAGCGGTCATTATCTTTCTTCGCGCTCCTGAAAAGGGGCATGTTAAAACGAGACTTTCCAGATCCTTAAACCACGACTTTGTATTGGATTTATATAAATCGTTTGCGGAAGACACTCTGGCGGCGGTGAAAAACCAGGGGGAACCCCATCTTTATTTCTGGCCGCCCCATAAAAAAACAATGCTTTGTGGCTGGCTGGGCGATGAATATTGTTTCTTGCCGCAAAAGGGGGACAATTTAGGGCAGAAAATGGCCAATGCATTTAAAGATGTCTTTTTAAAAGATATTGACCAGGCCCTGTTGATTGGTACTGATATTCCCCAGCTTGACTCAGGCATAATCTCGCTGGGTTTCCAAATACTTGAAACCAAACCTGCGGTTGTTGGTCCATCCAGTGATGGTGGATATTATTTAATGGGTTTTAATAAAAAAGATTTTTCAGAAATAATTTTTCAAAATATACACTGGTCTACACCAACGGTGCTGGATCAAACCTTAACTTCCATGAAACAAATTTCAATTGAACCCGGCCTTTTACCTCTACTCACCGATATTGATACTCTCTCGGATTTTGAAAGAATTATCAAAGATATCAAACAGGGTGGTATTGTTGGCCCAAAAACCCGCCAAGTGCTATTGTCTCATGTCAATTGATATTTCTGTCATCATCCCGGTGTTAAATGAAAAGGTTCAGATTAACCCAGCTATCCAGAGACTTTTTGAGCAAAAAACTTTCTGGACTATTGAATCAACAGGCGCAGTGGACCAAACAGGAACCATTGAAATTATAGTTGTGGATGGCAGTTCAAATGGAGAGACCTTGGATTGTATTAAAGAGGATGGGGTTAAAGCGATTACATCAAAGCCGGGTAGAGGCCGGCAGATGAATGCCGGTGCGGCTGTCGCTTCAGGATACATTCTTTTGTTTCTTCATTGTGATACCGCATTGCCAAAAAACGGTCTTAAAAAAATATTGAACACAATGAAGAATGTGAACTGTGATGCCGGTGCCTTTGATTTGTCCATCAACGCGGATGGGTTTGCCTATCGTTTGATTGAAAAAACAGCTTCACTTCGATCGCGCCTGACAAGAATTCCTTATGGTGACCAGGGCCTTTTTATTCAAAAAGATTTCTTTTTTAATATCGGACAGTTTAAAGAAATACCCATCATGGAAGATGTTGAATTGATGCAGCGGATAAAAAAACAAAAAGCCGGGCTTGCCTTCATAGATGACAGTGTATTAACGTCCCCCCGGCGCTGGGAAAAAGAGGGTAAAGTCTATGGCACCCTCAGGAACTGGGTGATTATCACTCTATATCTTTTTGGTGTGAGTCCGGAAAGGTTGGCAGGGCTCTATAAAAGGTATTGAATTACAACAGCGCTTTAATCCTCTTCCATCCCTCTTCTGGGATCTGGGCACCGATTACTTGACAGACTTCGTATCCGCAGGCCGATGCTATCCGGCCGCTTTTTTCAATGGAAAAACCGTGTGCAATGCCGAATAAAAAACCTGCTGCCCAGAGATCTCCAGCACCTGTTGTGTCAACGGGCTTGTTACCCGATTGCGGTTGAATTCGGGTAATTTTGCTGTCAAAGGATACATAGCTGCCACGGGAACCCACTTTTAATATGGCATAGCCTACATGTTCAGATAGGGTTTCAATGGCTTTTTGTTCATCGTCAAATCCCGTATATGCACGGGCTTCATCTTCATTGGCAATCAGAATGTCTACGTACTCTTTTATAATACTTCCAAGAATATCCTCTGATGCATTGACCACCTCAAAACTTGCAAGGTCCAGGGCAATAAGGGCTCCGGCAGCCTTGGCCGCTTTTAAGGATGCCATCATTAGGTCACGATTAAATAATAGATACCCTTCAATCACGGCAATGGCTGTGTTTTTGAAAAGATCAGCCGCCATCTGCGCCGGTTCAAGCTCTGTGGATGCACCAAGAAAGGTAAACATGGACCGCTGGGCATCCGGTGTAATAACCGAAAGGACCGTGCCGGTAGGGGATTTGGAAATTGAAACTTCAGGCTCTACCTTGCATTTAATGATCTGGGCTTCAAAGTCTCTTCCAAAATCATCATCGCCTCGCCTTCCGATAAACCGGGCGTCTCCGCCAAGATTACCGACACCAACAATGGTATTGCAGGCGGCACCGCCGGGAACAACAATGGGTGTTTGGTTTGTTTTTGAAAGCAAATGTGTGATATCCTGGTTTCCCACCAGGGTCATACCCCCTTTTATTTTTCCCTGATCTTTCAGGAATTGATCGGATTCATTGATTAAAATATCTACCAGTGCAGAGCCGATTCCAGTAATTCTTGTATGCATTTTTTCGGGCATGGCGCCTCCGGATAAAAGTGTATTCAGTTAAAACAAATTAATAAAAGAATAGAAATTGTAATCAATTTGTCAAGATTTTTGTGTTTTTTTTAAATTCTTAAAAAAATATGTCTGACAAAGGAGCCAGGCATCATTGACAAAATGACCATAAGGTTTTATTTATATTAACCAAAAATACAAGCTACGCAAAATATAAAGATCCAAAAAAAATTAAAGGAGTTTGGAATGTCAGAAAAACAATCTTTCATGTTCACATCTGAATCAGTAACTGAAGGTCATCCGGATAAAGTTGCCGATGCAATATCCGACGCTATCCTTGATGCCATTATGGCAGAAGATAAACAATGCAGAGTTGCCTGTGAGACACTTGTTACAACTGGTCTTGCCATGGTTGCAGGTGAAATTACAACAGACTGCTATGTGGATATCCCTGAAGTGGTTAGAAATACCATTAAAGAGATCGGGTATAACTCCTCAAGCATGGGATTTGACTGGCAGACCTGTTCTGTTATTACCAGCATTGATCAGCAATCTGCGGATATCGCCCAGGGCGTTGATGAAGGTGAGGGCCTTTTTAAAGAACAGGGCGCAGGGGATCAGGGTCTCATGTTCGGTTTCGCTACAAACGAGACCCCGGAATTGATGCCCATGCCCATTACCTATGCGCATAATTTGACCAAACGCTTGGCACAGGTTAGAAAAAATGGTGCCCTTGATTTTTTAAGACCGGACGGCAAATCCCAGGTAACCATTGAATATGTTGATGGAAAACCCAAAAGAGTGGATACTGTGGTTGTTTCAACCCAGCATTCCCCGGACGTTACCTACGATGATTTAAAGTCCTCTATTATAAAAGAGGTTATTCAAAAAGTCATACCCGAAGAGATGATTGATGGCGATACCCGATTTTTTATCAATCCCACAGGACGGTTTGTCGTTGGGGGCCCCATGGGTGATTGCGGTGTGACCGGCAGAAAAATTATCGTTGATACCTATGGTGGCCAGGGCAGTCATGGCGGCGGTTGTTTTTCCGGTAAAGATCCCTCAAAGGTGGATAGAAGTGCATCTTATATGGGACGATATGTAGCCAAAAACCTTGTGGCTTCAGGTATTGCTGATAAATGTGAAATCCAGGTGGCCTATGCAATCGGTGTGGCTGAACCTGTTTCTTTGTTTGTTGACTTTATGGGAACCGGCAAAATTTCCGAAGCCAAAGCTGTTGATATTGTAAAAGAGGTATTTGATCTGAGACCGGCAGCTATCATCGAGACACTTGATCTGCTGAGGCCCATATACCGAAAAACATCTTCATATGGACATTTCGGAAGGAAAGATCCTGATTTTTACTGGGAAAGAACGGATAAAGCAGATCAGATAAAGGAGCTTGCCGGACTCTAAGGGTTCTTCAAAAATTAATTACCAATTTTGTAAGTTGAATCGCCTGGCCTGTAAGGCGTGAAAACTAAGGCATATCGAGATATGCCTTAGTTTTCACAACGCAGTCGGGCAGGATGAATAGCCTCTCAAAATGTAAAGTTATTTTTGAGAGAGCTCTGATTGTCCTTTAAAACAGGTTGTATTAAGCCGTCTGAATCCGAAATGATATTTCAAGATTCAGACGGCTTTTTTTATTGACAAAGTATTGTAATGTTTGTATTTTACATGGAAAACAACATATCAATATGTTTTGATATCATTTTTTAACATTATCAATAAGGAGTATCCCATGGCCGTAATAAAAGATCCTTCCTACATCGATCTTGACCTTACCTTGAAAAATAAAATCAAAGACATTGCTCTTGCCGATGAAGGACTCAAGGATATGCAATTGTCTGAAAAAGAGATGCCGGGCCTGATGGCCATTCGGGAAAAATATGGCCCGGATAAACCCCTTAAGGGCTTAAAAATAATGGGCAGTCTTCATATGACAATCCAGACAGCAATGCTCATTGATACCCTTTACGAACTTGGAGCTGATATCCGCTGGGCATCGTGTAATATTTTTTCCACACAGGATCATGCCGCTGCTGCCATAGCAGAAAAAGGAACCTCATCTGTTTTCGCCTGGAAGGGGGAAACCCTTGAAGAATTCTGGTGGTGTACTGAACAGGCACTTCTCTGGCCTGATGGATCCGGACCGGACCTTATCGTTGATGATGGCGGGGATGCAACCCTTTATATTCACCAGGGCGTTAAAATTGAAAAAGATCCATCTCTGCTGGATGTCGAAACACATAGTCTGGATGAAAAATGTCTCATGGACCGCATGCGGGTGAGTATAGAACAAGCCCCCCAACGGTGGACCAGGATAGCAAAGAAAATACAAGGTGTCTCAGAAGAGACAACAACGGGTGTTCACCGATTGTATCAATTGGCAGAGAAAAACCAATTGCTCTTTCCTGCCATTAATGTGAATGATTCGGTTACAAAATCCAAGTTTGATAACCTGTACGGGTGCAGAGAATCTCTGGCAGACGGCATCAAGAGAGCTACAGATGTGATGCTGGCTGGTAAAACAGTCGTTGTTGCAGGTTACGGTGATGTTGGAAAAGGGTGCGCCGCGTCCATGAAAGGGTATGGCGCCATTGTGTGGGTCACTGAAATTGATCCGATTTGTGCCCTCCAGGCAGCCATGGAAGGTTATCGGGTTGTTACCATGGAAGAAGCCGCCCCCCATGGAGATGTCTTTGTCACCGCAACAGGTAATTTCCATGTTATCAAAGGCGAGCATATTGAGCAGATGAAAGATGAATCAATTATTTGTAATATCGGTCATTTTGATAATGAAATTGAAATGAGTTACCTGGATAACAATCCTGAAGCTGTTAGGACCAATATTCGTCCCCAGGTGGATAAGTGGACGCTTAGTTCAGGCCGGTCTGTTATTGTGCTTGCCGAAGGAAGGCTGGTGAACCTTGGATGTGCCACGGGCCATCCAAGTTTTGTCATGAGCAATAGTTTTTCCAACCAGACACTGGCCCAGATTAAACTGGCAAAAGAAGATTTGGAGACCAAGGTTTATACCCTTCCCAAGGAGTTGGATGAGGAAGTCGCAAGGCTTCATTTGAAAAATCTTTCTGTCAGTATGACAACCTTAACAAAGGAACAATCAGACTATCTGGGTATACCGGTGAGTGGTCCGTTTAAGTCCGATCATTATAGATATTAATTAGTGGCTGACCGAAAACTCGTGTTTGGGCGAAAAGTTGCCCATATGCAAGGCGCAAGAAATGCTGAAACCGGAGTGTACTACTGTACATGAGGATTTCAGGATTTTGCAGCAACGAAGCAGATGGGTGAGTTTTCGTTCAAACACTAATTAACAATTTACGTAGATGGGGGTTCAGGGCTGCGTTTGTCCTGAACCTGCAGGTTTAAGAATTGAAACTTTCTTTTTACCGGTTTATTTTTTTGAACTTTTGAAATGTTGAATTTTTCTTCTTTGATTTCAGTCGGTTATTTAGATCCAAAGTTTTTGACTGTGATTGGAGTTCAAAATCTTGAACTTTTTATATCGATTCTTGATACAAAAGGATGGATTAGGAAATGAAAAAAGAGGGATAAAAGGATTGATAAAATTAAAATTATAATTAAATACAGGGGCTTAGTTAAATTGATGAAATTAATATTATAGTTTGGCATGCCAATTGCTATATTATGATTCTGAACTAAGATTAATTTTTTTATCTTTTTTTCCTTTTCCGAAAAAGGCTGCTTTTTAAAAAGCAGCCTTTTTTGGTTTAAGGGCCTTTTTTATGCTCAGGCGGTTAAATCATAGAGCAGTTCCTGCCGGCCAAGTTGCATACTGTCAAGCACACAAATTGCTCCGGTTTCAGAATCTATCGAGATGACATCTTGTTTTTGCAATTGCCCAAACCAGGGGGTGACCGATTTTGCCGAGAGTCCCAGTTCATCACAGATCCAATTGATATCATAGACGGTCTTGGATTCATAAGTATCCATCCCGCCAAAAATGTCATGAAAAGCATCAATAAAGTTTTCATGGTCCGGAATAGATAAAAGTTTTTGCTTGAAATCATTTTCAAGGTTGGGTCGAATCATTATGCTTGATGCAATCATTTTATCCGTAAGTCGAAGTTTGTTAATGATTGTGCGTAAAAGGAAATGACCCACCCGCCAATCAGAACTTATCAAGTTGCTCAGATCTGCTTTTTTTATTTCAATGGCAGTCACAACTTCACACGCAGTCATCGTGGCAGAGCGATGTTCTCCTTGTAAAAGTGCCATTTCCCCAACCAGGGAACCTGCCTCGGCCATTCCAATGAGCAGGTCACTGCCATCGGGCAGTTCTATTGATATGGCAATTTTCCCTTTGTTAACAAGATACATGCCGTCTCCGTGGTCTCCTTGCCGACAAATCAATTCGGATTTTAAAAATTCTTTTGGTTCCTGTTGACGGATAAAATTTGTTAACGATTCAGGTAAGGGAAGCAAACCGCATTTTTCCGGCGTAAAAGAGGCTGACGTTTTTACTTTTTTGTTCAGTGTCCGGATGCGTTGGGACAGCATGGATGCAAATTCAAAAAATATTTTTGGGGTTTGGGAGATAATAGTCTCATTCAGATTGGTCAATTCCTGTAAAATTACATGCCGGTGGTTGCAGATAACATCTGCCGATCTTGGTAGGTTGTCGATCAAGGCCATCTCTCCGAATATTTCACCCGGACCAATCAGGGCGATTCTTTTACGTTCTAAGGAAGTGGAAACTTCTACCCGGACACTTCCGGAAACAATGAGGAATACTTTTTTTTCAAGCCTATCCCCTTGGCTGCAAATTTTTTTGTGACGCGGAAATATGCGAAAAACCTCTGACCCTGTGAATACAGAAACGCTTTGTGGTAATTTTAGATCAATTCTTGAAAAAAAATCAGAAGTTAAATCAGCAGTCATAACGACTATATAATTACCAATTCCAGGTGCATAGAGTCGTTCGGGTAAAAAGCGGGCAAACCCAAATTTTTCCATGGTTTTTTCAATGGCGTGATTAACAGTGATAATCGCATGCCCGGCACCTTTTTTTATGCTGTGAACAACACATAATTTCATTAATACTTCGTACAACCTTGCAGCAACTCTATGCTTTATATCAATCGCAAGCATGCCGTAATTAACCAGTTTGTGATTGTCCGGCCTGCCTGACCTTAAGCTGTCTGCATTAATATAATGTTCGGTGCCTTTGATGGGATGCCAGTCGTTAGGATTTTTGCCGGGAGTATGTGCCCGTAAAAATGAATCATTCTCAAAAGGAAGTCCTTTTTCGCTATCCATCGTATACCTGATCGTTCCCCAGATTTCATTTAATGATGCATCTTTATTTTCTTTTATGGCATAAAAAATTTTTGTGTCAGCCGATAAATCTGTATTATCTATTCCGGATATTGTTACGCCGTCATTTTTAAAAACACGATCGCTATAGTTGCGAATGCTTTCAATTTCAGATTGAGTCTGTGCAATTTTTATCATGTAGCCGTTATTCATGTGTTTCCTGAGTATATTTTTGTAAAGTACAATTCAACAATTTCGTATATATCTATTGGATCGCTTAATTTGTCAATATTCCTTCATTTTTTTTACAGCCGGCTATAATACAACGCAAAACGTAAAGGATGCCGGGCCGGGGAAATAGTTTATATTTTTGGCCGGTATTTATCAAATAAAAAAATGGTAAAAAAAAAGACTCGACAATCAATCTGATTTGTTTTAGGGCTTGTTGTTATTAAGGAACAATTAATGCAAAACAAAATCAAATCTTTAGGGGGAGTATATCCATGTTTTTCCATATGCCGGTGCAACTTTATTTTGGATCAGGAGAAATAAAGAATCTTGCATCAATAGTAAAAAAAGACCTGAAGGCAGAACGCCCTGTTCTGGTTACAGATAAAGGTATAGTTCAATCCGGTCTGTTAAAAAAAATTAAAAACCAACTTCCTGATATTCAAATATATGATGGGATTGAGGCCAATCCAAAGTCCGATACCATAAATAAAATTGCAGAGCAGATGCGGAAGATAAGTCCTGATCTTGTTATCGGTTTAGGTGGCGGAAGCCCCCTGGATGCCGGCAAAGCCCTTGCCCTTTTGGGAACAAATAACGGAAATATCCAAGACTATGAGGGCCGGGAAAAATATAAAAATGATCCCCTGCCGTTTTTAGCCATCCCCACCACCTGTGGGACAGGCAGTGAAGTCACCTGGGTATCGGTTATAACCGATGTGAACCGGAAATTTAAAATGAGCATTAAAGGACCCAAAATGTATCCGGCTGTTTCCATTGTTGACCCGGATCTTATCAAAACCCTGCCGCCTTCCATTATTGCATCCACAGGTTTAGATGCCTTGACACATGCTGTTGAAGCTTATCTTTCAAAACCTGCAACCCTGATTACCGATAACAATGCGGTAAAGGCGGTAAAATTGATTCTTGGTGCCATTGAAGGTGGCTTTAATGATATAAAAAATAATCATAAGGACCGTGAAAATTTAATGTATGGCTCCACCATTGCCGGGTTAGCTTTTGGAAATTCCGATGTAACAGCGGTGCATTGTATATCTGAATCCATTGGTGCATTATATGATATTCCGCATGGCGTGGCCAACTCGATTTTCCTGCCCCACGTTTTGTCTTACAATCTGCCCGGATGTACGCAAAAGATGGCCGCCCTGGCAAGGGATACTGGAATTAATGAGGATGACGATACCAAGGCTGCCGAGGTTTTTATTCAAAAGATTACCGATCTTTCATCACGGCTTGGCATCCCGCTGTTCAAAGAGTTAAATATCGGGAAAGAGGTTTTTGGGGAAATTGCCCGGATGTCCTTTGAGAATAATTCAACACCATCAAACCCGAGGGTGATGGCAAAAGAGGACTATGTTAAGGTCCTTGAAAACGCATATGGATAACAGCGCTCGCAGAGAAACTTTGCTTACAACTGTTTGAGGACACACCTGCCCGCAGTTTTTGCTGTTTAGTACAGCAAGCTTAGATCCTGTCAAACTATCCAACCAGCGAATGTAAGGCGAGTAGACCGGAACGGGTCATGGAAACCAATCCTTAATACCACATCAAAAAATTCATAGCTGTATAGGGCGTGTTAATTATTTGTCACCGAGAATTGCTGGGCTTCCTTCTCGCGCCTTGAATACGACAAAAACTTCTGCTAATTATGGGTACTTAATTTAATTCCCGTTCCTTAGCGCAATATAATAATCCTTTCAAATGTTAGAATCGTGTTAAAATCCTTTTTCACAGTTGCAAATTTAGGCGTTTGCGTTTAAATTAGGCATGCTGTTTTTTAACTTTGAAAAACTTTGTTAACCATTTATAAAAATCATTAACAAAACCGTATCAATTACACATACCAAACCAAAATCCAACAATAATTTTGCAAAATAAAACCACATAAGAGGAAAACCCATGGGTCTTCAATTATGCTACATCATCGTAGGCATGCTAATTCTTTTTGCCGTTTTTGACTTAATTGTCGGCGTGACAAACGATGCAGTTAACTTTTTAACGTCTTCTATCGGGTCCAAAGCAGCCCCTTTTTCAGTCATCATGATTATAGCAAGTTTGGGAATCCTTGCCGGGGTTACTTTTTCAGGGGGCATGATGGAAGTTGCCCGAAAAGGTATTTTCCATCCTCAATTTTTCAATATGCCTGAACTTCTCACCATCTTTCTGGCTGTCATGATAACAGATATTTTGTTACTCGACCTTTTTAACACCCACGGATTACCTACATCAACAACCGTTTCCATTGTATTCGGGCTTTTAGGCGCGGCTGTTGCCCTTTCCGTAATAAAACTCGTAGCGGCAACCGACAGCGGCATGGCTCTGTGGGACTATATTAATACAGCCAAGGCCATGGCTATTGTGGGCGGCATTTTGCTTTCCATTGTGGTGGCCTTTTTTTCCGGGGCTATCATGCAGTTTATCTCCCGGATGATCTTCACCTTTGATTACCAACCCAGATTAAAAAAATATGGTGCCCTCTGGGGCGGGATGGCCATGACGGCCATCACCTTTTTTATCCTTATCAAAGGCTCCAAAGGTGCAACTTTCATGGATGCCCAAACGGTTGCCTGGATTAAAGGCAATTCCTTGATCATCATGGCCGGCATTTTTGGTGTGTCTGCTATTATTCTGCAGATATTAATTTCTTTATTTAAAATAAACATTTTAAAACCCATTGTCCTGATAGGAACCTTTGCCCTGGCCATGGCATTTGCCGCCAATGACCTGGTCAATTTTATCGGTGTTCCCTTAGCCGGAGTCAATGCATTTCAAAATGCGCTGGCCTCGGGTGATCCACTCACCGTTTCCATGGCAGCTTTAAGCAAAAAAGTACAATCCCAGACCTCAATTATGCTGCTGGCAGGATTCATCATGGTTATTACCCTGTGGCTCTCAAAAAAAGCAAAAACAGTTACTGAAACGGAAATAAGTCTTGGCCAGCAGGATGAGGGAACCGAAAAATTCGAATCCATCTGGCTTTCCAGAAAAATTGTTAACATGTTTGATTCTCTTTTTGGTTCCATAAAAAATATGACACCGGAACCCATATCAAATACAATAGCAAAACGCATGACACCTGTGGCGGAAAGCCGTGGGGTCTCTTTTTCGAAAAAACCATCCTTTGATCTTGTCCGGGCATCGGTGAATCTTATGGTTGCCAGTGCTGTTGTCTCTTTTGCAACATCTTTAAAACTACCATTGTCAACTACCTATGTCACTTTTATGGTTGCCATGGGAACCAGTTTTTCAGATCAGGCCTGGGGGCGTGAAAGTGCTGTTTTCAGAGTTACAGGCGTTTTAACCGTTGTTGGCGGTTGGTTTTTGACAGCTCTTATTGCCTTTGTGGTTGCCTTTATTTTTGCAAACGTCCTGGCCTTTTTTAAGCTACCCGGATTTATCGGATTGGCTGCTTTAGCCGTTTTTTTGATCTGGAAAAATCATCATAAACACAAAAAACAAGAAAAAGACAAACAGGAAATGCAAATTTACAACCTGCACAAGGTTGAACATTTTACTGAATCTGTCTCTGAAACCTTCGACCATCTTGCCTTTTTGCTCAAAGGTATCCGTGAATCCTTTGATATTACATTTGATGCTCTTTTTACACAGAACCTTGAGACACTCAGACAGGAACGGATGCACGTTAAACACTTCCAGAACAGTACCAATATTATCATTGCCAACATCTTCAAGGTGTTAAGACTGCTTTCAAAAGAGGATCAACATGTTTCCTACAACTATTACCAGATTATCCGACGGCTTCAAAAATTCACAGACGGCCACAGGGACACGGTAATTCGAGCCAGTATGCATGTGAGTAACCGACATAAAGGCCTTCTTGATGTTCAGATTACAGAACTTATGGAAATCAAAAAAATATTTTTAAATATCATCTTAATTGTTGAAACGGCATTCAGAAATAAAGAAATTATTGACTGTCAGAATGCGGTTGAACAATTTCATTATTTACGAGAAATTGTTGATGACTTCAACGAAAACCAGATAGAACGCATCCGGGATGATTCATCAAAAACCCGTCTTAGCATTCTATTTTATGCCATCAGCGGAAACTGTGTCATGATGGCCAAACAAAATGTCAAATTACTCGACATTTTTAATGAGTCCTTCAAGCTGAACCAGAAGTGCTCTTAAGCCAACATCTTTTAGCCAAAATGCCATGAAAAGTCTATTTCCATGGCGTTTTGGTTTCATTTAATCCCTATCTGCTTGCAGCAGTTCGACAAGTTCTGCAGCAAGTTGCCCCTGTAACTGCGGCACACTTTTAATTTTTGCCTATAGTCAATTTTAATTGACTTCATACCGGTGCTTTATAATATAAGATAAAAAAGGGCCTTTCCTAAGATCAGGAAAAACCCTCTTAAATATACTTAAATGTAAAATAGATCAATTACATTTTTGATCCTTCAGCATGACTCTGGAGCTTAACTTCAACTTTTTCAGTCAAGGACGCATAGTATTTTCTCAGAATAACAAGAACTTCTTCACGACCGAAGTGATCAACAACTTCTTCGTTGTTGGAAAGTGCGTGACGCAGTTTTGTTCCGGAAAGAATAACTCTGTCATCTTTACCATGCGGGCAGGTTCTCATGGAAGCCATACCGTCACATTTGTGGCAGTAAAAAGTCCAGTCAATTTTCAATGCTTCGCAAAGAAGGGCTTTTCCTTCGCCTTCGGGTGCAGGAATAATATCAAAAATCTCCTGTGCTTCAAACAGTGTATAGAAATCACCAACACCGGCATGGTCACGACCGATAATCATTCTGTTGACGCCGTAGTTCTGACGGAAAGTAGCATGCAAAAGACCTTCTCTAGGACCTGCATATCTCATATCAAGGGGATATCCGCCATTAACAACATGCTCAGCTACAAAATAATCTTGAATCAATTTATCAATACATTCAATTCTAACATCCGCAGGGATATCACCGGGTTTAAGGTTACCGATCAGAGAATGGATCAAAACGCCGTCACATACGTCAAGGGCGATTTTGCAAAGATGTTCATGGGATCTATGCATTGGGTTTCTAAGCTGCATGGAAGCAACATTGGCCCATCCTTTTTCATCAAAGATAGCACGGGTCTCTGTCGGAGTAAGGTATACACCTTTGAATTTTTCAGGGAATTCACCTTCGGAAAGCACTTTTACAGGACCTGAAAAGCAGAACTCTTTTCTGGCCATAACAGCCTGAACACCTGGATGGTCTTCCATGGCAATTTTCCAGAAAGAATCGTCAGCAGATTCTTCGCCCTGGCCTTTATAAACTTTTTCACATTCCCATTTTTTCTCGTCTTCGCTGATTTCAAATTTATCTTCTATCTTCATAGTGGCATAGATTTCGCCGTCTCTTTCAAGAGCAATTTCATCACCAACATTGATTTCTGCCGCATCTTCTTTTGCTGCATCCAACATAACAGGAACAGGCCAGAAAGTGCCGTCAGCAAGAAGGAAATCCGCACAAACGCCTTTCCAATCCGCTTTTGTCATAAACCCGTTCAGTGGAGAAAAACCACCGATACCGAGCATGATAAGATCACCTTTAACCTGGGAAGAAATCTCAATTTTTTTAAGACCAGCTGCTTTTTTGAGTTCTGTTGCAAGTTCTGCGCCTTCAAGCTTACAAATTACGAGGCCTTTTCCACCATGAGGGGCTACTAATTTAGACATATACTTCTATCTCCTTACTTATGATTAAATTTTGATAAATGTTTACACAAACATTCATCTAGCATTTCAAATAACATTTCAAACTAAAAAATCTTGTAAGATGTAATGATGATTGACAAATTTGTCAAGAATTTTGTTCATTTATCTTTAGCAATTTTGCAATTTCATCCATCGAATTTACGTTCACATTTGCTGCAAGGTTCGGGTTTTTAAATGCAAAAAACAAGGTGCCTGCACGTTTAGCTGCAATCCGGTCATACTCGGAATCTCCGACAAACAAAACCTGGTCCGGGCTTAAATTAAACTTGCCCATAATCACAACCAGTTGTTCCGGATCCGGTTTTGGATTTTTAACCTTTGCCGCTGTCATGACCACTTCAAAATATTCTTCAAGATCAAAATCTGCCAGCACCCTTTCCATGGTATTGGTTCTGTTGGTTCCAATCCCCCGGATAAAATTATTTTTCTTAAGTTGGACCAGCAACTCTATTAACCCGTCTTCCATCCTCATATGCTTAATAAACTTTTTATAACCGATGGTTTTCAAACGATCATATACACAGGACAAATCTTGTTTCTCCGGGAAAAGATATTTGATGGCTTCGGTGACGGTCATCATATGAATATTGATAAATTGTTCTTCATTCAACGATTCCTTTCCAAAGCTTTCCAGAATCTCATCATAAAATTTTCGATTGGCCATGGCCGTATCAAACATAACGCCATCGCAGTCAAAAATCACTGCTTTTATTTTTGAAATTTTCATATTAGATTTTGTGCAATAACTTGAGTGGGCTCTAAGGACTACTATTTCTATTGATCAATAAACATGACGGAAATTCGAATATTCAATACCGGTCGAAATTCACTGTCTGTTTTTAATGTTATATAGTCATACAGGTTGGTAACAGTGCGTGCTGTGCATGTGATTTTCACCTGCCATGGCTGATCTTTACCGGCAGGTTTAATCAACCGGGCTGTTATCCCGGAACCTTCCCGGTGCTCCATTTTTAAAATGGAAAAATTATATTTAGGAGATGGTGTTATAGTAATAATAGATTCCAGTTTATCTCCCGGTTTTCCATACAGATTCACCGATGGGGGTTCAATTTTTACAACTTGCTCCACCTGACCGGTTACCACCAGATTAAATTTCTTTTTGTCAGGGTCGTTGGTGCGAACAACAATATTCTTTTTCATTGTCTGACCACCATAACCACGGGTTTTAAAACCAACCTTAATTTTGCCTTCCCCGCCCGGGGGAATTTTCCTGTCAAAGGAATGTTTGTCACAACCTCAAGGAGGCAGTACATTCTCTATATTCAGTTCTGTATCGCCTGTATTCTTAATAATAAATTCATGATCCAGGTGAAACCCTTCCGGTATGGTATCAAAGGTGAACACCGGATTGTCGATAGTTGCAATCGGCTTTGCAACACCCCAACCTGTCATAATGCAAAAGATCAGCAGTGCTGCAAAAATTAGTATTCTTTTTTTCATGGCTCTAAATATCTTCTCCAAATAGATTTGCATTTTAAAAACTGATTCATAAAATATAATGGTTCCCTGCTAAAAGCAAGATTGAGCCTGTTTAGTCAGGGCTAACGCATGTAACTTTTCCATATTAATGATTTCAGGTAGTTACGGTTTGAAGGTAAACGCAAATGAAAATTTCATTTTGCATAAGTGCCTGTAAAACAAAGAAATAAAATTTATGCCAAGTTTAAATGCGTTTACCCTGCCTGTTTAGTCAGGGCTAACGCATGTAACTTTTCCATATTAATGATTTCAGGTAGTTACGGTTTGAAGGTAAACACAAATGAAAATTTCGTTTTGCATAAGTGCCTGTAAAACAAAGAAATAAAATTCATGCCAAGTTTAAATGCGTTTACCCTGCCTGTTTAGTCTTTTTTAAACAACCCCTTTAACCCTTGTGTGGCGGATTCCATGGTTTTGCTTGAAGAATCCATCACTTTTTGAGCTGCATCGGTTCCTGTTTTAAGTCCGGTTGCCCCCAGATCCTTTAATCCACCCAATTGTTTCAATCCATCTGTAAAAACCAGGGTAACCGAATCGGTACTGATACTGCCGTAGATAGAAGAAAAAATTTGTTCAAAGGCTTCAGCAGGTGTGGCACCTTCTTTTTCTTTACCAATATCTTTTAGGTGAATATCCGGTAAAGGGGCTGTTATGGTTTTTCCAGCCAGGGCTGCCATGGTTAAATGAACCTTCCCTTTCTTTACAATAACATTGTTGATAACAATCTTTTTACCCGATTTTTCACTTTTATCTGCTTTGCTTTCTGCTTTTTTTTCTGCTTTGGCACTGCCTTTAACATTTTTTAAAAGGGTTTGGAAATTATCAGAACCTTTTATTTTCTCATAGGTAATTTCAGGAGCGACAATTTCTATTTTATTTATTATAATAGGATTTTTTGTTATGGAGGCTTCATCAATATCTACATAGATTGATCCAACCTTCATGGCCTGATCAGATTTAAATCCCTTTGGGTTGCCCAGAAAAAAATCCTTTATCTTTGCTTCCCCGCCAAAAAGCGAAATACTCACATCAGACACGCTCACATCCGTTTTCGTAATTTTGGGGCCGATAGTATTTATAGTTTTCTTAACAATGGGGCCAAGATTTGAAAGTGTAAAAAAAACAATAGCCACAATTACTACGGCAACACCCCCCCCGCCAATCAATACTTTTTTCATTTTCTTGCTCCTTTAGGGCTTGTTACTTAATGATGAATATAGTTACAATTGCAAAGACAGCTGCTCGTTCAGCATGGAGCAGATCCCTTGTTCATGTTTTATTTCTTCGCCATTTATACTCAATACCTTTACTGCACCCATCAAAGAATTTGTCAGGATAACATTAGGCAATTTACAGATTTCTGAATCTAAGATGGTCTTTTTATGAATGTAATACCCTTTACAGACCAATATTTCCAGAACTTTTTGGATGGTAATCCCATCTAACGCATGCAAAGACTGTGGAACAATAACCTGTTTACCATCAATGGCAAAAATATTAGCCGTATTGGTTTCTGAAACCGTCTGATCCGGGTTCAATATAATGGCCTCATCCGACTTGTTCAATCGGGCAAATTCAGCAGCCCTTTCGTAATATAGATAATTCAAGGTCTTGAAATCTGCCAGGGGGGACACTCTCGGGTGTGGATAGGTAACAATATCCAAACCTGATTTACCCAATAGTTCCAACCGATGGACATATTCTCTGACAAAGGCGGCCAGAAAGAGATCTTTACCATTCTTTTTACACTCTTTAGCAAGAATCAATTTTACCGCGAGTTCTTTTTGCTGATATCGATTTTCCTTTATCAACAGATCAATCACATCTTTCCAGGAAATATCAGGAACAACTTTGCGAAATAAGGTTTCCCAGGCATGATTTAAACGATCCACATGTTCATTTAAAAAAAAGATGCGGCCCTTGCTGACTTTTATGGTTTCAAACAGGCCTGCCCCATATTGGAACCCGGGACTTTTTGCAGACACCCTGACTTGATCCTGATCAAGGATTTTCCCATCTGCCCAGGCTTTAACCTTAACTGGCTTTTCACTGGCTTGTTTGCCTGACAAGGATTCCATCAATGTTTTACCTTTATCAAGTGTTTCCTGATACTCTTTTTCGGGGTCTGAATCATAAACAATGCCCCCGCCGACAGAGAAAAAAACCGTATTATGATAAATCATTGCTGTCCGGATGGCAATGGACAGATCCATGGTATCATGGAAGCTTATGTATCCAATAGAGCCTGTATAAACATGACGTTTTATTGATTCGAGTTCATCGATAATTTCCATTGACCTGATTTTAGGGCATCCGGTAATGGACCCCCCTGGAAATGTTGCCTTTAAAAGGTCCACGGATGTTTTTCCAGGCAAGAGTTCGCCTTCCACAATGGACACCAGATGAAATACATTTTCATAGGGTTCCAGACGTTTGTGCTCCGTTACCACCACGGACCCATGCTTGGCCACCCGGGAGAGGTCATTTCTCATTAGATCCACAATCATGGTCAACTCAGCATCATCTTTTATGCTACAGGAAAGGGCTTGACCGTTTTCCTGGTCCTGATATTTGGTTTTTCCCCGGGCAATGGTGCCTTTGATGGGGCGTGTTTCAATGTGTCGACCATTCTGCTTTATAAATCGTTCCGGCGATGTGGAAACAACGGTATGATCGCCTGCCTGAATATAACTGAAAAATGACGCTGGATTGCGTTTAAACAGGTCAAGAAAGAGTTCATAAGCATCCCCTTTAAACCCGGTTTCAAACCGTTGGGAAAGATTGGCCTGATAAATATCTCCTGCCTTTAAATAATCGATGATACGATTGACAGCATTAATATACTCTTGTTTTGTAAAACTGGATGCAAACCCGTTGTTATCAATTGAAAAAGAACTCAATTTGGGTTGGACTTTTATCTTTTCCCAAAATTGATTCTTAATTTTCTCTAAATATGTTTCAGTTGCGCCCGTATCTGTTTTAGAGTCCAACACTGGAATACAAAGCTGTGTCTGTTGCCTTTTCTTATCCTGTACAAGAATGGCGGACGGTGCAAATAAACAAAGATCCGGCAGATTCGTATCTATACAAGTGATCGGGAGTTTTTCAATTCTGTCTTTTAAGTCATAGGAAAAATACCCAAATAATCCGGATTGAATAGGAAATTCACCGGATTCAAAGGAAATACCAGAAGATAACTCTGATATTTTGAAACGATCCAATAGCCTCTGAATGACAAAAAACACATCTTGCTGTATCTGCGTTGTCTGACCCTGGCAGGTTAAGTAAACCATATCCTTTTGACTATTGATTTCAAGCCAGGGGTTTACAGCAAGAATATTAAACCGAGAGCAGTCAAGGTTTGAACCGGAAACCAACAACA
>JAKIUJ010000050.1 GCA_021647625.1 Desulfobacula sp.
ATGCATCGCAAAAAACACATCCGACACCCGTTCTTAAGGGAAGATAAGATAGAACAATCCGTTTGTTTTGAGCAAACGGCTTGCACACGCAAAAACTTGATTCACATCAAGGGTAATTTCATGACGGGCTATGGCTTTTTGAGTGTCAGGGTTTAATCTGCCGGACCCTTTTTTTTTGTATGGCGGATTGGAAACTATGATATCAGCCTTTCCGTTTGTGTCGGCACTCGTCAGTTGATTGATATCAGTTTCAATGATATCGATTGTGTCACTCAATTTGTTTGCTTGCACATTAAGCTTAGCAAAATATGCAAGTTGTTCTTGGAGTTCAACACCAAAAATATTTAAACCTGGAAACCGGTTAGCAAGAAGAAGTGAGATAATACCGCAGCCACAACCAATATCGATGATTTTTTCATCACCGTTTATAATCACTTCACAGGCTATGATAAAGGGATCTAAAGAATACCGGTAACCGCTATCCGGTTGGGATATCGACAACTTTTTTTTCAATTCAGGATTAGCTGTGAATTCTTCCAATTTTAAATCGAATTTGATTGATGGTTTCTTTATCTAACTTGTTATTGATATTGGTGATCATTTCATTTTCAAGAAATTTTAGCTGGTGAATCCATGAAGAACTTGAAACGTTAACGATAAGCATCCCGTCTTTAAAGGCATCAGGCTTGGCATTCATGGCAATGGGTTTACCAACTGCCTCGTCCCAGATATCCCAGATTCGTGTCATATCGGTATCTTTAGCCGGTCTGTATTTCCCAAGCGCCGACTTTAAAATATCACTGATATGAATCAGTTTTTTATCTTTATTTTTTTTGTCCAAAAAGACGATCCTTTTAATTGTTAGCGACCTGACTTCGATTACGTTAATAACATATTATTTATAGGGAACATAGCTTAAATAAAGCATTTAAGTGCACTCTGGTTTATATGATCAAATACTTGCTGGGCTATAGATGTCAAAAAGCCTGAGATTGTGGGAATTGAAATAAATATTGCCTTTTTGGGTTGATATATATAAATATAGATTTATTTTTCTTTCAGGAAATTTAAGAATTTGAAAATTAACCTAACAGGATAAAATTTTATGAATTGGGATTGGGAAAAATTAAGGGAAAATCAGCAGAAGTTTGAGCAAAAGAGTCAAGGCGGGGGCCCTGGAATGCCCAGGCCGCCCCAGGTGGATGAAATATTAAACAAATTTAAAGACTTTCGTTCATCAGGAATTGTTTTTTTTGTCGTTATTTTTTTGGTGGTTATTGCTGGATTTTCAAGTGTATTCACCGTTAAACAGGCAGAACAAGGTGTTATCCAGCGTTTTGGTAAGTACAACCGGACCGCTCAACCGGGTTTGAATTTTAAATTGCCCTTTAACATTGAAAAAGTAACCAAGGTAAATGTTGAACTCGTCTATAAAGAAGAGTTTGGATTTCAAACCGTAAAAGGATCAACTAATTTTAGATTCTCCAGCGGTGGCCCTAATCAGGAAGCCGCATTGATGCTTACCGGCGATTTGAATGTTGCCGTTGTTCCGTGGATTGTTCAATACAGAATTTCCAACCCGCGTAATTATCTTTTTAAAGTCAAGGATGTTAGAGCCATATTAAGAGATATGTCCGAGGCAAGCATGCGAACCATTGTCGGAGATAGAAGCATCACTGAGGTGATCAGTAAACGTGAAGCGATCGCTGATGCAGCAAGGCGGATGTTGCAAAAGGAAATGGATCAGGCTCAGTCAGGAATCCATATTCAAACCATTGAGATGAAAAAGACAAATGTCCCCGAGCCGGTACAGGCCTCATTTAACGAGGTCAACCAGGCAAGGCAGGAAAAAGAGCAGACGATTTATAAAGCACGTGAAGAATATAATAAAGCTGTTCCGCTCGCTCGAGGTGAAGCCTTGAGAGTTGTAAAGGATGCAGAAGGGTATGCCATTGATCGGGTGAACCGTGCCCAGGGTGATGCCGCAAAATTTACAGCCGTGTACCTGGAATATGCCAAAGCCAAAGATGTTACAAAGACACGAATGTATCTGGAGGCCATGCTTGAGGTTTTTCCCAAACTCGGCACCAAATATATCATTGATTCTGAACAGAAAAATCTTCTACCATTTTTGAATATGGGACAAGATAGATCATTGGTTCAGCCATAAAACAGATCAATTAATAAAAGTGAGTAGATAATGAATAGTACGATGAGAACATTATTTGTGATTTTGATAGCAGTGGGCATGGTTGTTATGTTCAATTCTGTCTATACGGTTGACGAAACTGAGCAGGTGGTAATTACTCAGTTTGGAAGGGTTATGGGGGACCCTGTCACGACACCGGGTTTGAGATTTAAAATGCCGTTTTTACAGCAGGCGGTTTATTTTCCTAAAAACCTTCTTACCTGGGATGGTGACCCAGGTCAGGTGCCCACGAAAGATAAAACCTATATATGGGTGGATACATTTGCCAGGTGGAAAATAGCGGATGCGGTTAAGTTTTTTCAGGCCGTTAATACTGAGCTTGCGGCACTTGAACGTATGGATGATATCATCGATCCTGCCATGAGAAATCTTATTGCCAGCTATCCTTTGGTTGAAAGCGTTCGAAATACGGATAGATCACTGGATGCCGATGAAGAACTTGAAGATGAGACACACTCAAAAAGGACTCAGTATAAAATTGAATTGGGGCGTGATGAAATTACCAAGCAGATAGTGCTCCAGGCAAGAAGCAAATTGTTACAATTTGGTATCGAACTTGTGGATGTGAAAATAAAGCGAATAAATTATATTGAGGATGTTCGCCGGGCAGTCTATGGCCGAATGATTGCAGAAAGAAATCAGATTGCTGAAAAATATCGTGCCGAAGGAAAAGGGGAAGCCAGTAATATACGGGGTGAAAAAGAAAAAGAGCTACAGGTCATCAAATCTCAAGCCTATAAAAACGCTCAGATAATTAAGGGTAAAGCCGATGGAAAGGCTTCTCAAATATATGCCCATGCCTATAGCGTGGACCCTGAATTTTATGGATTTGTAAAAACCCTGGATGTCTACAAAAAAACATTAAGAAAGGATAGCACTCTGGTTCTTTCGACGGATTCGGATTTTATGAAATATTTTAAGGGGATCGGTCAATAGGGCAAAAAGGATAAAAAAAGGTTGGGTGCAAGTGTTGCCCCCAACCTTTAATATATTTTCAACTGCTATTTTTTCTTTCGTTGGTGTCTGGTTTTAGCAAGGAGTTTTCTGTGTTTATGTTTCCTCATTTTTTTTCTTCTCTTTTTAATAACGCTGCTCAAAAGAATCACCTCCTTTGTTAAAGTAAAAATTGTTAAAGTAAATTATATTTTTATTCAATTTAGTAACTCGGTATTATAGCATAAGAGATTATTAATTGTCTATTTTTTTATTTAGTGTTTGAACCAAAACCAACCCATCTGCTTGTTACTGCAAAATTCTGTCAAATTATAAGAGTGGACCCATATACAATAGTACACTCCGGTTTCAGAATTTTTTGCGCCTTGCATATGGGTAGCTTTCCGCCCCGACACGGGTTTTAGGTCAGGCACTATTTATGAAATTTAATTCCATTTAGGATGCAGAAAATTATACAATTTAATACAGAACAACTATTAAAGGTGGATGAAGCTGTGAAAGTCACCGAAGAATTGGTCAATAATTATTTTAAGATGTCTTCGGGGCAATGGCTCAAAAACAGGTATGACATAAAAACAGCAAAAGATTTAGTGCCTCATGAATGCGTTAATGGTCCTGTTGCCCAGGTGATCAAGTACGAAGTGTATCAAAAAGAACTTCCTTTAAAATCTTCTTGTTTCAGCCTTTATAAGGTGTGCCTCCAGGACGATGCCATTCTTTCCACGGTGAAAAAAACAAACGGCTTGATGCTGGATCCGTTCCTCTTGTATATACTCACCCACGAGTTGGTGCATGTCGTTCGATTTTCAAAATACAAGCAGCGGTATGAAAATAAGAATGAGGCAGATGTTACCATTCAGGAAGAACGCAAAGTTCATCAACTGACCCATCATATTTTGCAGGATATCTCAATTTCCTGTTCCGTCTCGGGGCTTGGCAAAGTATTTGAATTTTATAGAGATTGGCGATTTGGGAAAGTGTTTGGGATATAGTGAAAAAAATTGGATAAACCTTCTTGACAAGGGTCAAAGACTAATTATTTTATCTTTGATTTTTCTAAAGAAGATACAAGCAAAACGGAGAAGTAAAAAAAATGCCAGTTTACGAATATCAATGCAACAAATGCGGGCAAATCCAAGAAGCATTTCAAAAAATTTCTGATTCACCGCTTAAAACATGTTCCCATTGTGAAGGACATTTAAAAAAGCTTATCTCTCAAAGTACATTTCACCTGAAAGGATCGGGATGGTATGTGACAGATTATGGCGGATCAAAATCAGGCAATCAAAAAGAATCAGATAAAAAAACCGGCATAAAATCCAAAGAATCAAAAACAACTTCAAAAAAGAAAGCAGATTCAAAGAGCTGAAGTTGAATGAAATAGTTTGAAAACAGGAACACAACTAATAAAACGTAAAGGAGAAATTGATCATGAGTTTGAGACCACTTAGTGACAGAATTTTGGTGGAGCGTGTTGAAGAGGATACAAAAACCAAAGGCGGTATTATTATCCCTGATACAGCAAAAGAAAAACCGGCAGAAGGCAAGATTGTTGCCACCGGTAACGGCCGCATGGGTGAAGATGGGAAGCTGCTTCCAATGGATGTGAAAGTTGGAGATCGCGTTCTTTTCAGCAAATATGGCGGAACAGATGTGAAAATTGATGGTGCAGATTATCTTATCCTGCGTCAGGATGATGTTCTTGGAATTATTGAATAACTGACAGCCATGCGCAGCCTGACCTTTCATCCAGTGGGTTGCGTACAATAAAACATGGAGGAACTTAATTCAAGTTTATACGGTTCTTTCACATAAAATATAAAGACATAATGGAGATTATTTAAAGATGGCAAAAGAAATTAGATATGATGCTAAAGCACGAGAAGCAATGCTTAAAGGTGTTCAGACCCTTGCTGATGCAGTAGTGGTGACACTTGGACCTAAGGGTCGTAATGTTGTTATTGAAAAATCCTGGGGCTCTCCCAACGTGACTAAAGACGGTGTAACCGTTGCCAAAGAAATTGATCTTGAAGATAAATTCGAGAACATGGGCGCACAGATGGTAAAAGAAGTGTCCAGCAAAACGTCTGATATGGCCGGTGACGGTACAACCACTGCAACTGTTCTTGCCCGTGCAATCTATGAGAACGGTCAAAAACTCGTTGTAGCCGGTAACAATCCAATGGATATTAAACGAGGGATCGACAAGGCTGTTGCTAAAGTTGTTGAAAGCCTTGAAGCAATGACAAAACCAACCAAAGATCAGAATGAAATTGCCCAGGTTGGAACCATTTCTGCAAATAATGACACTACCATTGGTAATATCATTGCAGAAGCCATGGATAAAGTGGGTAAAGAAGGTGTTATCACCGTAGAAGAAGCCAAATCAATGGATACGACTCTGGATGTTGTAGAGGGTATGCAGTTTGATCGCGGTTACCTTTCCCCTTATTTTGTAACAGATACTGAAAAAATGGTGACAGCCCTTGAGAGCCCGTTTATTTTGATCTGTGATAAAAAAGTGTCTTCCATGAAAGATCTTCTTCCGGTTCTTGAAGAGATCGCTAAAACAGGAAAACCGCTTCTTATCGTTGCTGAAGATGTTGACGGTGAAGCACTTGCCACATTGGTTGTAAATAAACTTCGCGGTACTTTGAATGTTGCAGCTGTAAAAGCACCGGGGTTTGGTGATCGAAGAAAAGCCATGCTTGAGGATATCGCGGTTCTGACCGGCGGTCAGGTTGTTTCTGAAGATATTGGAATCAAGCTTGAAAATGTAACAATCCAGGATCTGGGTCAGGCAAAATCCATTACAATTGATAAGGATAATACTACTATCGTTGATGGTGCAGGTGAAAGAGAAGCCCTTGAAGGCCGTGTAAAAATGCTTCGTGCCCAGGCTGAAGAAACTTCTTCTGATTATGATAGAGAAAAATTACAGGAAAGGCTTGCCAAGCTCGTTGGCGGTGTTGCTGTTATTAATGTTGGTGCAGCCACTGAGACTGAAATGAAAGAAAAGAAAGCCCGTGTTGAAGATGCTTTGAATGCAACCCGTGCAGCTGTTGAGGAAGGTATTGTTCCCGGCGGTGGTGTGGCGCTTGTCAGAGCTATTAAAGTCCTTGATGATCTTAAGCTTGAAGGTGAAGAAAAACTGGGTGCCGAAGTTATTGCAAGAGCGATTGAGGAACCCCTTAGAATGATTGCTAATAATGCGGGTGTTGAAGGTTCGGTTGTTATCAATAAAGTAAAAGATGGTAAAGGTGCTTTTGGTTACAATGCAGCCACCAACGTTTATGAAGATCTTATTGAAGCCGGTGTTATTGATCCTAAAAAAGTGGTGCGTTTTGCGCTTCAAAATGCAGCAAGTGTTGCATCTGTTATGCTTACCACAGAAGCCATGATTGCTGAAAAACCCGAAGAGGGCGGAGCCGGTGCTGGAATGCCTGGTGGTGGAATGCCTGGTGGTGGAATGGGCGGAATGGGTGGAATGCCCGGCATGATGTAATTTGCGATTAAAACATTTAGGGCTCACTCAAAAATTAATTACCAATTTTGAAAGCGGAATCGCCTGGCCGGTAAGGCGTGGAAACCAAGGCATATCGAGATATGTCGTATTTTCACAGCGCAGTCGGGCAGGATGAACCGGTTTTTGAAATGTAAACTTAATTTTGACTGGATCCCTTAAGTTTTATGAAATGTTGATATTGGGCCCCTGTACATTCATTGTGCAGGGGCTTTGTTTTTGACTGTGTCCCTTATCAATAAGAACTTGACAGAAAATGCCTGCTCATATACTTAGTTTTAGTGAAATTTATTATTATTTTTATGGACTTTTGAGCAAGATGAATGCGTAAGAGAGGATTTATGACCACTGATACTGTTGGATTATTCTATATGTTAAGCGGAGCAGGGGCAGTTGTGAAATTTGTCCTGTTGTTACTGCTTTTTTTTTCCATAACCTCATGGGCCATCATGTTTATTAAATTTAGATATATCAGAAAGGCATTTAAAGACTCTGCGGAATTCACGGATGTTTTCTGGCAATGCCGAAATCTTGCCGATGCATTTTCAAAGGCCAAGGCATTGAGATCCAGCCCGGTGGCAAGGATTTTTATTACAGCGTATATGGAACTTGCACGATCCGATGGAAAAGATAAAAAAAAATCACAGATCCAGAAATCCGAAAGATCTTATTTTCAGATGGTCGGAAGCGTAAAACGAACATTGAAACGATCCATTGGTATTGAAATCAGACGATTGGTTCAACTGGTCCCGTTTCTGGCAACTGCCGGCAATACAGCGCCTTTTATCGGTCTTTTTGGTACAGTCTGGGGTATTATGAATACATTCCAGGGAATTGGCTTGAGCGGGTCGGCAAGCCTGGCTGTTGTGGCACCCGGGATTTCAGAGGCACTTATAGCAACGGCGGCCGGTCTTGCCGTCGCCATTCCGTCGGTCATTGCATATAATTATTTTACCGATAGAATCAGGGTTCTGGACTCGGAATTGCAAAGCTTTTCATCTGATTTGCTCAATATCATGGAACGTGACATCCAAAATAAAATGGAGGCATAATGCAAATAGGTTCCGGTGATAATCAATTTATGTCTGAAATCAATGTAACCCCATTTGTTGATGTTATGTTGGTGTTGTTGATCATCTTTATGGTAACGGCCCCCATGATGGTTCAGGGCGTGGATGTCGATTTGCCTAAAGCCACTTCAAAGGCATTAAAGGGCAGTGAAGATAAACTGATTATATCCATTGATGATGATTTGAAAGTGTTTATCAATGAGCAGGTTGTCAGTGTTGAGTTTTTAACTCAGAAGCTGGGAGCCATACTTGAAAATCTTGAACAAAAAAGTGTTTATCTAAGGGCTGATAAAAAAGTGCCATATGGAATTGTGGTGAATGTAATTTCTAAGATAAAAAAGGCAGGTGTTGACAGTTTAGGAATGATTACACTGCCTGAGAATGAAGACGAATCCTGATTGATTGACGGGTATGACTTCACACAAAAATGCAAATAAAAGAGATTTACTTCTCATATCAACACCTCAAAGTGGAAAGACAGGCTTGTTTTTCTTTTTTGTTTCTCTTGTTGTTCATGGTCTGTTTTTTGCCGGTCTTTTGTTTATTCAGGATTTTAAACTACCCAAATCCATGCCACAGGTAATCCAGATTGATCTTGTTTCTTTTTCTCCCCAACCTGTGTTGGATGGTGCCCCGACGGATGAATCACCATTGGAGGAACCTCCTCTTGTTGATGTGAAAACTAAAAACGAAGGTGTCCCGGTAAAACCGGCTGTTATAAAAAAGAAAAAAATTAAAACCAAACATATTAAACCGGATATCAGTCTTAAAACAAAACCTAAAAATTTAAAAAAATTGATGGAAAAAAAGAAAAAAGACCCTATTAAGAAAAAAGAAAAACCAAAAGTTATAGAAAAAAAACCTGTACCCGAAAAACTCGCCCCCAAAAAAAAGGATGAATTAGAAAATAGAATCGAAGATGAAGATAGACAAAGGATTTCAGATGCTTTAAGCCGACTTCAGAAAAAAGTAAAAGAGCAGGGCATGAACAAAGAAAAGGCCGGGAAAAAGGTGTCTGCGGGTTCCGGTAAAAGGGGGTCTAAGCCCATAGATTTGTATAAAATGATTATTGGTTCAACCATAGAACAAAACTGGGCGTTTAATGATATTCTTGCAAGTATGGATCAAAATTTAGAAGTTGGAATATTAATAAAAATTTTAAATAGTGGTGAAATCCGGGATATTATATATATGACCAAATCCGGGAATAGATATCTGGATGAATCCGCAAAAAAAGCAATAAAAAAATCGAATCCTTTGCCGGCATTACCGGCAGCAATGCCATCGTTTGATGTTATAGTAATTTTTACTCCTAAAGGATTGAAATAATAAATGTTTAAACATTATATCAGAAAATTGATTTTCTTTTTGCCTCGGATAAACCTGGCCATATTTGTATTTGTCGGCATTGCCCTCGGCCTGTTGTCCCCTGGTGCTGCATTTTCTAAAGATTATGATTATATCAATATCAATAATCCGTTTTTAAAAAAGACGCCTGTGGCTATTACAGAATTTAAGGCTTTTAATGGGCATGCTGCAGAAATCAGAGATGGGAAAACAGCAAAGCAGATGTTAAAAGATGCTTTAAATTATACCGGTTATTTAAAAGCCATAAATCCTGTGGCATTTTTATCAAATCCAGCCGATACGGGTATACAGCTTGGACAGATCAATTTCAGAGACTGGACAGGGATAGGAGCAGAACTCTTAATTACCGGCGGTATTTATGAAAATAACGGTAGGGTGAAACTTGAACTTAGGCTGTTTGATACATTTAATACAAAGCTTTTGGTCGGAACCGCCTATAGCGGTTCAAGATCGATGATCCGAAGCATGATTCATAAATTTTGTGGAGAAATTGCATATGCGCTTACCGGAAAACGCGGGGTCTTCAATAGCAAAATTGCTTTTGTTTCAACGGTCAATGGGAAAAAAGAAATTTTTATTTGTGACTTTGATGGTGAAAATATAAAGCAAATAACAAGCGATAGAAGTATCAGCCTGTCCCCTTCCTGGTCCTATGATTCCAATTGGCTTAGTTATGTCTCGTATAAGAGGGGCAGACCGGAAATATTTATTAGAAAGTTGAAGGGAAAAAGAGGAGCGATTGTCAATTTTAAAGGGATGAATATATCACCCGCCTGGATGCCGGGTCAGTTAAAACTTGCAGCGACCCTGAGCAAAAATAAAGATCAGGAAATTTATTTGTTGACCATAAAGGGAGAAATTATTAAAAGAATAACAACAAGCTGGGGAATTGATGTTTCGCCTGATTTTTCACCGGATGGTAAGAAAATTGTGTTTACCTCGAAAAGAACCGGAACTCCCCAGATACATATAAAAGATATTGAATCAAAAAGGGTGGAGCGTCTGACATTCAACGGACTCAATAATACTTCTCCGGCATGGTCGCCGGATGGTAAGAAAATTGCTTATGTTGGCATTGTAGAGAATAAAATTAATATCTATTTAATTGATATTAATACAGGAATACCGATTCAACTGACAATGAATCAGGGAGACAATGAAGATCCGTCATGGTCTCCGGACGGAAGTATGATAACGTTTACATCAACCAGGGAAGGTGGTGTGCAAAGAATCTTTGTTATGAATGCTTCAGGGTCTGATCAGAGAAGGCTTTTAAATATGAGGGGCAGGCAGACCCAGCCGGACTGGTCAAATTAAATACGGTCTGATAATTTAAGAAGGTATATTTAAATCAATTGAATAAAGAGAGGATGACAAAAATGAAAAACAGAATGTGGATTAATCTGGTAATGGCTATTCTTGTTGCGGGTCTTTTTTTGACGGTCTCTTGCGCGAAAAAACAAATTGTTGAGTCGGGTACCATTGAGAATCAAGCTCAGGTTGAAGCAGGTGCAAAGGTTAAGGCTATGACAGACGCTCAAGCAGAAGCAGAAAGAATCAAGCAACAAAAACTTGATGATCAGATGGCAGCGCAAAAAGCCTTGCTGGCATCAAAGGCCAGCGCTGATAAAAAACGATTTGGAAATCAGGACGTTCATTTTCAATATGACAGTGCTGAACTTAGTCCCATGGCGAAAATGCTTCTAAAAGAAAAAGCAGCATGGTTGAAGGCTAATTATACTGTTGCCGTGACCATTGAAGGGCATTGTGATGAAAGAGGTACAACAAACTATAACCTCGCATTGGGAGAACGTCGTGCCGCTACAGTTAAATCCTATCTGATTAATTTGGGTGTTTCAGCTTCCCGAATGAATATCATAAGCTTTGGTGAAGAACAGCCAAAAGATTTTAGCAAAACAGAGAGTGCATTTCGTAAAAACAGGCGTGCTCATTTTTCAATTGATTAATTTTTCATAGTATAGATTTAAAAATTGCTTTGGGGCGTAACGGTTAGCGTATAACTCGTTACGCCTGAATTGCGTCAATTTTTTGTTTGTTGGAGTGTGGTTATGAGATGGCCTTATTTTCTTTTCTTTGGAATTTTTATTTTTTGTTTAACAGGTTGTGTTGAGTCTAATCAATTTGAGATCCTTGAAACACGAGTGGCGGCCATTGAGATGGATAATAACAGACAACTGCGGCAAAAAGAGATATCAAAACACCTGCAAACAAAACTTGAACAAGATATTGCCGGTCTAAAAAACCGTCTGGATGAAAATCCTGGTATCACGCAGGAAACATATGCTGAGATGAAATATGATATTCAGACGATAAGAGTAGATTTCCAGCGGCTTGAAGGGCTCATCGGAGAGGTAAAACATGAGTTTTCCCGGTTCACTCAAAATGATCAGGATACGATTGAAAATCAAATCGGAAGACTTGACCTGGCCATCTCAAAAAACTATGAAAAACTTTTGAAATTAGAAAAATATATGGGTTTTGAACCCAGTGTTGCCGGTGAAAAATCAGATCCCGATCCGCTTGTTAACCTGGAACCAGGAAAACAGGATCCAGGAAAACAGGATCCAGGGGAAACCGATGAACAGGAATTATATAATTTAGCAAAAAAAATGTTTGATGACGGGGACAAAGAAAACGCCCGGATTCAATTTGAGAATTTTATCAACAAATATCCTGAATCAGCTAATGCAGATAACGCGCGATACTGGATTGCAGACAGTTTTTATGTTGAAAAATGGTATGAAAAAGCAATTTTGGAATACCAGGAAGTATTGGATAATTACCCCAATAGCAATAAGTTGGCGGCAGCGCGTTTAAAACAAGGATATGCCTTTGCGGAACTGGGTGAAATAGCCAATGCAAGGTTGATACTAAGAGAGTTGGTAAAAAAACATCCTGATTCGAATGAAGCCAAGTATGCCAAAAAAAAGCTAAAACACTTAAAGTGATATTAAATGTCTATATTAAAGGTGGTAGGCATTGATCCGGGGTTGGCTGGAACCGGTATCGGTGTTGTTGAAGGTAATAAAAATAATATTTGTGGATATTCCTTTGGCAGTATTGCCACAGATGCAAAAGATCCGACTCCCCGGAGACTTCATACAATTTATTCAAAAACAATAGCTTTTTTGCAACAACAAAAGCCGGATTATGTTGTGATTGAGGATATTTACTCACTTGAAAAATATCCAGGATCCGGTATTATGTTGGGCAAGATTTCAGGCGTTCTTCTTCTTGCAGCATATGAGACAGGGCTTGATGTTGAAGAAATTCCTGTAAGAGAAGTGAAAAAAATTGTTTCCGGCAATGGGAGCGCAGATAAACATCAGGTGGAAAGGGCCGTTCGCAATTTGTTAAATCATAATGGGATGATAAGACCTTTTCATGCCTCTGATGCGCTGGGGCTTGCATTGACAGGATATTACAGGCATAAAAGGACGCTATGATAGGATATTTAGAGGGCATTGTGCTCCAATATGAAGCCGGTGGTATTTTGCTGCTGTCAGGCAATATCGGATATGAGATATTATTAAATCCCTTGATGGTGGAAAAGATAAAAACTTTGGGCGCTGACAAAACCCCAATCTCTTTGTACATCTATTATCATCAGACAGACAGGCAGCCAAAACCTGTTTTGATTGGGTTTGAAACCATACAAGAAAAGCAATTTTTTCAAACCTTTATCACTGTAGATGCCATTGGGCCTATGAAAGCTGCCAAAGCAATGACCCGTCCAATAAATGAAATTGCTCATGCCATAGAGAAAAAAGATGTCTCATTCCTTGTTGGTTTGACAGGCATCGGCAAAAGAACGGCTGAAAAAATTATTGCCACCCTTCACGGAAAAGTTGAAAGATATATTGGCAGCATAACCGATACACAACCCATCGAACAACAAGAACTATCCGGAACGCTGCCGGACATTGAACAGCAGGTGGCTTCGGTTCTTGTTGACCAGTTGGGCCATTCACAAGCGTCTGCCAGGCGAATGATAAGGGAAGCATTAGAAAGAAATGATACGATAACAACTCCGGAAGATCTTTTTGATGAAATTTATCAGGAGAACAGATAAAAATGGAAAATGATATCATCTCCTATTCTTCTGTTTCTTCCCAAAAAAAAGGCATTGTAACATCAAAAAAGATTCCTGATGATTTGATCAAGGATATCACATCATTACGGCCAACGAGTTTCAAAGAATATATCGGTCAAAATGACACGGTTGAAACGTTGAAAATTGCCATACAGGCGGCCAAGATGCGAGAAGAGCCATTGGATCACATCCTTCTTCATGGCCCACCCGGTTTAGGCAAAACAACCGTTTCCCATATTATTGCCAATGAAATGGGAAAAGACTTGACAGTGACATCCGGGCCAACCCTTGAAAAAGGGGGGGATCTTATCGGGATATTAACCAATCTTGGCGAAGGTGATATGTTATTTATAGATGAAATTCATCGAATTCCCAAAATAGTTGAGGAATTTTTATATCCTGCTATGGAGGATTTTGCTGTGGATTTTGTCTTTGACAAAGGGATTCATGCCAGAAGTCATCGATACCGGCTGAAACAATTTGTTCTTATTGGTGCCACCACCCGGGTGGGATTGCTGTCTTCTCCTCTAAGAGATCGATTCGGTATTTTTCGAACCCTTGACTTTTATACAGTTGAGCAATTGGTAATTATTGTTAAGAGGTCAGCTCTCATTTTAGACACACCCATTTCAAACGATGGTGCACTGGAACTTGCCGAGCGCTCAAGAGGGACCCCCAGGGTGACCAATCGTCTGTTAAAAAGAGTTAGAGATTATTCCCAGGTGAAATCCCACGGTAAAGTTACCAAAGAAAGTGTAAGGGCAGCACTTGAGCTTGAGGGCATAGATAAACTTGGGCTTACAAGTCTGGATAGAAATTACTTAAGAACAATTATTGAGTTTTATAATGGTGGTCCTGTTGGAATTGAGGCAATAGCCGCAACCTTACAGGAAGAAACTGATACACTCGTGGATGTTGTTGAGCCGTTTCTATTGAAAATGGGACTTGTCCAGAGAACATCCAGCGGTAGAAAGACATCGACAATGGCCTACCAGCACATGAAATCGAAATCATGAAAAATAAGGTCGGTCAGTGGATAGTAATGAATTATATCAAAAAATTAAATAGTTTGTGGCCGGGTTGTCTCGTGCTTTTGATTGTGTTTTTTTTTGATATAATCGGATTAGCTAAAGAACACCAAATTATTTCCTATATTATACAATTGCCAAAAAATGAAAATGCGATTTTAGTGGAGAAAAAAACACAAACTTTTTTCTTGTATTCTCGCGAAAACAAAACCTTGGTTAACCATTTGCGAGTGCCGTGTTCAACCGGAGAAATTGGTGGTGTAAAACAAAAGGCTGGAGATAAAAAAACACCGGAAGGGGTATATTTTCTTAAGGATGAATATGAAGATAAATATTTATCCCCGATCTATGGAAAAAAAGCATTTCCCATAGATTACCCTAATTTTATTGACAAGCGAACAGGAAAGAATGGCTCTGCTATTTGGATACATGGTACCAATAAAACTTTAAAGCCGATGGATTCAAATGGTTGTATTGCATTGGAAGATTCCAATGTCCTAAAATTAGCCGATTATATTACCCTTAATTCGACACCTGTTATTTTGGTTGATCAGATTGAATACATTGAGAACAATGGCATATTTTTAAGGCAAAAAGAAAAAATTAATTTGTTTTTAAACCATTGGACAGGTTTACTGGAAAAAGGAACCTACCAGGAATATCTATCCAATTATTCTTCACAATACCTGCCGGATATAGATTTTTGGCGAGATTTGATAAAATTAAGGGTTCAATTAAGTAAAAGTGAACAAAAAATTAAACTGGTGAACAAAAAAGTGGGCATATATTATCACGAGAATGTTTATGTCATCTTATTTGAACAATATTTATTGTTTGACAAAAAAGAAATATTTCTTGGGAAAAGAAAATTATTCTTATCAAGCAAAGATGGCGAATACAAAATTGTGGGCGATGTTTATCAATTTATACCGGAAACATTCAATAAAGAAAAAAATCCATTGCTCGCTGCGGTACAAAAGATGTTGAACCCGAAAATAACCAAAGATCATATTTTTGAAACGCTTCAATTATGGTTGGCTGCATGGTCTTCCAAAGACATTGAAAAATATGCTTCTTTTTATGCGGATAATTTTTTTTCAGATGGATTAAATAAAAAAAAATGGGTTAGAAGAAAAAAAATTCTATCAAAAAAATATGCACAAATTAATGTCAGTGGCAGCAAATTTTCCATCAGGCAAAAAAACAATAAATGTGAGATCGATTTTTATCAAAAATATGAATCCAGCGGGTTTACAGCCCACGGAATAAAACGGTTAAAACTCATTAAAATAGGTGGATCATGGAAGATATATCAAGAGAGCTGGAAAAGGAAATAGCTCAGTCCAAACCCAAGCCGTATAAAAAGGATGAAGAAACGAGAATTATTATTATCGATGATTTCGGGCAGATGAAATCCGGTGAATATCTTAAATATTTTTTAAGAGTATCGTTAGTGCTTACCATTGTTTGCTTTGTGGTGGCTATCGTCTTTTTTAAATTATATTCCGATGTATCAAAAGATATAAGCATGACAAGTGACAGGCTTATTCTTGCTGATAAGAAAGTTGACACCCTTACCAAGGAAAAAGAAGTCCTTATAGCCAGGCTTGTGATTCTTGGTCAGGAATCCATTTTTGCTACTGTATCAAGCGGTGACAAAAAAGAACCTCAAAAAGATAAAGCTGCGGCAAGTGAAAAGAATCAAGATGAAAAAAAAATGGTTCTTAAAAAACAGAAAATAACGGACGCTGCGTCGAAATCAAAAAAGAAAACCTCTGTTATCCAGGCACCGATTAAAAAGAAACAGACAATCTCCATTGCACAGGAGTCGAACCCAAACGACGATTTAGCTTACAAGAATATCAAAGCACAAAACCAGATAGCAAGTCAGACAAAAAATCAGGTGAAAAAGTTGTCATTGGAAAATAACAAGGTTTCTATTGAAAAATTTACTGTTAAAAATGAACGGGCCAGTGGTGATCTGCTGGTCAGGTTTGATATCAGAAATATATCAAAGGAGCCAGGGGATGTGTCCGGTAGGATCTTTACTATTTTAAAGCCGGATAATAAACCGCAGGATCAATGGCGGGTTGTTCCAAAGTCACCGTTAAAAGATGGGATTCCTTCAGAATTCAGAAAAGGACAGTATTTTTCAATTGCCCATTTTAAACCCATAAAATTTAGAATAAAAAATACTTCAGGTCCCGATTTTTTCCAGTTGGCGTCAATATATATTTTTAATAATCAGGGAGAAATTATTTTCGAAAAGTTGATTAAAATCACTGAGGCGGATGAGGCCGGATGAATAAAGGGGTATTTATAAAGAGAATTGCGGTAGTCGTTTGTGGCCTTTTTTTAGTTTGTGCAGGTCAGTTGTCGGCGGGTCAGAAAAGTCACACTGTCTTTTTTGAAGGTGAGGAAAATGAACTTCATGTTTATCGAATAAAAGGAACAATACCTGGAAAAACATTGCTGATCATCGGCGGCATTCAAGGGGATGAGCCCGGTGGCTTTTTAGCAGCAGATTTTTATGCGGATTTCCTTTTGGAGAAAGGAAATTTAATCGTTGTTCCCAGGGCCAATTTTTCTTCGATTGTGAGGAATGAACGCCAAGTAAATCAGGACATGAATAGAAAATTTTTAGATGATAATATTTCCAATTACGAAATGAAGGTTGTCAAGGTTCTTAAAAAATTAATCTGCGAGAGTGATTGCTTTTTAAACCTCCATGAAGGATCGGGAATTTACTCTGATAAATGGATAAGCCAAGAAAGAAATCCAAAACGGTTTGGTCAGTCCATTATTACTGATGATCTTATTCTGGACAAAGGGGATTTAACCCAGGTGATTGATCTTGAGAAGATGGCAAAGCAGGTTATACAAAAAATTAATAAACGGATTTTAGACAAAGATAATTATTTTCATTTCAATAATCATCGAACCAGTTCTCCGGATTCCATTCATAAAGAGCAATTAAAGTCTGCAACCTATTATGCTTACCAGGTTTGTAAAATTCCTGCGTTCGGTATTGAATCTGCAAAATCATTACCATTGGAAAAAAAAGTGAGGCAGCATATTTACGCCATTAACGGATTTATGGAGATCCTTGATATCATTCCTCAAACTCCGGGGATTAATTTGAAAAAACCGGAAATGGAATATATGATCATTTCAGTTAATGATTCCATCCCGTTTGTTATTGGAAAAATGCAGCATTTAAATGTGAACAAAGGGGATGTCATACAGGTCCATGATGTTGTTGCAAACTATGAACGTGGCCTTAGCGTCGATGTGATAGGCCTTGGCAATCAGTTTAATGATATGAAAAAGCGGCTGGTTATTAATAAATCCACACGGATTGAAGCAAAAAAAGATTTTTATAAGTGTGGTAGTGTTTTTGTGGATATTAAAGAAGGTCAGGTCGGGGTTGCAAGCTATATAAAGGTAAAGGAGGCTGTCGCTTCAAATGTTTTGCAATACAAGCTAAAGGTCAATGGGAAACTGAAAATTGTAGCAAATTATACTCATGTTCAAATCAACCAGGGGGATACATTGATAATTGAGGATGTGTTATCGGGAAAAACAGATCCGTCTAAGTTTATTGTGAACTTTAAAGGGTTTGTTGGCAATTCTTCGAATAATAGTGGAGAAGATAGGGGATATCTGATAGATACCTCAAAAGATGTGTTGATGTCCAGATACTCCATGAAGAAAAAAGGCAGACATTATTATATATTGACCACCCTAAACGGCAAAGAAGTCGGTAAGCTGTTTATAGATATTCAATCATAGTAAATGAGGAGATATACAGTGGGGAAAAAAAATAACAAAAATCTTTCAATTATTGATAAGGAACTTAAGATAGAAGGTTCCATATCAAGCAGCGGTAAACTGATCATTAAGGGTCAGATTAATGGAACAATTGAAGGGGATGAAGTGATCATTGCTGAAGACGGTCGTGTCACGTCCAGTGCAACCAGGGTTTCCAGTATTACAATTGGGGGTAATTTTCAAGGAGAAGTGACAGCTACCAAAGAGTTGATAATTCTTGCCACAGGAACGTGTGCCGGCAAAGTTGAGTGCAAGGATCTGATAGTTGAAAATGGTGGTATTCTGAACGCAGAGGTGTCATGTAAGACATCAAGCAAGCTTTCACCCACCAAGGATAACAGGTCTTTTGAAAATGTTAAAAATAAACCCGGCAAACAAATAGAATTGTAAATTCTTCTTGACATAGTCATGAAAATTATGTAAATATTACCGATTGTGTTTATGAATTAGGAGCAGCGAAGAAATTGAAAAAATACACGTATAGTGCAAAACGATCAGACAATAATGAAAATTGGTGTGTCATTGATGCAGAAGATCAGATTCTTGGTAGATTGGCATCACAGGTGGCAAGTAGAATTCGAGGAAAGCATAATCCACTTTTTACCCCCCATACAGACACGGGTGACTGGGTTGTTATAATTAATGCAGAAAAAATTCGCATGACCGGTAATAAATGGGATCAAAAGACATATTACCGTCATTCCGGATATATAGGCAGCATCAAATCGACTACAGCAAAAGAGATGCTTGAAAAGAAACCTGAAGAGCTGATTAAGAAAGCTGTGAAGGGTATGCTTCCTAAAAATCGACTCGGCAGAAAACTATGTAGAAAATTGTTTGTATATGCAGGCGCTCAGCATCCACATGCTGCCCAAAAGCCTGAGGCCGTTGAAATTTAAGAAAAAAAGGACGCGATAGCTATCAATGGAAAGTGAAAACGTATTTTACGCGACTGGTAAAAGAAAAGACTCTGTAGCCAAAGTATGGCTTACGCCTGGTAATGGTAAGGTTATAATTAACAATAAAGATCTGAATGAATATTTTGAATTGCCTACAACACGCGAGTTATTAGCTTCTCCTCTGGTTTTAACAGAGAAGTTCGGTGAATTCGATGTAAAAGTGACTGTTATGGGTGGTGGAAAATCAGGTCAGGCAGGCGCGATCCGTCTTGGTGTATCCAAAGCCCTTGTTTTGCAAGACCCTGAATTAAGAGGCGTTTTAAAAAGCGCAGGATTTCTTACACGGGATTCAAGAAAGAAAGAACGTAAAAAGTACGGTAAGAAAGGTGCAAGAGCAAGCTTCCAGTTTTCAAAGAGGTAGTTTTTTTGTACATATCCTATGGTTTATAGGACAATTAGCGTTTACAGGGGCAATTACTTTGCCCCTTTTTGCGTTGGGGAATAATATGAAATGGATACTTTTTTATTCTACGATATTGAAACCAAAGGTAAACACAGGTATGAAAATATTTTTTATATAAGCCATTGTAAGGATAAGGACTAAAATCTCTACAAAATCAACCATGTGTTTACCCCGGGGAGACGATTGGAAAAATGGATACTTTTTTATTCTATGATATTGAAACCAAAGGTAAACACAGGTATGAAAATATTTTTTGTATAAGCCATTGTAAGGATAAGGACTAAAATCTCTACAAAATCAACCATGTGTTTACCCCGGGGAGACGATTGGAAAAATGGATACTTTTTTATTCTATGATATTGAAACCACTGGTCTGAATCCGGCATTTGATCAAATCTTAACCTTTGCTTCTATTCGAACCGATCTTAATTTAAATGAACTTGAAAGGCTGTCAATCACCATTCGTCTTCGTAAAGATATCGTACCATCCCCCAGAGCATTTTTGACACATGGGCTTACCTTTGAAGAATTAGAAGAAGGGCTTGGCGAATATGAAGCAGCAAAAAAAATTCATCATGAAGTGAATACGCCGGGAACGATAAGTCTGGGATACAATTCTCTTGGGTTTGATGATGTTTTCTTGCGATTCTTTTTTTATCGTAATCTCCTTGATCCGTACATGCATCAATACAGTCAAGGGTGCAGCCGGATGGATATCCTTCCGATAACAGTGGTGGAACGATTGTTTAATCCATCAATTTTAAACTGGCCTGAATATGTTGACAAACCAGTGGGTAAACCAGTGGGTAAACCAGTGGGTAAACCAGTGGGTAAACCAGTGGGTAAACCAGTGGGTAAACCAAGTTTAAGGCTTGAATTGATCAGTAATGAGAACTCCTTTTCAACTTCTGGTCGTGCCCACGAGGCCATGAACGATGTCGAAGCAGTTATTGCATTGAGCCGTGTCTTTAAACAAAATAAAGCAATCTGGGAATATGCGATAAGTTTTTTTAATAAAACAAAAGAAGAAGTTCGCATAAATAATATTAAAGAAGAATTTTTAGTACAAAATCGTCATTTCAGGGTTTGTTTGATGTTGTCTAATTCTTTTGGCTCTGACCAAAATTATATGATACCCGTGCTTCATCTTGGGCGATCCAATGTTTATAAAAATCAAAGTTTATGGTTAAGGCTTGATTCTGAAGATGTCATTGGGGTAAAAGGCGGACTTGATGTACCCGAAGTAAAGATTATTCGTAAAAAAAATGCTGATGCATATATTATTTTGCCGGCTTTGGATCGGTTTTGGCGCCGATTGCCGGAGATATCTAAGAATTTTTCTCGTGAAAATATGAAGATTATTCAAGAGCATGGACAAAGATTTTTCCAATTGATTCAATATCATTGCGACTTTAAATATCCTTTTGTGCCCGATATGGATTTGGACGCTTCCCTTTATCAGGATGGTTTTTTTAATGCACAAGAAAAGAGGGATATCCGAAAGTTTCATCAGGCGCAAAATCATAAAAAATTCAATATTCATGGACAGATCAAAAGCCGCAGAATTCAAAAACTTGCCGGTCGAATCCTTGCCCGAAATTTTACAGGAAACTTACCGCCAGATGCCCAAAAAGATTTTGAGTCTTGTTTGGATCGGCTGCAATCTTCTTTGGTAGAAGACCGGATTGTAGGATATAAAAAGGATGCCAAGTATAATTTTAAAAATGGAAATGACGAATTGCTGGAAGTTGAAAAATCCTTATCCAATCCAACTGATGATCAGAAAAAGATGATAGTTTGGCTAAAAAAATATTTGGGGAAATTATAAATTTCGTCTACTCAATCGTTTGAGTTCATCAATCTGGGCATCGTGAATAAATTTATTGAGTATGTTTTTACCTTCGTAGAGTTTATAGAGGGCATTAATATTTAGTTCAGATTGTACAGCCACAGCTATAAACGCTTGCATAAGATCTTCTGTGGAATCACCACAAAATAGTGTTTTCATAAGTACTTCCACTACTTCTATCTGTTCATAGTAGTTTGTGGTAGTAGGTGTAATGTCTGCAGTAAAGGTTTGAAAATTATTTAGGTTGTTAATATTTTTAGCTAAATCTTCAATACTTCCAAGATTTTTCATCTTATAGTCTTCAAGTGCTTGAGACATGATGAAGTGCCAAATATCCACTGCTTCTATCTGTATGTTTGCATAATCAGGCTTTGCATCAATATTTTTCCAGTGTTTCCATGGGTAAGATTCTATGAGCTCGGCACATTCAAGGTAAGTACAACGCTTCCAATCAATGTGTTTTCCATTCTTAGTCACACCTTTTTCCCAACCTTCACCATTGGTAGCATCGTTTAACTCTTGTTGGAGTTGTAGCATTTGTAAGATTTTGTCCATGAATAAGCCTTAAATTTATAGTGCTATATTCTACCTTTTCAAGCCTTATTTAGCACTTTTTTAGTAAAATATCCCTCTTAATAAACACCCAAAAGGACACCTCTTATGTCACAAGCCAATGCACCAGTAGAAGATTTAGACGAAGTTTTAAAAAATCATAAATTATCAAAAGAAGAGTACCAAGATATCTTGCGTATCTTAGAGGGCCGTCACCCTAACATCGTAGAGATAGGAATATTTTCTGCTATGTGGTCTGAACACTGTTCTTACAAGTCAAGTACCAAGTACCTTAGAGGTTTTCCTACTGAGGCTCCATGGGTCATACAAGGACCTGGAGAAAATGCTGGAGTTATCGACATCGGTGATGGTATGGCTGCCGTGTTTAAAATGGAATCACATAACCACCCTTCATTCATAGAGCCTTTTCAAGGAGCTGCTACGGGTGTAGGTGGTATCTTGCGTGACATCTTTACTATGGGGGCACGTCCTGTAGCTAACATGAATGCGTTACGTTTTGGTACGGTTAAAGGTGACTCAGAGACTGCGAAGTACCAAAGACACTTAGTACGTGGTGTGGTAGATGGTATTGGGTCTTATGGTAACTGTATGGGTGTACCTACTATCGGTGGGGAAGTGAGTTTCGATGAATCTTACAATGGAAACATCTTAGTTAATGCATTTTCACTAGGACTTGTAAAATCAGATGAAATCTTTTTAGGTGTTGCCTCAGGTCTTGGTAACCCCGTGATGTATGTAGGCTCTAAAACTGGAC
>JAKIUJ010000286.1 GCA_021647625.1 Desulfobacula sp.
AAAAAAGAATTTTCAACGAATCTGTGTGGATGGAAAAAAACGGACATACGATTATTATTGCGGCACCCAGGGACACCCCTTTATATTCTAAAGCCCGCGAGCATGGATTTAAAGTCTATCCCATTGCATTCAAACGCCTTACTATCAAAAAAGATTATAAACAGCTCAAACGCATTTTTTACAATGAAAAACCCTGGGTTATCAATACCCATGGAAACAAAGATTCAAAGCTGGCCCTTTTTGCAGCAAAAAAGGCCGGGGTGCCCTTGAGAATATTATCCAGGCATATCAGTGCCCATGTGAATAATTCCTGGTATAACCGGATTTTATATAAAAAACTGTGCCACTATATATTTACAACGGCCGGCTATACCACGCGCCACCTCAAGAACGTGTTCAAGCTCAATGAGATGCAGATTTTTTCCATGCCCAGCGGCATTATTGTACCCGGGCATTTCATTAAAAAAGATGAGGCCAGAAAACTTATTGCCGGCGAACTTGGATGCGACACTGATACACGGTTTATCGGATTTGTCGGTAGAGTGTCCAAAGATAAAGGGGTCTCTTTTATCCTTGAAGCGTTTAAAAAAGTCCAATCAAGACTTCCCAACTACCAGATTATCATTGTTGGGGATGGTACGGATAAATATTTAAGTTTTCTGCAACAACTGGCCCTGAAACTCGGCCTTTCGAATGTTGTCCATTTCATCGGATTTAAAGAGAATGTCTGGTCCTATTACAGAGCGATTGACTGTAAAATTCTGCCCTCTGTAAATAAAAGAGGCATCCCTTTTGAAGGCGTTCCCCAGTCACTTCTGGAAGCCATGGCCAGTAAAACTCCTGTAATTGCATCAAAAAGCGGTGGAATAATGGATATTATCGATCATGAAAAGACAGGACTTATGTTCAACCCGGAAGATGCCGGAGGTCTTGCTGAAAGGCTTTTGCAGACTATAGAGCAGCCGGACAGCACAAAAAAACGGGTTGATGCGGCATGTGAAGTTGTTAACCAGCATCACACCATTGATGCCATGGGCCGTGATATTATCCGGATATACAGGCTTCACCAGGTCAAGTTGGAACGCAGCACTTATTCAGTCAGCCACTAATTAGTGGCTGATCGAAAACCCGTGTTTGGGCGAAAAGTTGCCCATATGCAAGGCGCAAGAAATGCTGAAACTGGAGTGTACTATAGTACATGAGGATTTCAGGAAGTACATGAGGATTTCAGGATTTTGCAGCAACGAAGCAGATGGGTGAGTTTTTGTTCAAACACTAATTAGTTGTGGATCTGATTTGTTTGCTCTCTTTTCTTTTTGATCTTAAAAATACAAACCCGTTCAACAATGTGTATGTTGCAAAAAAGAGCAGCATCTGGGCCACAACCTTTGCCACAACCTCCCCCATGGACAGATACCGAACAAAAATAAAGATCAAAAAAATCGATGAGACCAGGTTAAAGACCACAACCAGGAGATACTTTGCAATTTCCGAAAGGTCGGGTGCGTTCTTGTAGGAAAATGTAAAATACTTATTGGATGAAAAATGAATCAAAATAGAAAGCATTCTGGCAAGAATTGAAGCGGTTACAAACCCACATGACAGATTAATTAAAATTATATAGGCACCAAAATCCGCAATAGTGCTGAACACACCTGATAATGAATATTTCAACAATTGTTTGAACCTGAAAGAAAACCACCACATGAAAAGTGTCTGATAGACCATAACGGAATCAGCTATGGGCCTAAAACTTGAGACCTCGTTATTGTTCTGATAAACAGTTGCTACGGGAACCTCAATTATGGGAAGACCATCCTGAACCAATGTTAACAGCATCTCAAGTTCATAGGCATACCGGTCTGACGAAAGTGTGACGATCTTATCCAAATGACATTTTGGGATAGCTCTTAATCCGGTCTGGGTATCGGAAATTTTTTTCCCCACAAGACCCCGAAACATCAAATATGTCATTTTATTACCCAACAGACTCCTAAGAGGAATATGTCCTTTAAATTGTCTTACACCCAGAATAAAGGCATCGGGCATCTGACCTGCACGATCGATGATTTTCTTTACATCTCCTGGCAAATGCTGGCCGTCGGCATCCACGGTGATAATACTTTTGCAGGGCATTTTAAATTTAAGAATATGCTCAAAACCTGTACGTAATGCTGCTCCTTTGCCAAGATTCTCTTTGTGATACAGCACAGTGATTTTTTCAATTTTTTCCAGCGAATTAAACACATCGCTGCATTCAGGATTGCTGCCATCATTGATAACGATCAATTTTTCAATATCAAAGGTTAGAATCTGTTTGACCAGGGCAATCAGTATCTCTTTTTCAGGATTATATGCCGGTATAACAATTACAGGTTTCATTTTTTTTGTTTAAAACAACCTTTCAAGTCTTAAATTGTAGTGCTGTGCCTCAACAATTTTATTTGTCAAAAAAATCCGGAAAAAGCTATGTGCTTCTGCGGATGCGTCAATTGGCTTATCACTTTTGGGGTTACCAATGTTGGGTTTATCAATATAAGGTTGAATCCATTTTTCAATTTTCGCATCAACTGAGTAAAAATAGACATAGTCATATTTGCTTAAGGCATTAAAAAATGTTTTTTCTGTCTCCATTGGAAATACACCTGTGTTCACATTGTCAGGTAACAAATAGTATAGTAATTGTATCCACAATTCATTATCATTATTACCTGGAATAATACAAATAGTATTATTGATACTACTTCCAGGCCGATCCTGAATTTGGTCTTTGATTTGACTTTCAATTTGCCTTGCAATCTGCTCTGCTTTTAAAAAATGTTCTTCTCTTCTTAAAGTAGTTTCAACTCTTGAAACACCTGCGACAAGAAAAAATACAACACAAAAACCAAGAACGGTCCTTATTGAAATAGTTTTTTTTGAAAAATTGCTGTCCAGATAATAAGCCACAAAAAACAAAAGAACAGGTGTAAAAAGAATATTCAGATATCGTTCCAGGCCCACCGTATGTTGATAACTTTCACCAATCTTAAAAACAATAAGCTGCATAAAATAATTCATGACAACATAAACTAAAAATGCCGCGAACAATGCTCTAAATAATAAAATGATTCGTTCTTTGCCACAAAACTTTCGGGCCTTTAAAATCTTTACCCATAAAAATGCAATCACACCAAACCATAAGAAATATGGCAAATTCAAACGGTCTGCTTCTCCTAAAAACAATCCTTTTAAAAATATAAAAAAACCGCGCCGACTCTGATCATTTGCAAAAATATTCAGCGATGCCGAAATGGTACTCATATTGATTTGTCCACTGAACTTGCTAAAGCCCATGGTTTCACAATGAGATTGCCATATACTTTTGATGAAAAATACCAAAAAGCCCATCGCAACGACAACAAAAATCATCTTAAAACGATTTCGTATGGCTGAATCATTTTTTAATAACAGATCTAAAAAAATAATTATCAACAGCAGTAAGGCCAGTACAAAGCCGATTTCTTTGATCAGATACAAAAAAGCAATGGGAATGGACAAGGGGATTAAATTACTAATAGTCGGTGTTTGATTAAAATAGAACCACAATATAGCAAAAAAGAAAATAGAGAAAAGATAATCCACCTGAAGCTTTGTGAAGATGCGGCCTGA
>JAKIUJ010000287.1 GCA_021647625.1 Desulfobacula sp.
TCAGCCTTTTCAACAAAAAAGCCTTTGCCGCCGATGGCCTCTACCATTGTGTGATAATCCACTTTTCCAATCCATGTGCCGTCTTCTATGGCATGACCAATCCTGATTTCCTGACTGTGACGGATCATTCCCCAGCCCAGGTCATTTGAAATGACAACAACGATGGCCATGTTTTTACGGATCGCAGTCTCAAATTCCATGAAATTAAACCCCACAGATCCATCCCCGGTCATGAGCACTATCCGGGAGTCAGGATAAAGAAGTTTTGCAGCGTTGGCATAGGGTAAACCAACCGCCAAAGAACCGAAAATACCATAGTCAAGATACCTTCCCGGGGATACAATTGTTCGGGTCATGCCCATCCAGGTGGTGGTATCACCACCATCTGCTACAACAACATCATCTTTGCGGTCCATGAATTGGTTAATTTCTTTTGCAAGACGCATCGGGTGGATAGGAACATTGTCAGAATTCCAGTCGTTTTGAGACTGGGATTTGCCTTCCTGGTGTGCCTGATTCATTTTTTCAACCCAGGGGGTGAATTTACTGATAAAATCTTGTGTGAGATCTTGCTCGGTTATGATGGCATTACACTCTTTTAAAAAACCTTTTACGTCGCTTAAGACAGGCAGATCTATGCTTCGGTTTCTACCTATTTCTTCAGGTGCTATATCTACCTGGACCATTTTTGCGGCAGGATTGAAAATGTCACCAAACAGGTAATAAAGAGATATCCGTGAGCCTAAAAAAATAACCAGATCTGTTTCGATGTACGCTGCAAACCCAGCTCCCGGTCGGATGGCAATTGCTCCTTCAAAACATAAGGGGTGAGTGTCTGATACGACCCCTCTGCCTGAAAGGGATGTAAACAAAGGAATTTGGGTTTGCTCAATAAAAGTTGTCAGTTCTGTATTTGCATTGGCCTGCCAGGCCCCGGTTCCGGCAATGATGACCGGGTTTTGAGCCTGTTGCAGCATCTTAATGAATTCCTGGGCTTTTTCTGCATCCGCAGGATGGGAAACAACTTGTGTCTTGGTCTGTCTGACCAAGGCTGCGTCTACAGGTGCATTCAGCACATCAATGGGAAATTCAAGATAGACAGGTCCGGGACGTCCGGAGCTGGCAATTCTGAATGCCATATCTATATATTCATTTACCCGTTCAGCCTTCTGGCAGACCAGTGCTTTTTTAACCATGGGTTTAATCACAGCTTCCTGGGGCATATCCTGTAGATCAAGCCGTTCTTTATTGTCCATCCCCACGCAGCCTGCGATCAATACCAGGGGGGTGTTGGAAAAAAAAGCGCTGGCCACACCGGTCAGGGCATTGGTAAAACCAGGACCTGCTGTTACCATGGCAACGCCTGCTGTTCTGGTCATCTTGCCCCAGGCTTCAGCCATGAAAAGAGCTGACTGCTCATGCCGGGTATCAAATATTGTAACTTCGGTATTTTCCAGATATTGATATATTGGTGTGATGTGGCCGCCACTCAATGAAAAAATATATGGAATTTTTCTGTCAATTAGTGCCTGTGCAGCAATCTGTGCGCCGGTGATAGTTTCCATCTGTATGCTCCTTTATGTTAAAAATATTATAATTCCATTAACTGCCCTCCGCAGACATTCATTGCCTGGCCGGTGATATAAGATGATTGGTCCGAGGCCAGATAGGCAACAAGATCAGCCACTTCTTTGGGAGACCCGATTCGGCCCATGGGGATGGTTGCACACATTTTTTCTTCCTGATCTTCAATCGTTGTGTTCAGAAATTTAGCCTCAAGACCAAATCGCCATTTCTCAAGATCAGTCATGATCTGGCCTGGGCAGACCGCGTTGACTTTAATTTTAAGTCCTGATAATTCTTTTGCCATGACTTTGGTCATCATGATGACACCGGCCTTGGATACGGCATAGGCACCATTGAAAAGTCCCGGCACTTTGCCGGCCCTCGATGCCGTGTTGATAATACTGCCGCCTGTTTTCGGCATCAAGGGAACAATGGCCTTTGACACACGAAAGACACCGTGAAGATTGACATCAAAGGTTTTGAGCCAGGCGGTCTCATCATAGGTGTGTATTCCGTTGGGTACTCCGAATGTTGCCCCGGCATTGTTGCACAGAATATCCACATGGCCAAATTCACCTTTGATGGTTTCTGCCAAAGCCTCTATGGTATGATTGTCAGTCACATCAAGGTTCGCGCAAAGGGTTTGAATATTGTATTGTCCAGCCAGGTCTTCTTTGATTTGAACCATTTCATCCAGGGTGCCTGTTTTAATATCATTTTTAACTGCCGGTTCTAATCCAAGATCGGCAATCAGAAGATGACAACCGCATTGAGCCAGTTTTTCGCAGATAGCATACCCGATTCCGGTCTTTTTGCCGGCACCCGTGACCAATGCAACTTTTCCTTTTAAATCAGCATACATATTTTTCTCCTTAGCAACCGCGTTATGGGATCAATCCCTGAACCAGTTTATTTATACTGTATTCATAGAGTCTTTTATGATTTGCACCCCCAAGAGCGGTTCGTTCTAACTTTTTTAACTGAATCATTCCATGAAGAGCGCCAAAAAATAGAATGGCGTATTTTTTCGCATCTTCCTTATGAAAGGTTTTGTCCTCGATGCCTCTAACAATAACATTTTCAATTAAAGAAAGAATTTTGGAACCTGACATATCAATTTTATTTTTCAGTTGGGGTTCAAAAAACTCTTTGGACGAAGATAGAAAATAGTTGATGATATCGTAATAATCTTTGTATTCCTGACTGAACTGGTAAAAAGCCGTGCCGATTTGTTTTAGTTTTTCATCACAAGCCAATGGAGTCTGGTTGATTTTAGTGATAATGTCATAAAATAGAGCAAGTCCTTCTTCCTGGAGGGCAACAAAAATTTCTTCCTTGTTTTTAAAATAGAAATAGATGGTACCCACACCAAGTTCGGCCTGCCTTGCAATCTTGCTGATTGAAATATTGCCGATGCCATCTGAAAAGAGAAGTTTACGGGCGGCATCTAAAATCTGGTTCAAACGGATCTGTTTCTCCTGGGCTCGTCTTTTTTTTGTTCCCATAAAATCCCTTCGTTCATAACATGAATGGTGCAATGCGCCTTAGGAGGCTATAAAAAATCAAAGGATACTTAATTACATTCAGTATTCGAACACCATTCGATAATATCTCTGTTAAATTTAATGTCAAGGAATAATTGAGATGTTTGTAAAATACCTGTTTTCATTTTTAGGTTTGCCGCCATTGAAGATCGTTGGTAAGAGTTCTAACTAATGGCCAGGGTAAACGCATTTAAACTTGGCATGAATTTTAATTTTTTGTTTTACAGGTACTTATGCAAAACGAGATTGCCATTTGTATTTACCTTCAAACCGTAACTATCTGAAATCATTAATTTGGAAAAGTTACATGCGTTAGCCCTGACTAATGGCTGACTGGCTTGTAGAGGAGTTCAAACACTGATATAAAAATCCCCCTGACAAGGTCTGCTCTTCCTGTCAGGGGGATTGGATAAAAAATTTAAGACTTCAATTCATCAAGGCCGCCAAAAAATTCCAGGGATTCAGGATTCTTCAGGGCATCTTTGTTTTTCACTTCCTTGCCCTCAACCATTTTTTTAACGGCAAGTTCAACTTTTTTC
>JAKIUJ010000051.1 GCA_021647625.1 Desulfobacula sp.
GCATCATGAAATCGGTTTTTTTTGGTTTTTTGATTGCCTGGATATCATCATTTATGGGATTTACCGCTGAACCGACAACAGAAGGTGTCAGCCGGGCCACAACAAATGCTGTTGTGATAACATCCCTTTCGATTCTTATTGTGGATTATATCTTGACATCTTTATTACTCTAAGGTTTAAGTTAATTATGTACGGAAAAAAAACAGAAATTTCAGTCGGTGTTTTCATGATGGCAGGTATTCTTTGCCTGGTTTATTTGTCCGTAAACCTTGGAGGGGTTAACCTCTTTGGATCTAATGCCTTCACAATTGATGCTCAATTCGGCTCGATAGAAGGCCTGGAAATAGCTGCATCAGTAGAAATAGCAGGGGTTCCGGTCGGCAAGGTAACAAGAATTACTTTAGAAGAAAACCGGGCCCTTGTGACAATGGAAATAAAAAAAGGAACCCGGATAACCGATGATACCATTGCATCTATCCGTACCAAGGGTGTAATTGGTGATAAGTTTGTAAAATTGTCACCTGGTGGCTCTGATGAATTGCTCGGGGATAAAGATTCGTTGATGGATACGGAATCTGCCATCAGTCTTGAGGAATTGGTCAGTAAATATATTTTTAAGAAATAGTGCTCATGGGATTTAAAATAAAAAGAAAAAAAAAGAATGATATCGGTATCATACATGTTGAAGGCGATATAGATATGTTCACCTCGCCTGGCTTAAGGGACACACTTGTTCCCATGTTTGAGGATGGTCTCAAGGGGATCATTGTAAATCTTTCCGGAGTCTCTTTTATGGACAGTAGCGGGATTGCTACCCTTGTGGAGGGGCTCCAATGGAGCAAAAAAGGTGGCAAAGCATTTGTCCTGACAGGGCTTGGAACCAATGTGCTAAATGCATTATCTTTAACGAAACTTGAAAAAGTGTTTACCATAGAATCAGATTTGGATAGTGCTTTTAAAGCATTATCATAAAATTTCAAATTGCTTGAGAGGATGTGATGAAACGTTTAAAATTTTTTCTTATTGTTTTTTTTGGTATGGGTATCTTACTGACTACAGCGACCGTGTTTGCATCTCCTGCCCAGACACAATTAAAAAATAGTATCGATAAAATTTTGACAATATTAAAAGATCCATCTCTAAAAGGGGAAGATCAGACAGAACAGCGAAGACTCTCACTACGGGCTGTCATTGATGAGCGGTTCAGCTTTAAAAAAATGTCTCAGTTCAGCCTGGCAAGGCACTGGAAAACCATTACTCCGGATCAACAAAAACAATTTGTCAAATTGTTCGGTAGATTACTGGAAGAGATCTACGTTTCGAAAATTGAATCCTATACAGATGAGATAATTGAGTATACAGGTGAGTCTGTTTCTAAAAGGAAAGCAAAAATTTATTCGGAAATCATTACTGACGAAATAAAAATTCCGATAGAATACAGGATGTTTAAAGCCGGTGAAGATACTTGGATGGTCTATGACATGTTAATTGAAGGTGTCAGTCTGATAAAAAATTACCGTACACAATTTGATAAAATTTTGCAGAAAAATTCTTTTGAAACACTTATAGAAGACCTCAGAAAGAAAATCGATTCTTAAAAATTGATTTAATTTAGATCTGTCCTGCCGTAACCTGAGAATTGTCCCCGTATGACAAAGATTGTACCGTTTTGATCGACAATTTTTATATTGTCTTGCTTAAAAAACGGGGCCGTTCTTTAAGAGGGGGCATTGTTGAAGCGCATTTCGTACCCGACCATCACCATGCTTGGGAAGAATTATCAATATCAAAGATAGTCCCCTTGATATATGCTTTAGTTTGATAGCGGGTAATATTTGTTAGTTTTTTAGTGATTGAACCCAATTTCTCGGTTTGAGACAAAAGTGTATTGATAATTTTGATGTTGGGGTCATCGTCGTCCAGGTTTAGTTTTAAAATTTCAAGATTACCAAGAATCACCTGCAGGGGTTGATTCATTTCATGGCAAATTCCACCAGCTGTTTCCACTGCAGTCATCACTTTTTCAGACATTTTTAAATCAGTGACGTCATTTACAAAAGCACAAATTCGATCCACTTGGTTTTTTGCATTAAAAACCGGATAAAGTTGAACATCATAATATCTTTTATTTCTGTCTTTCTGGTAGTTGATGGGTTCATGTGTTTCAACTACTTCATTCACCAAAAGTCTTAATCTCGAAAAATCGTTTTCACCAAAAAAAAATTTAAAATTTTTCCCGATCATCTCCTGTGGGCTTTTATCAAAAAGAAGTGCCCCCGGGGTGTTCAAATTAATGATATTACCTTTGATGTCAAACATATAAACCAAGCTTTTTGTGGCGTTGATCATTGCTCTTATCGTACTTTCCCTTTGTTTAAGTGTTTTTTGTGCTTCTTTTTTTTCGCTGATATCGTGAATTATGGAATACAAAACTTTTTGATTATCAAAATCGATGGGGCCACTATATACTTCGACGTCTCTTATCTGCCCATCTTTCAATTGATGTTTAAAATTATAATAGTTATCCTTTTTCAGCTTCGTTCGTTGCATCTGCTTTTTTAATTGTGCTTGAGAAAGTGTATTAATGGTTGACATTTTCATACCAATCAACTCGTCTTTTGTATATCCATAAAATTGAATAGCAGCTTTGTTTGCATCAAGTATCAAACCATTGTCCGGATTGATAATAAGCATGATGGAAATAGAATTTTCAAACAGGCTTTTATATGTGGTTTGTTTTTTTTTAATATATTCTGAAGACATAGAAAATGAACCTTAAAATATGTTTGATTTCGACAAGTTAGTGCTCACTCAAAAATTAATTGCCAATTTTGTAAATTTAGTCGCCTGGCCGGTAAGGCGTTGAAACTAAGGCATATCAAGATATGTCATATTTTCACAACGCGACCGGGCGGGATGAATCGGCTTTCAAAATGTAAAGTTATTTTTGAGTGAGGCCTTAGTCTTAAGATATATCATAAAGACGGGTTCAATAAAAGTATCAGCTGAGTTTTTAATGTTGTGATTTGAAAAAGAGCCCTTATTTTAACTTTATCATAAACTTTTAAATGGATAATTTCTTATGAGAAAAATGGTCATTACAGGTGCATCCGGATTTGTAGGAAAAGCCCTGTCAAAAAAATTTCTAACAGACGGGTATCATGTCATCGGTATTGGAACTTCATTGGAACATCCATTGTGTGAAAACTTTAATAATTTTACATGGATATCTGCGGACACCACGATCCCGGGTGACTGGCAAAATCATATTTCCCGGGCAGATATAATTATTAATTTGGCAGGCAGAAATATTTTTCGATACTGGACTAAAAAGTATAAACAGGCAATCTTTGATTCAAGAATAGTAACAACACGAAATATTGTTGATGCAATGGTTCAAGATGCAGGGCAGCACTTATTGAATGCATCCGCAGTCGGTATCTATGGTGATTGCGGCGATAACATCCTAACCGAAGAAAATGGACCCGGAGAAAGCTTTTTAGCTTATGTTTGTAAGGCTTGGGAAAAAGAAGCAACCCGTGCGGGTGAAAAAGGAGCCCGGGTTTCGATTTTACGATTTGGAGTGGTCCTGGGTGATGGCGGGGCCTTGTCAAAGATGTTGCCTGCGTTCAAGCTGTTTGTTGGAGGACCTTTGGGCAGTGGGCAACACTGGTTCCCCTGGATTCATCAAAGCGACCTTGAAGCGGCCATTGCCTTTATAATCGGAAATGATGATCTTGAAGGACTCTTTAATTTTACAGGATGCCGGCCCATCCGCCAGGGCCATTTTGCAAAAATACTGGCTAAAGTCTTGAACAGGCCTATTTTTATGCCGGTGCCTGCATTTATAATCAAGTTGGTCATGGGAGAGTTAGGTTCGGTCCTGCTTCAAAGCCAAAAGGCGCTTCCTAAAAAACTACTCGATTCAGGATATTTGTTTGAATTTGCCGATGTTACGTCGTCACTGGAAGATATCTTAAAAAAATAAAATTTTTAATTGATAATTGACAGGTACATCATATATATATGATACTTAATTGCTCATGCTATGGTATGCAATTTGCAACTTCTTTGCGTTATTTTGACACATATATTTTTAACTGAATAACGGCAATGCGCAGCTTTGCCTGCAAGCAATTGCACAAAAAAATCAGAGGTTTTGACAAAACATGAAATATTAGACTAATTTTGAATATTATTTCATATAAAAACAAGGAGAAAAAACATGGAATTTGGATCGGTTGATGAAATACTGAGCTTTGCTATTGATGGGGAAAAAGCAGCTGTTGAATTTTATACGACGCTGGCCAAAGAAGCCACCCGGGGATCATTAAAGCAAGTTTTTGAATCTTTTGCAAAAGAAGAAGAAAAACATGTTGAGCTTCTTTCGGATATTTCAGGAAATAAAAAACAAATTGATTCTTATGAATTTAAAAAGATTCCGGATTTGAAAATCAGCAATTATATGGTTGATATAGAGTATAAAGAAGGAATGCCCATGCCTGAGATATTGAAAATTGCCATGAAGAGAGAAGAAAAGGCGGTTAAACTGTATTCCATGCTGGCAGAGCAGACTGATAATGAAGATGTTAAAAAGGTTATGTTGATTCTGGTACAGGAAGAATCAAAACACAAATTGGGTTTAGAAACCATGTATGATGATTATCTTGCCGGCCAGGATAGTTAGTCTTTTTTGATACAAAGGGCTGATTATTCATTCATCGGCCCTTTGTACTTTCAATTTCTAAAATTTTTTTATTCCATTATTGATTTCATTAGCGTTAAACAAAGGGAAGAAAAGTGGATTTAAAATATCTATTTCGACCATCAACAATGGCGGTCATCGGAGTATCAACATCACAGGATAACCATCCTGCCAATGTGATTTATAATAAAAATCATCTTCGATACCCTGTAAAAACTTTTCCTGTAAACCCTAAAGGAGGAATGCTTAACCGCGAACCGCTTTATACAGATGTCGGTGAGATCGATGAACATGTTGATATGGCCGTGATTGCCGTTCGTGCGGAATATGTCTCATCAGTGGTTGAACAATGTATAAAAAAAGATGTAGGCGGTGCGATAATCATTTCCGGGGGATTTGCAGAGTCTGGAAATATTGAAATGCAAAATCGTTTGGGTGATATGGCAAAAGAAGCCTCCTTTCCTATTATCGGCCCCAATTGCCTGGGAATTTATGCTCCGGATTATGTGGATACTTTTTTTCTTCCCGGAGAGCGAATGATTCACCCCAGGAAAGGAAATATAGGATTTGTCAGCCAAAGCGGCGGGGTTCTCGTTGATCAGATGGTAAAGTTTGCAGGGCAGGGAATCGGCGTTTCTTTAGCTGTCAGTATCGGCAACAAAGCCCATATCCGGGAAAACGATATGCTGGATTGGTTTGAGCGGGATATCGGAACCAAGGTGATTGCCTTTTATATCGAAGGATTTGAAAAAGGTGAAGGAAGGGAATTTATAAAAAAAGCTGAAACCTGTACCAAGCCTATCGTGGTTTTAAAGGCTGGAAAAAGCAAAAAAGGTATGGCGGCTGCATCCAGTCACACTGCTTCTCTTGCCGGGGATTATCGGGTTTTTTCCCAGATTATGAAACAGCATTGTGTGGCAGAGGCTGACAATGAATATGAACTTACATCCTTTTGCGAAGCATTAAGCTGTTTCCCCAAAGGAATAAACGGCAATGTGGGTATTATATCTTTAAGTGGCGGTCATGGTGTTATTGCGGCCGATGCCTGTGATTTGCATGGTATGACAATTCCCGATCTGGAAAAACAAACAATGGATACTATTAAGGCAAACGTGGAACCGGGTATTCAAAATATTGTTTCCCTTGTTAATCCACTTGATCTCACAGGTAGTGCCATTGACAGCGATATTGTAACAGCAGCAAGGCATTTATTCCGGGACCCCAATGTGGAATGCATTATTGCACTTTTGATCCCATATTCACCTGGCGTTTCGGCTGATATCGGTGCAAAGCTTTCCCAGGTGGCAAGAAATGAAGGCAAGCCCATGATTGCATATGTCCCTAACGAGGATAAATATAGCATTATTATTGAAGGATTTGAGTTGAATAATATTCCGGTATCATCTTCTGTTGACGGGGCTGTTTTAATGGCCAAAGCATTGAAAAGGTGCAGACCATGCTAAATGAGGAACACAAGACAGATAAAAAAAGCAAGTTCGGTAAAAAAGCTAAAAAAATAATTGAAACCAGCAGGGCCCAGGGCTGGGTTCTGGAACCCGATGCCAAAGAAATAATGACCCTGGCAGGCCTTGGTGTTCCGGCAAGTGTTGTTACCGACTCCATGACCACGGCAAAACAGTTCTTAAAAGATCGTGGTGCCCCGGTTGTGATAAAGGCTGTGTCCAAAAAAATTCTTCATAAAACAGAGCACAATGCAGTTGTGACCGGCATTAAATCAGGCGATCATCTGGGAAATGAAATGGAAAGACTTCTAAATCTTGATGGATGTAAGACTGTTTTGGTTGAAGAGATGGTGGATGGGATTGAGGTCATTGTCGGGGCCAAAAATGACTATCAGTTTGGCCCGGTGGTTGTGTTTGGTATCGGGGGTACCTCTGTTGAGATTTATAATGATACCGCTATCCGCATGGCACCACTTTCACCTGATGATGTAGCCTCTATGGTGGATTCTTTAACGGCAAACCAAATTATCCTGGGTTATCGGGGTCGTTGTGGTATTAATCTGGAAATACTGACCCATTTTCTTGTAAATTTTTCCTATTTGGTGATGGATCTTGAAGATAAAATGGAATCCATTGATTTGAATCCGGTGATGTGCACAAAAGACAAATGTGTAATTGCTGATGCCGGAATTATTCTGCAATCGGCAGCCGAATAACACCTTTGTTTCGAAACAATCCTGTATCATGAGACAAATAGACAAACAATATTGGAATAAACAATGACAGATAAAAGAAAATATAAAATAATCTCCTGGAATGTGAATGGCCTTCGAGCGATCATGAAAAAAGATTTTCCAGATATTGTTACCCAACTTGACCCGGATATATTATTGCTCCAGGAAACAAAATTACAGGAAGACCAGCGAACCTGCGATATGATAAACTTGCATTCCTATGACTCTTATTGGGCCTATTCAACAGTCAAAAAAGGGTATAGTGGTGTGGCGGCCTTTTCAAAAATATCTTCTAAAAAAGTGACAACTTCTTTTGATATCCCACAATTTGATGGAGAAGGCCGGGTAATTGAACTGGATTATGAATCATTTATCCTGTTTAATATTTATTTTCCCAACGGCCAGATGAGTGAAGAACGCCTGCAATATAAACTGGATTTTTATCAGTGGTTTTTGGAATATGCTCAAAGTTTAAGAGAAAAAGGCAAAAGTCTTGTCATAACCGGTGATTTTAATACAGCTCACAATGATATAGACCTGAAGAATCCAAAACCCAATTCCAAGCGATCAGGGTTTTTACGGATTGAAAGAGATATCCTCGATCAGATGAACGAAATGGGGTATGTGGATACCTTTAGACATTTTCATCCTGAAACAGTGAAATACTCATGGTGGTCCTATCGGTTTAATGCCAGAAAAAACAATGCAGGCTGGCGTATTGATTACTTTTTCGTCACACAGGATTTAATTGATAACAACACTATTAAAAAGGCGTTTATTGATAATGATGTGTTTGGTTCGGACCATTGCCCGGTTGGTATTGAAATTGAGATTTACCCAGGCTGTTGTAAAATAATAACAAAGGGGCCGGATTGAATATCGGCTCCTTTGTTATTCTGTTTATTGGGCAATCTAATCTTTAAATACAAATTTACCGCCGATATGACCTGCTATTCCGGCACAGGTGATCATCAGCACGTTCAGGATAATAAATACACCCGCTTTTGAAGATGACAAAATAGTTGGATCAATTAGATACCAGGACAGAGTTATCACACAGATTGCGGTGGTTAATGCCGCCGCCAGCATTTTTTGTTTAAAAATAGTTGTCAGTGCCGCACCATATTTTTTACGCCACTCAAGCGTTCCGGTATAAATAACCAAGGGAAGGGAAATAACAACAAACACCTGACCGATCATAGCTGCCTTTGCAAGTAACTCTACATCAAACAGCCAGGCCAGGATATATAAAATTACAACCATTGGCAAAATCCCGTTGGGTGTATGGACAGAAACCGGGTGAGCATGGTGCTTTACCAAGAGCGATTGGATTATTTCAAAAACGGTCGTGTCTTCAGGTTTTGGTGGTGGTTTCACCTCTTTGACTGCTGCTTTAGCCGACTTTTTAGAATCAGATGCTGTTGCTGATTCCGGTGTTCTTTTCGGTGGCCTTTTTTCCGGTATGGATGCCTCATCAATTTCTACAAATTTGCTTGCATCCACACCACAGACAGGACATTTTTGAGGCGGTTTATCACCTTTATGAATATATTTGCAAACAGTACACTGCCAGACTCTCATTTGATATTTCCCCTGTTTTTAATTAACGATCTTCTATATCTAAAAAAATACACTCATCCGGTCCGCAATAGTCACCGACATATTCGGCTCCAGGCCTGTACAGCGAGGGTTTGGGCGCGGCCATGGCAAATTGTTCTTCAATAACATGGGCGGCCCACCCACTGACCCTTGAGATTGCAAACAAGGGTGAAAATAGATCTGTTGCAATTCCCATAGCGTAAAAAAGAGATGCGCTGTAAAAATCAACATTACAAAAAATATCTCTATTTTTTTTCGCCTTAAATGCAGCTTTTCCCTTAATTTCAAGTGCTTTTGTCAGTTTATACCATTGTGTTTGTCCGGATAATTCTCCCATCCTTTTACTCATTGGTTTAAGAATAATGGCCCTTGGGTCATCTGTCTGATAAACAGCATGACCAAGACCCATGATCAATCCGCCCGAATCCAGAATATTATTAATATATCCGTCAATTTTATCAACGGATCCGATTTCTTTGAGCATCTGCATAACCCGGACATTGGCACCACCATGAAGGGCACCGGAAAGCGAACCTATGGCTGATGATATTGCAGCATATATATGCGCACGCGTAGAGGCCACCTGGCGTGCTGTAAATGTTGATGCATTAAATGAATGCTCTGCATGTAAAAGAAGGCCTGTATCAAAAAAATGTGCTGTTTCCTCATCTGGTTTTGCACCATTGAGCATATATAAAAAATTAGCGGCATGGTCTAATGATGCATCCGGTTCAACCACATCTTTCTTGTTGCGTATACGATCCCAGGCAGCTGTAATGGTTGCGATTCCTGATAACATATTTTCAGCACTAAAGAGTACATGTTCCATTTCAGGTTTTCCTGCATGGGGATCATTTTGAATTAAAAGAGGCGTTGTCATCTGCAGAACGTCCATGGGATTCATGTCCGGTGGCAGGGTCTTTAAAATTGTATAAATGTTTTTAGGAATGTTTCTTTTACTGGTTAAGCTTTGCTTGAAATCATTTAATTCCTTTGCTTTGGGCAGACGTTCGTAGAGCAAAAGAAAGCAAGTCTCTTCAAAAGTGGAACTTGTTGCAAGGTCTTCAATTAAGAATCCGCGATAGATCAGTTTCCCCTCTTTTCCACGTACGTCACAGATTTTAGAACTGGCGACATCAATGCCGCGAAGGCCGGTATTTAATACAGGTAGTGTGCAATCATCCATGGCATTCTCCTTTAAAATAGTGATAGACTCAAAACCGCCAATTTTTCCGATTACAACGTTTGTCAAAAATTAGAATCCTCAAAACACCCCCTGTATTCTTCCGGTTAGAATTTTTGCCCGCCTTGTAGTCAAAAAAAATTTTCAGGTTTTCGTTCAGACACTATCTATAATGTTTTTTCAGGGGGTCTTCTTTCCGGAACATATTCCGATTCTATCTCGCCATTTTGAAGTTTTTGGGAAACATACAGCCCGCAAAAGCAGGCACCAAACTCTTCAAGATCCTGTGCCCTGTAACCACAAGGGCAGATAATATCTTTGTCGTTTTCACGATCTGAGCAGGCAAGTCTACAGGGACAGGCCATATATCCGTATCTGTCTTTATTTAAAAGGAGGGACTCAAGTAATTCAAATACCAGGTCTTTATCCTTATTAAAATAAATACCTTTTGCTTCCTGTGATTTTTTTAATGCATTATAGAGTTTATCAACTTTCATCTTTAATACCTAAAGCCTCCTTGATCTGGTTTTCTTTAAATCCGACGATGACGGTATTATTTATTTTTATGGTTGGAAAAGAACATCGGGGATTGAGTTCTTTAATGTCTGCTAAAATTGCTTTTCTTTCCTCGCCTTCCAGATCATCCACTTCAATATAGTCATATTCAACATTGCATTCCGAAAGGAGGCGCTTTGTTGATTTGCAATGGCTGCATGTACTCAGGGCATAAAGCGTTGCTTGATTGTCGGCCATTTGGATCTCCTTTATATTACTCCTGTTTAGGGGGGTGCTTTACTTTTTTAAAAATTAAATTACTAAATCTGCATGATTTATACCACATTTACAAGGTAAACCCCAATATTGCATAAAATTTTATAAAAAAGATGAATGAAGCTATTCTAATTAATTGATTGAAAAAAGTAAAAAAAAATTCTTAGACAATCAGAACAAATGGTCTGGATATTGCTACGCTAAAATGTCATGCAATTACAGGTATTATACAAATTAAATCGTAATGGGTACAAAATACATGGAGGATTCAGGATGAAAAATGATTTGGCGATATTCTTTGGCTAAGATGAATAGCACTTTGCTAATCCAAAAATGAATGATATTCTTTGCCAAGCATAAGGGCGAACTCAAAAATGACTTTGTATTTTGAGTGATCCCTAAATCAAAGAAGGAGAAAACCGATGAACCAGTGGTCTTGTTCTGTTTGCCATGAAATTTTAAATGATGAAGAAAAGCCTGGAATCTGTCCTGTATGTAACGCTGACGATAGAATGATTATAAATACAAAACAATTGCCTCAAACGGTAGAGCAGGTAAGGGATATGGCCCGAAAAAAGCTCAAAGGAATCTGTGCTGCCTATCCTTTTTGTGATGGTAATTCTGATAAGATTTGCCAAAGGGAAGCTTATGGGAAACCGATTGGGCTTGGTGGTGTCGGCCAGGGACGTTCATTTAAAGCCAATGTTCAGTCTCTTGCTGAGGTTGAGTTTAATATGTCGGTTTTAGGAGAGCATTTTGAACCGGACACCTCCTGCTCTTTTCTTGGGATGGACCTCGATTTCCCGGTGTTGGCATCTTCCACGGCCGGTGCTCAAAAATACAATGATGCCATAGATGAAACTTTATTTTGTACATCCGTGCTCAGAGGCGCAAAGGAAGCCGGAACCATAGGACTACGGGGAGATACCTGGTTTTATACACCCGATGACAACCCTTGTCTTAAAGCAATGGAGGCATGCAATGGATATGGCATTCCCATCTTTAAGCCCAGATCACAGGATGTTTTAAAATCATTGATTGAAAAAGCACAAACCATAGGCTGCAAAGCGGTTGGTGTGGATCTGGACGGGTGCGGATCAACGATCATGGCAAAACATGGACACCCTGTTTTTAAAAAAAGTTCTAAAGATATTGAAGAACTCGTGAAATTTGCTGAGCTACCCTTTATCGCCAAAGGGATCATGATACCGCGCGAGGCAAGGATTTGTGTCGATGCAGGTGTCGCTGTGATTGCCGTATCAAATCATGGTGGACGGGTGCTGGATTCCACACCAGGTGTTGCCACCATGCTGCCCTTGATAAGAAAAGAATTGGGTGATTCGATAACCATTACTGCGGATGGCGGTGTTAGAACCGGATATGATGTTCTAAAGATGCTGGCCCTTGGTGCTGATGCAGTCCTTTTGGGAAGAGATATCATCCGTGCATCTGTTGGTGCGGGAACCCTTGGGGTGAAACTGCATCTTGAACATATAAGGAAAACATTGAAAAAAGCCATGTTTATGACAGGTGCGAAAAATATTAAAATGGCTGATTCAAGTATACTATTTAATAATAATTAAGGAGGAAACATGGGTAAGGTTTTAATAGTTTATGCAACCAGAGCGGATGAGACAAAAGGCATAGCAGACTTGATAGCAGAGGGCATTCGTATTGCAGGGCATGAAGTGATCCTAAAAAAAACAAGCGAAATTAAAAGTGAAGATGACTTGAAAGGGTATGATGGATATGCATTTGGTTCTGCGACCTATCATGGGGAAATGATTACTTCTATGAAACAAATCCTATTTATTGCCGAACGTGCTGAACTTGAAGGCAAACCTGGCGGCGCATTTGGTGCATATGGCTGGAGCGGGGAAGCACCGGGAAGAATTTTTGAAACAATGGAGCATATATATAGGATGGAAATGGTCTCGGGCCCTTTGATGCTGAAAGCAAGCTGGGTTGGTGGCGGTATCCAGGCTGCCCAGGATTATGGTAAAAGCATTACCGATAAAATATAAGACAAAATTTGGCTGAACAGCCAGAGGCATATAGAGTTTGATCGTGTCCGTCAGGATATTACAATTGAAGGCAGTCCTGAACGGACACTTGCCCCGTATGGTGATCCGGAATACAAGTCAGAATATAAAATAATATAAATTTTATACCAATACGGATTTTAACAAAATCGCGATAAGAAAGCCTCCACAGACGTTTCATGATTGCTCCACGAAAACGATTAAAAAATAATAGTCAAAATTAAAATAAAGCCTTGAAATTAAAGATATTCCTCTGTTACTATACAAACTCAGAATCTAAAATCGAAGGTCTTTTTTTTAATATTTTATTTCTCTAACGGTTGATACACTTTTGTAGTTTGTAGTGATACGATTTTTTGAGACAGGATTGTCTCATAGATGGAGAATTCATTTTTTCTTTGGTATTTAATGGCTCGTATTTACAGATCAACGCATTTTTTTTCGCAACGATATCAGTAATTTTTACTAACTGGTATGGTGTTTGCTTTCTTATTGAACTAAAGCTTTGAAAAAAAAGGTAAGGAGGAGTGCAAAATGTCTGATTCAATGGTTAAAATGAGAACAAATAAAATGTCTGATTCCTATGCCGCAAAAAAATCTCAAAATGAGATCTACTATCAAATGGCCTCCATTTTTAAACAGATTTCCAATGTTCAGGAAAAAACAGCGGACAAAATTTTAAGCCGGCTTCTTTCCAGTAAAATACAGGATATTTCTCTGGTAAATTAAAGACAATTGACATATAAAGTAAATATTGCAGTTCATCTGATCTATTGTATGCACTGTATCGTTAATCTTGAGACTATAAATACATGATAATGGCAATTCGCAGCTTTGCCTGCAAGCAATTATGCAAAAAACCAGAAATATTAGACTGATTTTGAATGTTATTTTATATAAAACCAAAGAAAAGGAGAAAGAGACAATGGCAGAAGTAATGGGAATTTATAAATGTGGAAAATGTGGAAACATTGTACAGGTTCTTCATGGCGAAAAACCACCGGTAATGTGTTGCGGGCAGGGAATGGATCGCCTGGTTGAAAACACGGTTGATGCAGCAGTGGAAAAACATGTACCTGTCATTGAAGCCGTTGAGGGAGGATATGTGGTCAAGATTGGCGATGTGGCGCATCCAATGGGAACTGATCACTATATTGAATGGATTGAGCTTGCCTCAGATGATAATACGTTTGTTCAACGGCAAATGCTAACACCGGACAACGAGCCACAGGCACAGTTTAAAACAGATCTAAAAAAAGTAATTGCGCGTGCCTATTGCAATCTGCATGGCCTTTGGAAATCTTAAACTCTTTAAGCCAAATAAAAAGTCCCCATTGTACCGGTGCCGTTCGTACGATGGGGACTTTTTTGTTTTGATACAAGAGAAATTGAATTTAATGCGTTACCGAAAAACTCGTATTCGGGCGACTCGTAGAGGAGAAAAGCTCACAAAGTTGCCCATATGAAAGCAGTATTAAAATTCAGCCAGTTTATTGGCCAGCAACCGGATATGGCTCATCTCTTCTTTTATAATGTGATCAAGTTTTGATTTGCCCAGTTTTTGTGGAATAAGCTCCTTCATGCCAAGATAAAAGGCAATAGAATCTTTTTCAGATTGGATTGCACAGCTCAATATTTCTTGCAGGTCGCTTCCCGGCTGTTCTTTTTTAAAAAATACCCTTGTGTCTGCAAAAGCTTGTAAATAAAGAGCGTTTTGGCCATCAGGATCAAATGTAGTGGCAAAACTCTCATCTGCTGCCAATTCTTTTTTCATGGTCTTAAAGGTTTGCTCGTGATCATCTTCCATTATTGCAAGCTCAAGGAGAAATTGTTTATTATTTTCTCCGGTTACTTTTTGCGCAGCTTCACGATAAAAGAGTGCACCGTTCTGCTCAATTTTTACTGCCATTTCAAAAATATCATCTGCGTTAAAATCGTTCGGCATTTTCACCTCCCAAGGTGTTGTTTTTAAATTTTTGGTAATTTTTCTTTTAGGGCTTTTGCAATTTTGACACCCAGGTCAAAACAGCGGTCCAGATCTTTTTCATCAGGAACATATTGGACTTTAACACCATCATCGATGATATCGAGCTTCATTTCAGCAAATTCTTTATTTAAAATTTTTACAGCTTCGCCGCTCCACCCATAAGAACCAAACGCAGCAGCAATCTTATTTTGTGGTCTCAGTCCCTTTATATAAGTCATGACATCCGCAATGACAGGAAAAACACTATTGTTCAGCGTGGGTGAGCCAACAGCAATGGCTCCTGCGTCAATAATTTCTGTCATGATATCGCTTCTGTGCCACTTACGCGTATTCATGAGTCTAACATTTACATCTTCGGATTCAATTCCACTGGTGATGGACCGGGCCATCTTTGTTGTGCTTTCCCACATGGAATCAAAAATAACAACAACCTTTCGTTCAGGTTCCTGTCTTGACCATTTGTCATAGGCTTCAATGATCCGGGATGGATTATCCCGCCAGAGGATACCATGATCCGGACAAATCATATTGATCGTAAGGTTCATTTCTGCAACATCCTTGAGCAATGCCTGTACCCGTGGGGAAAAGTGCAGCAAAATATTTGCATAGTATTTTCTTGCATGGGGGATGATCTCTTCGCCGATTTCATCATCAAAGAAGATATCACCGGCATAGTGCTGGCCAAATGCGTCGCTGGAAAATAAAATGCCATCCTCAACAAGATAAGTAAACATACTGTCCGGCCAGTGAAGCATTCTTGTTTCAAGAAAAGAAAATGTTCTTTTTCCTATCTTTAGTTCATCACCTGTGCCAACCACTTTAAAGTTAAACTCTCTGTTAAAATGAAGCTTCAGGTTTTTAGCCCCCATTTTTGAACAATATATGGGTTTGTCTTTTCCGATTTTACGCATCAATTTGGGGATGGCCCCTGAATGATCCATTTCTGTGTGGTTACTGATAACGATATCAATTTCTTTTGGATCGATAATTCGGCTGATATTGGCAAGAAGTTCATCACCAAATTTTTCTTTTACCGTGTCAATGAGGATATTTTTTTCACCTGTAATCAAAAATGCATTATAGGTGGTTCCTTCATATGTGGAATATCCGTGAAAATCACGAATGTCCCAGTCACGACATCCAACAGAATAGATCCCATCCGCAATTTCAATGGGTTTATACATATGTTTTGCTCCTCTATATGTTTGCTTTTATTAATCAACTTTTTCAAAATTGTCTTTGGATGCACCGCAAAGAGGGCATACCCAGTCTTCGGGCAGATCCGCAAATGCAGTCCCTGCATCAACACCTGCATCAACACCTGTATCAGCATCTCCGATTGCAGGATCATAGACATATCCACACACACATTCATATTTATCCATTATTTAAACGTCCTCCAAAAAATAAAGTTACAGTGCTTTTTATATGACTCAATACATTTTTTTCCTTCTATCATAAAGCACTGGTATAAAGTCAATTAAAATTGACTTTATTTTGTATTCTAAGGGGCTATCCCTTGTTTATAAACCACAATAATGCAAAGAGTGTGCCGTAAATTGAAGGTAATTTAAACCCGATAAAAAGGGTTTTATCTTGGAGAATATTATTATAATATAAGATGTATAAAATCAATCAATCATTTAATTAGGATAGGACAAACGCATATAAGCTTTGCATGGTTTTTTTGATTTACAGGCACTTATGTAAAGAAAACTCTTTGATTGCGTTTGCCTTTAAACCGTAAGTATTTTGGAATTGTCAGAGTAGATAAGTCGCATATATCAACCTTAGGAATCGTTACAAAATTACTTGATCTAAATTGTTTCCAAAACCCCTTAAAAGACTGGGTATTTTGAAAACAAAAGATCAAGTAATTTTGGAGCCGATCCTTAGTTTATTGGGCAGACACAAGATGACCTTTGATGTTTATAAAAAAGCTACTACTATTAACACACAAACAAGCTTTGTTTTTAACTGGCATGCACGAAATGGTGCTATCTTTCGCTTAACGCCTCCCTGGGCCCCGTTGAAAATGATAGACAAAAAAGGAGTTGGGATTGATAAAGGTGTAAAAGTCATCTTTGAAATTAAAATATTCGGCATTCCAATGATCTGGGAGGCAGAGCATTTTGAATATCAAAAAAATAAGATATTCAAAGATCGACAGATTAGAGGACCTTTTTCCAAATGGGTGCATACACATCGATTTTCACAGATCGGTAACGGGTCAAGCATCATGGAGGACAAGGTCGAATTCAGACTTCCGTTTGGATTTTTAAGTCGACCGTTTTACGGATTTGCAAAAAGACAGTTTGAGCGCATGTTCCATTACCGGCACAGAATTTTAAAGTATGATATGGAACATCATGTAGATAAAACGCCCCCAAAACGGTTCCTGATCTCCGGTGCCGGCGGTACCGTCGGCAGTGCACTGGTTCCTTTTTTAAGAACTTGTGGTCACAAGGTTGTCCGACTGGTTAGAAAAAAAGGGAATCTATTGCCGGATGAACTCTTCTGGGATCCGCACAATGGCATTCTTGATTTGGAAAATACAGAATATTTTGATGCCGTCATCAACTTGAACGGGGTGGATATATCACGGGGAAAATGGACTAACAGCCGGAAAAGAAAAATCATCGCTTCCAGAACACATCCCACCCGGCTGCTGGTTAAAAAAATAACTGGGCTTGAAAAAAAACCAAAGGTTTTCCTTTCCTCTTCTGCTGTCGGCTTTTATGGCGACCGGGACGACCATGTACTCACCGAGTCTGATGAAAATGGTGCCTGTTTTATTGCAAAAGTATGCCGTCGCTGGGAAAACCAATCACAAGCTGCGGTATCCGCTGGAATTCGGACTGTTCAGCTTCGAATCGGTATTGTATTAACACCTGCCGGTGGTGCGCTGGCCAGGATGGAACTGCCATTTAAAATGGGTTGCGGAGTCAGGGTCGGCAATGGTAGGCAATATATGAGCTGGATCAGTATGGATGATTTGTTATCGTCAATCCTGTTTATAGTCAACACACCTGAGATAAAAGGCCCTGTGAATTTAACGGCACCAAATCCAGTTACAAACACAGTGTTTTCAAAAAAACTGGCTGGTGTTTTTTCAAAAAAAGTGTTTTTTGTACTTCCAAAACTGGTGGCAAAGGTGTTGTGGGGACAAATGGGCAAAGAAACCCTTTTGGCCAGTGCAAGAGTTAAACCTGAGAAATTGTTGAACCATGGATTTCAATTTCAACATGAGACACTTTTGCCTGCATTGAAAGATTTACTTGGCAGACAGGATTAAATTTTTCAAGGTTCATCAGCTAAACCCCGGCAGTTTGAATTTCATTGTTACTTCTCCTGTGTTCTTATCTATGGTGAGCATTTTTTCCTGGTTCTCGCTTTTGTCTAACTTTTGGCCTGTCGCCATTTCCATGAGCCCCCCAATAAATTCCATGCCTGAATTCAGTACAGTTTCAATTTTATCTGTTGATTGATTTGCAAAAATATTTTCGGGTTCAGGCTTTGTCTCGTCATTGGATATACCTGGTGTTGTGTCGGGTTCTTCTGCTGTATAATCAAGTTCTTTATCTGTTAAAATCTCTTTTTCGGATTCAAAAATGTCTGTATTTAACACTTTAGGATTCAGGTAATAAGGTGTGTCTTCCGGAATTATAACGGGATCAATCGGTTCAGGTTTTGCCATTTCATTTTGATCTTCATCCATCATTTCCCGCAGCCGGTTAATCAAGCCCGTCTTTTTTTCATTGGAAAAATCTACAAAATCACTGCCATTTTCAAAAACACTTTCAAACAAGTCGGTTTTCATCTGAATTCCGGAAAAGATTTTTTCTTCAATGCTATTTTTAGCAATCAGATTGATGACATTAATGCATTTGCTTTTCTGCCCGATTCTATTTACCCTGCCAGTGCGCTGGCTAAGCTTAGCAGGATTCCACGGCAATTCAAAATTAATAACACAATCTGCTGCCTGTAAGTTAAGGCCTGTACCACCGGCATCTGTAGAAAGGAAAATTTTGCATTCAGGGTTGTTAGTGAATTCATCAATAAGCTTCTGGCGTTTTTTTACGGGAACTTTCCCGGAAAGTTCAATAAAGGAAATTTTAGCATCAGAAAGATATTTTGCCACAAGAAAAGTCATTGTTGTCCATTCACTGAAAACGACAACTTTTCTATTATTATCATTTACAAGCTCTTCTATAATTAATTTAAATTCATCTAATTTAGGAGAAATATTTGTTTTTTTATCAATAAGATATGTGGAATTACACACCATTCTCATTTTTAAGAGTAACATTTGAATTCGTTGAAGATCAATGGGCGTTAAGAACTTTTTGCTGAGGATGGGAATAAGAGCGGACATGAATCCTGAATGAATTTTATCCTGCTTCTGGCTTAAATTTATATAATAGTTATTGGTCACCGTTTCCGGCAAATCTTTTAAGACCTCATCTTTTTTTCTACGGATTACTATAGGTTCGAGTTTGTCGCGCAATATGTCGAGATTTTGATACCCGATGATTTTTCCTTTAGCTGTTCTTGAGATCATAAAGTGTCTGCCGGCGAAATCCCATAAAGGGCTTACCAGGTATGGGTCTAAAAATTGAATAATGGAATAAACATCTTCCAGTTTATTTTCAAGAGGCGTACCCGTCAGGATAATGGCATGGTCCCGAGGAAGCTGTTTTACTGCATCGGCTGTTTTGGTGTTAAAATTTTTTATCCGCTGTGCTTCATCAAGAATAATAAGATCCGGTTTCATCTTTGAAATAATTGTAATATCCCTGAGAACAGCTTCATAGTTCGTAATTTTGAAATAATTTGAATTGTTATTATAGATATGTTTTCTTTGTTGGGCTGTTCCCTGGACAACCATGGGAACCTCGTCAGTGAAAGTAGTGATTTCCCTCTTCCACTGATCCTTTATAGAGGCAAGAGTGATGATTAAAACTTTTTTAAATCCAAAGAGTTCTTTTTTTAAAATAGATAATGTAATTGCCTGGAGAGTTTTCCCAAGCCCCATCTCATCACCGATCAAAACAGATTTTTTAAAAAGACAAAACTCTACTCCTTCTTTTTGGTAGTCATAAAGTTTGCCTTTTATTTTTGAATAATCAAAATGATATGAGTTGTTCAAGGTTTGAAGTTGATTGTTTTGTAAATAAATTTGAGTCCGGATCAGAACTTCGGGTTGTATAATGATTTGTTTGTTGGCATAGGCCGCTGCTGCCAGGTCAACAATCACCGAAAGATCCTTTTTTATAAAATCGCCATCATTATTAAAGTGCTGAGCTATAAGTTCCAAAGTCTCATGATCTGTAATCAATTGAGGATCAAAGAAAAGCTTTGGTGCATTTTTTTTTGAATCCCAGAAAATATCAATAAATGGAAAAAGCTCGTCTTCTAATTGTTTTTTAAACCCTTTTATGCTGGAAAAATGGTTTTTTAAAAAAATAATATGCTTGCAGGTATTGAGTTTGTTGGTTAAAAAGTCAGGACAACTGCAATGTCCCTTACCAGATTCCGGGTTGTGCATAACAACCAGATACTGTTTTTTCGAGGTTGTTTCAATAAGATGTTCTCCTTTAAAACTGTCTCCTTGTATGATGGTGAAGGTTTCTTTTTTTGCTCTTTTTTGTCTGTCATCCATTGCCTGGGTTTTAATCTCATCATAAGTCAGGTACGGTTGCATCTCTTCTGCTTGCTCAGGCCTGGGCTGCAAATCAGGGTTTTTATCGTTTGTAAAGGTAATGTCATAAACCATAAGGAGTGATGCAACAATGTGCTTGCATCCATCACCGGGATAAGGGCAGCTGCACGACCCAGGATTTTGTTCATTGGAAATATCAATGCAGATCTCATAATCGCCGTAATTACCATCATATCGAAATTCAAACAATTTATTTCCATCATTGCCTTCATAGAGAAGTTCATTATTCTCATAGATTTTTACGCCCCTATAAAAAATTATGTTGGAGTCTGCGATGTCGGCTTTGATTTTTTGTCTTGATAACATATTTATTCCCTATTCCTGTATCTAATCAGTGTTTTGGTCACCCACTAATTATGTGATCCATTGTGTTTAAATTTTTAAAATGGATAATTCTATCACAATGATTAAAGGAGGTGAAATATTTTTTTGTGCATCATCATTTTTTCCCAAACGTATCAGGTGTTTGCGCTATTCATATTGATCCTCATGAATATTATAGAATTTAATATGAATTTGTGGTTTACTGATCTTCATTTGGAATGATTTCTTAAATTCGGCTATCAAAATGTAAAGTTGTTTTTGAGAGGGCCTCATAGTTGGTAAACAGGATCAAAATCATTCTAAGATAATTAAACAAAAAAAATCGGAACTCCCAAAAATGAATTTTAAATTAAAACTGCTTTTCTCCATATTGATGATCACAGCGCTTTGTTTTGGATTTGTAAATATATATTTTCCAGTGGAAAATTATAGTTTTGAAAGACTTCATATTTTTCTTTTTAACCTGTGCACAGGCGGCAGCATCCTTTTATATTATACCCAGGGTCGTGCGGAGGTCTCAAAAACAGTACGGCTTTTCTTTCTGGCCTCACTGGTTTATGCATTTTCAGCTTTCTTTAAGGCCTATCCATTAACTTTAGTTGTTTCATTGTTGCTTTGCTTTCTGGTTGAAAAAGTACGCATTGAGCGATTTGCTTTTATCCCCCGGGTCTTTTTTGCAAAAAGCGAGTCTGTATCCCAAAAATTTCATCAAGCAGCACTTTTATGTCTTTCCATTGGCATTTTTATGGCCAGTCTGGTGATATTAAATAATGAATACTTCAAATTTGTAACCATGGACAAATTAACATTAAATACATTTTTTTTAGGATTCTCTTTTCCATTGTCCCTGATCACTTTATCTCTTGTTTTCGGCATGTTAAAAAAAATAGAAGGAACATCAGCCAAGGCAGTTATGGAGGTCTGTTTCTGGACCATTTCTCTCGGGGTGATCATTTTCTTTGTTTTCATTTTGTTTGAGCGTTTTATTCCGCAAATTTTTGTTACCGCTGCGTTGTTTACGGCGGTTCTTACCGTATTCTTTTTATATGTGATGTTTGCAGATAAGATTCAGCAAAAGCTTTTTTTGACATCAGGGATTGGATTTCTTATATTTACGGCGGTTTCCGGAATTGCGTATATTATTTTTCAGATGTCACAAGGGTATGATCCTGAAAAAATAAAATGGTTGCTGCACATGCATGTTTTCGCGTCTTTATATGGCTGGAACCTTTGCGGACTGTCTATTATCTGCCGGTTTGATGATTTTCCCATAAAACTGCATTCTCCTACTATTATTTTTATCCATTGGCTGACAGCAATCGTCCTGGCTCCTTTAGGGATCTTTTACGGACTGTTTGCCATTTTGGCTATTTTGGGATACGCATTTATCACACTCACTTTGTTTTTCAGCAGTAACAAAGGCACACACCATGAGCAACCGTGAGAAATTAGATTGTTTTTCTGCACTTTTTTCAGGCACATCAAAAGTGTTGGTGGTAATCAATGCAGATCCCGATGCCATTGCCAGTGCCATGGCGGTTAAACGGTTGCTTTGGCGCAAAGTAAGTGAGGTTGCTATTGCCTATTTTAACAAGATCAGCCGTCCGGATAATCTTGCCATGATAGAATATACGGAACCCGGGCTTGTTCATCTTGACTTAATTAAAAAAGAAGACTTTACAAATTTTGTTATTGTGGATTCACAACCGGATCACAATGAACAATTTTTGAAATTTAAATTTGATGCTATAATTGATCATCATCCCAATACCCGCGTCAAAGCGCCGTTTCTGGATATTCGGCCTGACTACGGTGCCTGTGCAACGATTCTAACGGAATATCTTAAATCAAAAAAAATAAAACCATCCAGTAAACTTGCTGCGGCATTGATGCTGGGTATAAAAACCGATACCGCTGACTTCACCCGGCAGGCCTGTCCAAAAGATATCCGTGCCTTTCAGCATCTTTATAAATTTTCAGACAATAATATTTTAACTAAAGTTGA
>JAKIUJ010000052.1 GCA_021647625.1 Desulfobacula sp.
GTACGCTGCCGGTCGTAGTCATGACCGGATATCCTTCCCTTGAAAACTCTATCCGGACATTGAAAAATGGTGTTGTCGACTATTTGATCAAGCCGGTCAACCTTGAACAAATGGAATTGACCCTTAAACGTATTTTAAGGGAGCGGGAACTCTTTGTTGAAAAGCTCATTTTAAAAGAAGAGGTTGAACGGCAGGAGCGATTGAGAAAGTTGAACGCTGAGCTGGTTGAGAGAATAGAAGAGGTCAACACCTTGAATCGTGTGATGGAGGATTTTGCTTCCATTGATTCAAGTTATGGTATTTTTAATAAAGTTGTAGATTTGGGAGTAGAAGAATTAAAGGCAGACATGGTCTTTTTCCACATCTATTCTGATGAAGACAAATCTCTTGTTATGATGACAAATTCTGATAACGGTTTTGATAATAAAAAAGTTCGTGATCTGTTTGGAAGAGATCTGTCATCCAGTGCAAATAAATTTATCCTTGGGGTGTTGAGTTCAGACCATAATCCTTGTCTTATCTCCGGACCCAGAAAAAATAAGCGGCTCGATGATGTTGTTCATTCCATGATGGTAGTTCCGTTGAAAATACGGGATAAAATTTTTGGTGTGGCCAGCGCCTTCTCATTTTCTGCTGATATGCTTTTTAATGAAAAAGATATCTATTATATGAACTTTATCACCCGCAAAGCCGCTGCAGCGATTGAGAATATAGCCTTGTATGAAAATATTTATGATAATCTGTTTGCTACTCTGTATGCATTTGTAACAGCACTTGAGGTCCGCGATCTTTATACACGAAAGCACTCAACGCGTGTGGCAAAGTTTGCTCATATGATTGCCGAAGAGATGGGATGCACGGAAGAAGAGATTGATATTATCAGTTTTGCCGGCAGCCTGCACGATATCGGCAAGATAGGTATTCGGGATGATATACTTTTAAAGCCCGGACCTCTTTCCAATGACGAATATGAGAAAATCAAAGAACATCCGGTAATCGGTGCCGATATCATCGGGAAACTCGGCCTTTGGGATCGTGAGATGGAAATTATCCGGCATCATCATGAACGGTTTGATGGAAAAGGATACCCAGATGGCCTTGCCGGAGAGCAAATACCTAAACTGGCCAGGATTTTATGTGTTGCCGATTCATATGATGCCATGGCATCGGACAGGGCCTATAGAAAAAAAATGGAAAAATCCAATGTACTGGAAATTATAAAAAGCAATTCGGGAACACAGTTTGATCCCGAGGCGGTGAGTATGTTTTTAAAGGTTGCGGATCAGGAGTTGACGGATGATTTTTAATGGGTTGAGCGTTAGTTTAAAATGTGCTACTTTGGCTTTAAAATTAACTGCTTTATATATACAACGCATGGAGTAATCTACCATGACCAACGCTATCAATGATGAAAGGCGTAAGTATTCCAGGGTAACATTTGCAACCGAAATACTAATACATCTTGAAGCAGAAGGCAAGATAGTTAAGGTACAGGGAAACTCAAGGGATTTGAGCCTGAAAGGACTTTTTATCGGTACGGATGAGGTCTTTTCTACGGGAACTAAATGCGAGATCCGTATATGCCTGACAGGTGGTATCGATAAAATTGAATTGCAGATAAATGGACGAGTTGTCAGAGTTAGTAAAAACGGTATGGGAATAGTTTTTGATTCCATGGATGTGGATTCTTATTCTCATTTGAAAAATATAGTACAGTATAATAGTACAGATGTTTCAGTCTGAATATGATTTTTTGTTTCTTTAGGGAATGAGATATGGATGTTAAGCTAGTAAATCCGTTTATCAATGCAACAATTAATGTCCTTGAAACAATGGCATTTGTGACAGTTAATGCCGGCACACCCTATGTTAAAACAGACAATGTGGCTGTCGGTGATGTGTCCGGTGTGTTGGGACTGACCGGTATTGCAAACGGAACCATTTCAGTCACCTTTGAAGAAAAATGTATTCTGGCGATAGTTTCAAATATGTTTGGTGAGGCCATGACAAAACTGAACCATGAAATTGCAGATGCCGTAGGAGAACTGACAAATATGATTTCCGGCCAGGCAAGAAGGGAGCTTGAGCAGATCGGCAAAGTATTTAAAGCTGCGATTCCTTCTGTTGTAACGGGTAGAGGTCATAGTATTATACACTATTCGGAAGGGCCCAAGATTGCCATTCCCTTCTCTACGGATGCCGGCAAATTCACAATTGAGGTATGTTTTGAAAGATAAAAAGACAGTCTTAATCGATATAAGGAGGGAAATGCAGCAATGGATACATCCATCAAGATTTTGATTGTTGACGATTTTGCTACCATGCGTCGTATTCTTAAGAATATTTTAAAACAGCTTGGTTTTAAAAATCTCGTTGAAGCTGATGATGGGACAACAGCGTGGGAGACATTGGAAGGGCAGCGCATTGACCTGATTGTTTCGGATTGGAATATGCCTAAGATGACCGGATTGGAGCTATTAAAAAAAGTGCGGGCCAGCGATACCCACAAAGCCACTCCTTTTTTAATGGTTACGGCAGAGGCACAAAAGCAGAATGTTATTGAGGCTGTTCAGGCTGGTGTATCAAATTATGTCGTTAAACCATTTACGGCTGAGGCAATTTCCGACAAGCTTAAAAAGATTTTAAAATGATAGCCGTTCCATCATCCGCTAGAAAAATTAATCCTGTTGCTGATCCGGTGATAGATTCCAAAATTGATATAAATGAATTTGATCGGGATCAAATAGCCGGTTGCAGTAAGGGATTGATGAAGGTGCTGGACCGTGCAAGAAAAGTATCTAAATCCGATTCTTCCGTATTGATTACCGGAGAAAGCGGCACTGGCAAAGAGCTCATTGCAAGAGCCATTCATAAAAACAGTTCAAGACATAATGGGCCCATGGTCGTCATCAACTGTGGCGCGATCCCAGGTGAGTTGCTTGAAAGTGAGTTGTTCGGGCATGAGAAGGGGGCATTTACCGGTGCCCACCGTTCACGGATTGGGCGGTTTGAAATTGCAGATAAGGGTACGATTTTTTTAGATGAGATCGGCGATATGAGTCCGGACTTGCAGGTTAAACTTTTGCGGGCCATTCAGGAAAGACGTTTCGAGCGCGTTGGCGGAACAGCAGTCATTGATGTTGATATTCGAGTAGTTTCAGCAACCAACAAAGATCTTCCTGCGGCAATTGCCGAAGGGGGATTCCGAGAAGACCTTTATTACCGGTTGAACGTTATTCCCATTCCCATTCTTCCACTTCGGGAGCGAAAAGAAGACATTCTTCAACTTACCGATTATTTTCAAGACAATCTTGTAAAACGCGTTGATGGGTATGAACCTAAAATATTTTCAGAAACTGCGAAACAGGCTTTGCTCCAATATGACTGGCCCGGTAATATCAGAGAACTCGAAAATTTAGTAGAAAGGGTGTCGGTCCTTGTTGACGATCAAGTCATAGAATTGGGTGATCTTCCGGAAAATATTGCTAAAAAATCTTCACAAACCGGATCTGTTTCGGTCGCTGCTGTTTTTACCAATGGTGTCGGATTTAATGAAGCAGTTGATCAATATCAACGGTCCTTAATCCGCCATGCACTGGATGAAACCGGATGGGTAAAAGCAAGGGCGGCAGAACTCCTGAAAATGAATAGAACCACTCTTGTGGAAAAAATAAAAAAGATGAACATCCAACCCGAAAGCCAAAGGCCGTTCTTTTAAATTTATGTCATGATTTTGACGTTTACGGTCCGGTGTCGATCAATCGTTTATGTTCTTGTCGCAAAAAAAATTAATTTTCTTTTCCTGTCAAAATTTACCTGTAGTCCATTAATATACGTTCAACCCTTTAATTATTTGATTTGATTTGGTATTATAGACAGTCATAAAGTCCTAAGCTAAATATCCTGGACGATATGGCATACTACTTGCTTCGTTGTATCTTGAATTGATATAAATTAAAAAAGCAGAGTATAGATATATGAGAGCATTAAACATTAAATTATTTAAGCTGCCGCAAGTTTTTGTCATTTTTGCTGTGTTATTGTTTCTTTTCCCAAGTATTGCCATGGCGAGGCAGGCAGTCATGAGCGGTATTCAAATTCTTAATAATCCATGGTCTGTTAAGTTCTCGATTTCAAAATCTATTCCTGTAAAAGTGATTCAGGTTGAAAAAAAAGAACTGGTGATTGCCATGCGAAATGTCGCATTGGGCAAGTATTTTAAAATTACAGGAAAAGAAAATAGTGTAATAAAAAATATAGCTGTAGAAAAATTACAGGGAGATGTAATCGCAGTCGTTCTCACCTCAAAACAACCTTTTATACATATTAAATCCGGGTTTGATTCATCGAGTGGTGATTTTGTAGTATCACTGGGAAAAAAGGAAATTATCTCTGTTCCCGTACCTAAAAAAAATCAAATTAAAAAAGAAATATCCAAACCTGTTGAAAAAACAATCGGGAAATCAGGCAAGTCGGATCAACTACAATCTATAGGTTCTCCTGTTATAAATGATAAAATAAAACAACCCCATAAAGTTAAAACACCAAAAAAGAAGACACTACCCAAGCCACCGCCTGTTGTGAAATCAAAGTCTAAAGAAATGAGCAGTATTCCCGAGCCCCTTGTGTATGTTCCACCGGACAGAGAACAAAGCCTGTTTAAAGGCGATCTTTCCGACCTTATCCTTGTTGTGGAAGATGCCAAATGTGATTCAACCCAGGTTGCCAATGCAATGGCTTTATTGAGGAAAAACAAGAACAAAGAAGCGTTGAATATTTTGGATCAATATCTTGGCCGGGAAAGCGTTGCCTGTCTTGAGGCCGCTTATTTCTTACGGGCATATGCGTTTTACCGTCAGGTTCAAGAGGAAGATTTCGCTCAATGGATGAAGGCTGAAAAATATTTCCAGGATGCTCTTGTTTCCTATCCAACTTCTGCTTATGTGCCTTACGGATATTCAGCTATCGGTATGATACAAAAAAAACTCAGCAACACGTCTGCTGCTGAAGGATACTTCAATATTGTTAAACAGGGATATCTTGCTTATTCAGGACTTTCTGAGATCATGTACCATCTGGCAGGTATTTATGCCCAAAAGGGCTATCTGGATAAGGCATTAAGGTACTATAAACAGGTTTTTGAGGATACTGTTGAGAATAACTATATTGCAGATGCCGGTATTGGTTATGGAAAGGCACTCTACCAAAAAAAACAATATCTGAAAACACTTAGTGTTTTAAATTATGTTGTGGAATCAGCCCCGGAAAAAGTCTACGAATCCCATGAATTATTACTTCATATTGGAAATGCCAATTATGAAGTGGGTCAGAGTAAGGCCGCGAGAGTAGCATTAACCCGTGTGATGAATCTATTTGAGAAAATTGAAAATCCGGATGTGATTCTAAGCAAAGTGGGCGATACCTATGGCATGGAGAACAATGAGGAAAAAGCGATTAAAATATATGAACTTGTGAGGGAAAAATATCCGGATTCTAAAGGATATATTGCAAGTTCAATCGGTATTGCAAGATATTTGAAGACGGATAAAGAAAAGATAGAAATATATAAAATGATTAAGACGAAATTTCCTGAAAATACCTATGCCCGGATTGCCATGATGCGGCTGGCCGAGATATATCAGGCAAATGGTGAGTATAACAAATGCATAAATGAAGTTATTGATTTGTTGTCAACCCAACCTAGAGGCTTGCGATATGAAGCAGTTAAGCTGATGCAGCGCGCCTATGAGGCATTGTTTAAAAAACAGTTAAAATCGGGTGAATATACAAAAGTCCTGAATCGATATGAATTGGACCATACAAAGATCGACAGAATGGGAAGTCGACAGATTGCCTTTAGTGTAGGAATGGCATACCTTGAGGCAAAATTATACGAAGAAGCATTTAATCATTTACTTACAGCATATAAACAGTATAAAAGATCATCCAGGTCGTCACGGTTGTTGTTCGGGTTGGGAATGGCCATGGTTGAATCCGGACGGGATGATGATGCATTAAAATTATTCAATGCCTTTGCAAAACGGTTTCCAAAAAATAAAAACCGGGTGGAGGCCCTGTTGCAGTCCGGCGGTATTTATTTAGACAAAAAGAAATATAAGCCGGCATCAAAAAAATTTAATGATGCCTATCGTGTTGCAAAAAAACGTTTGGACAAGGGAAGAATACTGATACTTCATTCGGCTGTGTATGAAAACAAAGGTGATATGAAAACCGCATCTTTAATGCATGAAAAAGCTGTAAAGGAGCTTGCCCTTGCAACCGGTGAAAATTATGGTATCCTAACGGAGGCTTATAAGGAATTGGGCAGGATCTATATCTCGTTGAAACTTTATGTAAAAGCGGCTGATGCATATGTAAAAGCATTGAGTTTTTCCGATGATGATGGTGAGAAGGCCAACTTAGGGTTCCTTTTAGGGGATGCGTATCAAAAAGGAAATATACTGCCAAAGGCAAGACAAGCATATCAACAGGTGGCCCAAACCTATGATTCCGTATGGGCTCGTCTTGCGCAGCAACGTCTGAATACGCTGGAACTTGCCAATATAGTTCGAAATTCATAGAACATTAGGGAAATCATGTAATATATGCCAGGACATAGAATTTTTATAATCCTTGAAAACCCAAAGGAAAGGATAGAATATGTCAGGCTATTTGAGGAACTTGGATTCCTGGTTGATGCCACACCTGATGGATCAAATGCAATTTCCTATCTTTTAGAAAATAAGCCCATTCTGGTGGTTGCAGATATTGCAACACCTGAATTCTCAGCCACTAAGTTTTTAAAACAACAAAGCAAATCCAATCTTTCTTGTCAAACCATCGTTATTGCAAAAGAAGCTGTAGTTGAACACGCTGTTAAATTGATGAAATTAGGAGCTGTGGACTACCTGGTAAAGCCTGTCGGTCATGAACAGCTTGCATTATGCGCGAAACGGGCTCTTTTTGCACAAAAGCAAAAAAACAAATCTTCAGCAGGGCCTGTGTCCCGACGTAAAAAGGTGAACATTATTACACAGGATGCAGGTATGAAAAATCTTCTTGCGCTTGTTAAAAAAGTAGCCAATTCCAGTGCATCCGTACTCATTCAAGGTGAAAGCGGGACCGGTAAAGAGTTGTTTGCACAATATATTCATGAAAAAAGCGACAGGGCAAATAGAGCATTTGTTGCCGTTAACTGTGCAGCCTTGCCGGAAAATCTTCTTGAAAGTGAATTGTTTGGGCATGAGAAAGGTGCTTTTACAGGTGCAATTTCCAGAAAAATCGGAAAATTTGAGTTGGCTGATAAGGGAACGCTATTTTTAGATGAGATTACTGAAATGCAGTTTCACCTCCAGGCAAAATTATTAAGGGTACTTCAGGAAAAAGTAGTGGACCGTGTTGGGGGACTACAGCCGGTTGAAGTCAATGTTCGCGTGATTGCCACAACCAATAGGGATGCAAAAAAAGCAGTTGACCAGCGCGATTTCAGGGAAGACTTATTTTACAGGCTCAATACCATCCCCGTCGTGATTCCGCCTTTAAAGGAACGGTTAGGGGATCTTGAAACCCTTATCCGGTTTTTTATTAAAAAATATAGTAAAATTGACAACCGGGATGTCAAAGGCTTGACAAATCAAGCGAAAGCTATCTTAGACCGCCATCCTTTTCCAGGCAATGTCAGGGAACTTGAAAATATAATCCACAGAGCTGTTCTGCTTGCAGAATCACAACTCATAGAACCCAAGGATTTATTATTGGATTACAATGCCTCCGATCAAGTGCATACCCCTGATATGCCTATGGATCAAGACACAGGAGTGATGCCGGTATCGCTTAAAGGGATGGAAGAAAAAATGATTTTTAAGACCCTTGATCGCACCGAGGGCAATCGAACCCATGCTGCAAAAATTCTGGGCATCAGTGTCCGGACACTTCGAAATAAACTGAACGAATACAAAGAAAAAAACTAAATTCCATTTTCGGCATATAATTTGCAGTCATCATATTATGTGATCATTAGGGCTATCAAATGCCTTTTGATAAGAGATGAACAATTTTTATAAAGCGAGGGAAGATGGCAGACTCAAGAATTTACGGGCATACATTCAAAACGATTGCAAAAGCCCTTGATGTATCATCCCGCCGGCATAATTTAATAGCCTCCAATATTGCCAATATGGACACCATTGGATTTAAACCAAGTGATTTGGATTTTAATAAGACGCTTAAACGGGCCATGGGTGAGAAAGAACCCGATTATATAGCAAAAACCCATGCACAACATCTGTCTGCAAATGATGAACTATCCTTTAAATTAAATGGGGAAAACAGTTATGATGTAGACATCTATCGTTTAGATTCTGTCAATATAGATACTGAAATGATGAATTTGATGGAAAATAATATTAAATATCGAACAACCACGGAAATGCTAATGAGAAAAATGAAAATTTTGAATTATTCAATTGACGAGGGGGGTAAATAATAGATGGATCTTTTAAGTGCATCAAAAATTAGTGGAACGGCTCTTTCTGCCCATCGTACTAAAATGAACGTCATTGCCGAGAATCTTGCAAATGTGGATACCACCCGGACCAAAGATGGCGGCCCTTACCAACGCAAGCTGGTTGTCTTTAAAGGGGATGATATTGAGTCATTCAAGAGCGTCATTGAAAAGAAACGGCTAAGAAGAGAACAGGGAAAAATTGAACTTTCTCCCATTGAATTCGATGATGAGAAAAGTCAGGATAGAGGGACGGGTGTCAGGGTTGATCAAATTGTAAAATCACAGGTTGATTTCAGGATGGTTCATGATCCTTCTCACCCGGATGCAGACCCGGATACGGGATATGTGAAAATGCCCAATGTCGATCATCTGACTGAAATTGCAGATATGCTGGTTGCCAAACGGAGTTATGAGGCCAGTGTAACAGCTCTTGCCACAACCAAGGATATGATTTTAAAAGCCCTGGAAATAGGTAAATAATTAAGGAGTCCACCATGACACAGATAAAAGGTATTGGAAAAATATCATTAAACACAGAACCCTTAACTTCCAAAATAAACAAGCGGAATCCTGCATTTGCCCAGCGCATTGAAGCTGCCATAAAGGATGTGAATAAAAAGCAGCACATTGCTGATGACTCCATTGAAAATGTGATTAAGGGTGAAATGGGAATCCATGAAGGCATGATGGCCATTGGTAAGGCCTCAACGTCTTTAAAAATCTTGGCACAGGTTAGAAATAAGGTCATGAGTGCTTATAGTGAAGTTATGAGAATGCAGGTATAATATCAAATAGTTTTGGAGTGATATCGGTATATGAATCCCGTTCTTGAAAAAATAATCCAGACATTCAAAGACATGCCACTGTCACGGAGAATTGTCCTTGGTGGGTTGACAATGGTTATCGTTGCAGGGTTTGTCACACTTTTTATCTGGACCAACCAAACTCAGTTTAAGGCGGCATATACTGGGTTAACCAAAGATGATGCAGCAAATGTTGTTGCAAACCTTAAAGAAACCAATACCCCGTATCGTCTTACAGGAGATGGTACTACCATTATGGTGCCCGAAGAGATCGTATATGATGTCAGGCTGACCATGGCAAAACAGGGGATCCCAAAGGGTGGTGGTGTCGGGTATGAGATATTTGACAAGACTAAGTTCGGTACCACGGAATTTGTTCAAAAGATTAATAAAAAAAGGGCAATACAAGGAGAGTTGGCACGAACCATCAGCGCCTTTGACGAGGTGAAAACAGCCCGTGTGATGATTGTTATGCCAAAAGATTCCGTCTTTGTTGAAGAGGTGAAAAAACCATCGGCATCCATATTGCTTGAACTCAACGCCGATCTGGAACAAGAAAATGTAACTGCCATTGCCCATCTGGTAGCAAGCTCTATTCAGGATCTAACGCCAAAACTTGTGACCATTGTTGATACGGCGGGACGGATTTTATTTGAAGGGAAATCTGAAGAAGAACAGGCTAAAATCACGGCTCAAAATCTGGCAGATGCCCAATATCAGTACAAAATTCGGTTTGAAGAGAATTTAACCCGCAGAATTCAGACCATGCTGGAAAGAATTGTGGGTAAAGATAAGGCTATTGTGCGGGTAACAAGTGAAATGGATTTTTCTAAAAATGATATGAATGAAGAAATTTATGATCCATTTGAACGGGGTGGTGAATTTGTCCGAAGTCGTAAAAATAGAGCTGAAAAGATTAAAAGTACACTTGATGACATCCCTAACCCTTCCAGTGTCAACCCTATCGTAGAGGATGAAACCCTAGGCGGGCAGGCGGGTAATGAATTGACCGACAAGAGTGATGATACCTTTAACTATGAAATAAGCAAAAGGGTTCGTGCCACCCAGAAACCCATGGCTGTTTTGAACCGATTATCCGTGGCAGCCGTAGTGGATGGCAATTATGAATACAAAATTGATGAGAGCGGTAACAGAAAAAGAGTCTACGTGCCGAGATCGACAGAAGAGATGAAGCGGTTTCAGAATATTGTTATCAAGGCCATGGGGTATAATGAAGAAAGAAGCGACCAGGTATCCATGGAGAGTTTCCCCTTTGCCTCGATTGCGGATCTCCAAACCCAACCCGAGACGGTTGGGTGGCAGAAGTTGCAGAAAGATTACGGTAAACTGGCGGGCAATGCGCTGCTGGTATTGATATTATTTCTATTTGTCATAAGGCCGATTATAAAGACGGTAAAAGATATCAAAACTACTGTGGAGCAGGAGGCATTGCCTTCACCTGAAGAGATCGCCCTGATCGAAGAAGATGAAGCCGAACCTCAGTTCTTAGAGATGGATGGCAAGCAGCAAAAAGAATATCTGGAAATGATGACGGAAGATGAAAAAGACAGCTTCATGAAGGATTTGAATGCATCTGAACGAGCTTCTTTTCTTGAAAAGATGTCGGTTAACGAGAAAGCAAAATATTATGCAGATAAAGATTTTGACAAGACCCTCAATATTCTTAGAGGCTGGATAAGCGAAACCGAGGAGGAACAAAATGGCTGATGTTTTAGATCCTGATGGAATACCCGGTGCCAGGAAAGCAGCTATCTTTTTGATGGCCATGGGTGAGGACTATGCGACCCGTGCCTTTGAAAGAATGAATGAAATGGAAATCAGCGAAGTTGTTTTTCATATGTCTTCAATTGAACATATCACACCTGAAATGCTCAGGGTGGTTTCTCTTGATTTTGTGGATCAATTCGAGGGAGAATCCAAAATGATTGTTGAAAGTGATTCATTTATAAAAAATATTGTTAATAAAACCTTAGATGGTAAAGAAGCCAGTGCAATTTTAGAGGATCTGGAAAAGAAAAAGCAGGATAAGCCTTTCATCTGGAGTCGAAATATAAATGTAGGTACGCTGGCCGGTTATGTTGAAGGAGAACATCCCCAGACCATTGCCATGATTTTAGCCCATATGCCATCGGAAATATCATCGGAAATTTTGATGTCTCTGTCTGATGAGTTAAAAGGGGATATCGCTCTTCGGATCGCAAGGCTGGGTCAGATTTCAGAAGATGTTGTACGGGATGTGGATCGTGCATTGAAACTTGAGTTGTCCGGTGCCGTCGGCCCCGGAGGTAAAGCCGGCGGTCTCGAGGTCCTTGTGGATATCATCAATGGTGTGGATAAGACAACTGAGGATGCGGTTATGGAGTTTGTTGAAGAAGATAATCCGGAAATGGCCAATGATATTCGCAATTTGATGTTTGTATTTGAGGATTTGACAAATATTGATGATACAGCCATGAGAGAGATTCTTAAGAAGGTTGAGGGCCAGCAGTTGACATTTGCATTAAAGACGGCAACAGATGAAATGAAAGAGAAAATATATTCTAATCTTTCCCAGAGAGCGGGTGAAATGCTTAAAGATGATCTCGATGCAATGGGGCCTGTTCGTCTGGCAGAAGTTGAGGAGTCCCAGCAGGCAGTAGTACGGGCTGCCAAAGAGCTTGAAGCTGACGGTACTATAACACTTGGCAAAGGAAAAGACGATGTCCTTGTCTGATAGGAATGACAATCAGTTTCAAGCTTTTGATGTAAATGATCTGGAGAGCTTTGATTCTGAAAAGGAAAACAGGGACCCAAGAGCAAAACCGGATGTGGAAAGGTTCAAGATGCTGTTTGAGAAAACGGAATTTGAATCCGGGGAAGAAAATATTGAGTTTCAGGCACTATACACAGGAGAAAAAGAAGAAGTCCACGTTGTTTTTATGCCGATGATTGAAAAAGAAGAGGAGTCGGATAAAAAGAGTTCCGGGCAGCCAGGTCCAATAGAGAAAGCCTCTCAATCCGAGCCACCCGACGCAGTGGAACCCGAAGAAACCCCGGAAGAGATAGGGTACAAGGATGGATTTGAGAGCGGATATGCCGATGGGGTGGCCCAGGGACTGGAACAGGGAATTAAAGAGGGATTTGAAAAAGGTGAGCCCGATGGTCATGAAAAAGGTGAAAAACAAGGATTTGAAGAGGGTGAGGCAAAAGGGCTTGAACAGGGGCGTAAAATAGGTGAAAAGAAAGCTGAAAAGGAAACCAGGGAAAAGGGAATTGACATATTGGCTTCACTGGAAGACACTTTAAAAACAGCAGATACAACACTTTTGCTGTTGGTTGAAAAATATGAAGATCGAATTATCAGTCTTATTCAGCTGATTGCCCGGAAGGCTGTTTTAGCCAGGCTTGAAATTGATGATGAAATTGTAAAACCTATGGTTTTAGATGCGTTGGGAACACTGGTTGAACCCGAGCAGGTTGAATTAAGTGTTTGTGAAGCAGATTATGAATATATCGAGATGGTCAAGGATGATTTTTTTGAAGAGATAAAATCTTTGGAAAATGTATCCGTAAAATCAGATCCCACCATTAAGAGGGGGGGGTGTAAAATCAAAACCAACACCGCTGCCATTGAGACAGACCCAATGGCACGGCTTGATGCAATTTTCGAGGCCATTAAACGTGAAAGAGTCAAGTGAGTCTCAGGGATTTATAGAAATCGATTTTGATAAATATGAAAATGCAATAAAAAATGCCGTGGTTCGGAGACCTGAAGGTAGAATTTCTCAGGTTGTTGGCCTGATCGCCCAGGGTGACAGTCTTGGGATGAGTGTGGGCAGTCTTTGCAATATAATTAACGATCAGGGCCAGGAGGTGATGGCTGAGATTGTCGGGTTTAAAAAGGAAAAAGCTCTTTTTATGCCCTATGGAGATATCAGGGGAGTAGGTCTTGGCAGTAGGATTATTCCCATTTCAACAACACCGGTTGTTGGTGTTTCAGATCTCCTTTTGGGACGGGTGGTTGACGGTATGGGGCAGCCAATAGATGGGAAAGGGCCGATTGAAGCAAGCGTACAATACCATTTATATGGTAAGCCTGTGGGTCCCATGGAACGAGAACCCATCAAAGAACCCCTTGATGTAGGTGTCGGGGCCATAAACAGCATGATTACGCTTGGCAAAGGCCAGCGAGTGGCAATAATGGCTGGATCAGGTGTGGGCAAAAGTGTACTCATGGGCATGATGACAAAACATACCAGTGCGGATGTTATTGTCATCGGGTTGATCGGTGAGCGCGGCAGGGAAGTAAAGGATTTTATAAATGATACCCTGGGACCGGAAGGATTGCAAAGAGCTGTTGTTGTTGCCGCTACATCGGATGCTGCACCATTGGTAAGAATTCGCGGGGCATATCTTGCCACAACCATTGCAGAGTATTTCAGGGATCAGGGGAAAAATGTACTGCTGATGGTCGATTCGATCACCCGGTTTGCCATGTCGTCGAGAGATGTCGGGCTTGCCGCAGGGGAACCGCCAACCTCAAGGGGATATACCCCATCTTTTTTTGTCCAGATTCCCATACTTCTTGAGCGTGCTGGAAATGTAGAAAATAGTGGATCAATTACCGGGATTTATACGGTTCTGGTCGAAGGCGATGATTTGAATGATCCCGTGGGTGACACAGTTCGTTCCATTGTGGATGGTCATATCGTTCTATCCCGTGACTTGGCAAATAGAGGTCATTATCCGGCCATTGATATTCTTGCCAGTGTTTCAAGAGTCATGCGGGATGTCAGCCAAAAAGAGCATGTTGTATTACGGGATAAAGCAATCAGTGTCCTGTCTGCCTATCGGGGTTCGGAAGATATGATAACGATTGGTGCTTATGTTGATGGCTCTGATCCGGATGTCGATGAGGCAAAACGTCTGATGCCTGGACTGACACGATTTTTAAGACAGGACATGAATCGGAAAATTGATATGGCTGCCGGCGTGGAAGGGTTGAGAGCAGCCCTTGGTATACCACCAAAAAAATAGGCCAGATTGATGAAACGATTTCAATTTAAACTTGAGTCCCTGCTTAACTATCGAAAATATTTAGAACGGCTTGCCCAACAAGAGACAGCCAGAGCTCAAATGGATGTCAAAACATGTGAAGCCGCCATTGTGCAATTAAAAGCTGTTTTTCATCAGCAGTCAAATCAAATTGAAGAGGTTCTACTCAAGGGTATGACGGCATCGCAATTCAGACAATCTCATGATTATCTGGATGCTGTTAAAAACCAGATAGAAGGTGGAAACAGGCGTAAAACACAATTAAAAGGTATTTTGAAAGAAAAAGTAAAAAAATTAAAGAAAAAAAGTATTGATAAAAAGGCAATGGAACTTTATCGTGAGAAACAAAAAGAAATATATACTCAGGAATTCATCAAATTAGAGCAAAAAGAACAGGATGAGATCTCTTCATTAAAAACGGCAAGGAAAATTTCCAATGGAACAAATTAGAAAAATTATGTTTTTTTTGACCATTTTAAGCTTATTTTTCATCACTTCAAGTGTTTTTCTTTTTGATAATTTTAATTTAATCGTTCCAAATATGGCTTTTGCCGCAGAAAAAAAAGTTGATGGGGATAAAACCGGTAAAGAGGAAAACCCCTGTCCGGAATGCCCGGAATGCCCGGATCCGGCAAAGGTCGTGCTAAGAGGTCTTGAGGATAAAAAAACGAGTATTGATAAACAGCAAAAAAATCTGGCAAAACAAAAAAAGGATCTAACCGTTTTTGAAGAACAAATTGATGAAAAAATTAATCAACTTCAAAAACTTCAGAATCAGATAAAATCCGACATGGTGCTTCTCAAAGAAAAAAAGACTCAAAAAGAACAGCAAAAAGAAGCTGCTTATGAAGCCAGGATCGGCAGGCTGGTAAAGATGTACGCCGGGATGAAACCCAAGGCTGCAGCTTTGATTGTGAATGGCCTTGATCTTGAAGTGGCCCAGGAGATATTTTTAAGGATGCGTGAAGCATCTGCCGGTCAAATTTTATCGTTTGTGGACAGCCAGAAAGCGGGTAAAATAAGTGAAAGATTGGCCTTTAGAAAAAAATAGCCCCCCCCCTTTAAACCCCTCCTTTAAATTTATCAGGTAATATTTTCCCATACTCACCCCGGCAAAGGGAAATTTGTTCCAAAAAAGAAGATCTCTAACAAACAAGCCTGGGACTAAAAATCTATAATATGTTGATCTTAAAGAAGATTTTTGCCTGTACAGGTTTATGGCATGATCATTGCTCTTTATTGTTTGTAAAATAAATCTACGGATAGGTGTTTTATGAACTTAAATTTTACAGATGTCGGTGCTGCTTTAATAAACATGGGTCAGCAGGGACTTTCAAATGAGGTGGTATTTAATCCGGTGAATGCCGGTCCACAAAGCCAAGTATTTGCAGATAAATTGGATAAAACGCTAAAATTGGTTGAACCACCTAAAAAAGATATTCCGGTTAATTCTTTAAAAGAGAAAGTATCAATACATCAAAAAGAGATATCAAAAAAAGTGTCGGAAAAAATACCGGAAAAGATATCAGGTAAATTGAATCAAACACAGGGGTATGGTTTTGTTTCAGAATTAAAAACCGTTTTTTTAGCGCTTTCAAAAGGCAATCTAAAAGATATCAGTATTGACCCGGAAGGACTTGAAATACTCAAAAAAATGTTGCTAAAGGCAGGCTTTGGTAAAAATGAGGTTGAAGATCTTATGTCAGAACTGTCTGATAAATTAGAACAAGGAACACTGACTTTGGATGAGGTCTTTAATGAGCTTTTCGAGTTACCGTTTGAAGTGGAAGATGTGCTGGTTGAAGAGACGATCCTTGAAGCTGGGCAAGCTCCTTTTTTAGAATCCATATTGGTATCTCTTGGTATTCCGCAGGAAACAATTCAAGAGATACTATCAGAGGCGGACAGAGGTGACAACGGAATCAGTCTTGATGTAGTTATTGATAAACTCCAAAACCTGCAGAAAAAAGCATTTTATTCTCAAACCTCCTTTCAAGTGTCGAAAACCGATAAAAATATACAAATGCTGTCCCAGCAAATTGGGCTTGATTTGGATAATGCCAACTTAAATTCTTTTTCACTCAATGATGTGGTTCGAGCTCTTGAAAGCATGAGGCAACATAAGACAACCCAGCAAAATATTGTAACCGATCATTCCAGTTATGTGTCAAAAGATGTGGGTGATGAAAAGTCACAGGATCTGTTGAATGCCTTGTTTAAGACATTGAATATTAAAAATGATAATTTTGAAAAACAAACCGTAGCAATTTCAACAGATAAAATAAAAGAGAAATTTGAAAATCCGATGTTGATTAACCCGGATGAAACCGGAACAAAGAGTCTGTTTGATATGGGTAAAGGGAAGAAAATATTGAAAAGTTCCGGGCTTAAAGATGGGTTCAAAGAGTTGGAAGCTCTTACAGGCCGGGAAACAAAAAATACCTCGATCGTAAAAGACCCGCTGACTGATGCTAAAATTGGGGTTCGCAAATTAACGGTTGCAGTGGAAAAGAATATTGATCAAAGTCAGGTGTCTCTTTCAGATTCAAAAATGAGTCAAACAGGGCAAAAGACTGAAATCTTTAAAAATCAGGCACCGGCACCAAAACCCTTGCCGGCTTACGTAACACAGCAGGTCAGTAAAAGTCTTGTGCGGGCAATTAATCAAGGTGAAAACAGTTTAAAAATTCAGCTGAAACCACCCGAGTTGGGCCGGATGCTGCTGACCATTCAAAATAGCGGAAGCAGCTTGAGGGTGAGCATAATGACTGAAAATCATGCTGCAAAAGAAATTATTTCACAGAATATAACAGAGCTTCGAACCGTGCTTTCTAACTCCGGTGTGAATCTTGAAAAAATTGAGGTCGACATGAGCAATGATTTCCGTCAATCAATGGCCGATACGCGGCAGCAGTCAAAGCATTCTGGTAAACGAGATCGGAATCAGGCCAATAAGGTGTCCGGGGGTGGTTCAGGCGAAGGCTTAGGGGAAGCCGGAAGGAATTTGAATGGGTTGAATCAGAACGGTTCAGTTCATTTAGTGGCATAAAAGGAGAATATCATGGCAGTTAATCCATTAGATGTGGTCTCATATCAGTCGAATGCAAAGGATAAGGCAAAAAAAGAAGATGCTCTTGGTCAGGATGCTTTTTTGAAAATGCTTGTGGCCCAGCTTCAGAATCAGGATCCATTGAGCCCCATGGAAGGGAGTGACTTTTCTGCCCAGTTGGCCCAATTTTCCCAATTAGAACAGTTGATCAGTCTAAATGAGTCCATGAGCAATCTTGCAGGCTCTTTCAGCCGGAATTCCGAGGGTGATGTTATGGGGTATCTCGGAAAAAAGGTCACCGGAAATGTGGATGTAATGAATGTTGATCAAGGAAGTGTGTCCGGTGGATTCTATAGCCTTGCACAACCAGCTGATATTATGATTTCCGTGACGGATGCGGATGGGAAATCTGTTAAAACCTTATTTGAAGGACAGCAGACATCCGGCTCTCATATTATCTCCTGGGATGGTACGGATAATACCGGTAAAGCCGTTGAAGACGGATCTTATAAATATACCGTCATGGCCAATTCCGGCTATGGATATGCAGAAGTGCCTTCAAGTGTTACAGGAACAGTGGAAGGTGTTACATACAATGATGGTAAACCTTATCTGGTTGTCCAGGGCGTACTTCTTGATCCCGGTTCTTTGACTTCGGTGATAGATAAGCCTGAGAACATAGGATCAGGGTCTGTGGATTCCACTTTAAGCTATCTTGGCAGAACCGTGAGTTCAAACTCTCCAATTGTCCTTGTTGAAGATGGTTTAGTTTCCGGTAAAGAATTAACCTTTAATCTGGATTCTCAAAAAGATGCTGAGGTGAAAATATACGATGCATTTGATGAATTGGTCAGAACAATTACACTTCCGGCTGATGATACTGCGGGTGGAGACAATGCAGTTCAATGGGATGGGCTATCGGATTCGGGTTATATGGTATCTGACGGTTTATACTATTATTCAGTAAAAACTGCTGACGGATTTGCAAAGACATCAGCATCAGAAGAAGTTACTGGAATTAAATACATGAACGGTACTCAATATCTTGTCCTTAATAATACTGGAAGACTGGTTGCCATATCGTCCATTACAGGAATTAATAATTAGTGCAGGGTCAATTTTATCAAAAGATCAACTTAGTTGACTTTTAATAACGGCCATGCGCAGCCTGGCCTGCAAAAAATTGCGTAAAAAACCAGAAATATTAGACTGACTTTGAAGATTATTTCAAATAAATAGGAGATGGATTATGTCTTTATCAAGTTCACTTTTTACAGGTACCAGCGGTTTGAAAAATATGGGAAATGCATTACAGGTTGTCGGTAATAATATTTCCAATTTAAATACCATTGGGTTTAAACGAGGAAGGTCTGCTTTTGCAGATACCCTGTATGAGAGTGTGGCGACTCAAGCCGGAACAGACCAGATGGGTCGTGGTATGTCCATCGGCAGTGTGACACAGAATTTTGACCAGGGATCATTTGAGTCAACCGGAAATACGACAGATCTTTCCATTGGCGGTGACGGTTTTTTTATCATGCGGCAATCCAATTCGGAAAATACGCTGTATACTCGTGCGGGCAATTTCTTTTTTGATAAAGACGGGCAATTGGTAAATCCGGAAGGATATCTTGTACAGGGGTGGGATCTTGATGAAGAAACCGGAGATGATGTGGGGGCAATTAAGGATCTTGTGCTGAAAGCCTTTACAAGCCCTCCTAAAAAAAGTTCAAGGCTCACTGCCATAACCAATCTCGATTCGGATGCCAATAGTGATTCAGTTGTTCTGTCCAATAATTGGGACAATAGTGAAGACACCCCTATGGCAGCTACCAATTATGAATATCAAACAGTTGTTAAGGTATATGATACTCTGGGAAGTACCCATGATGTTTCCATATTTTATGACAAAAAATCAGGTACGGAATGGGAGTATATTATAACAACCAATCCTGAAGAAGATAAGCGCAACGGTGTTCAGGGCACGGATAGTCAAGGGTTGCTGGCAAGGGGAACGATACTGTTCAGCCAGAGCAGTGGTGATATTCTTGATCTGACAATGAGTGAATTCACAGGACGACTTGGAAACTTCAAGGCCAATGGTGTTAATACAGTTGATGCTATTAATTATAAGATTATGAATTATGAGGAATTGCCTTTGGATGGATATGGGTTTTCTTTTGTGTTTAACGGGGCAAATTGGGATTTTGCGGATACCGATGGCAGTGGAACCGTGACTCCCGCAGATCTGCCGACAAATTATCCCCGTGCCGCAATTATCTATTCAGATACTGATGAAATTGAGCTAGTACTGGATCAGACAACTCCTCCTAAAACAGATGCAGATATCAAGATACGCTTTGACCAGGCTGCTGTAGCAACCGATACATTCGGGTTTGATATCAATAATAAAAATGATCTTCATGTGCAGAGCGTTGAAGGCAGCAGGTTTTTTGGTGAGACGGCAAATGACAATACATCGTTAGAGATTAATGATCCCAGTGTTATGACCCATGATTCTACGGGCTTAGGTATTGTCTGGAATCCGGTTGGCGGGGCCAGCGGTAACGGAGAATGGAATTGGAGCAATCCTATTATAGCCAATTCAGCAGGTACATTAGTACAAAATATTGGCATAACCACAAGCGCCGGAGTTGCTGGAACCGTCACCACCGCAACAACAACGGTAACGAATGCAGAAGATCTGTCCATGGTTGTTTCGGGTATAAATTTGAGGTATGACGGTACAGCATGGGATTGGAATGACAATATAAAAGCTGTAGATTTTACAAGTACGTTTACATTTGTTCCCACAAATGATCCTACTTTGAATATTGTAAGTCAAGGGACCGAGGGAGCCTTGGAAACAAGCACGGCAGCCGGCTTACCGACCTTATATTGGTTGGGCGACCAATGGTCTTTAACATCAACAGGAGCTCCTGCCGTGACTTCTACGACCATCGGCAATACGAATCTGTCACTTAATACAGCCAACAGCAATTCTACCAACGTAGAATTTAATATCTGGTATAATGCCACAACAACCGCAGGCTATACCACTGCTGCCTATCAATTCGGCTCTGCATTGTCGACAGCAACAGGGCAATCGATTGCATTTGATATGGATCCGACACCGCCACAAGAGTATTCGGCCGCAGTAATAGCTGCCACAACAGCAGGAACCCAGGCGTTTACTATTGATTTTGATGCAGATAATACAACGGATCTTACGTTTGATCCAACCGCCGGAGGAGCGGTTACATCCGGTAGTTATTTGACCTTTGATACTGACCCTGATGTACCACCAGCTGAATATCTCAATGCAACTTTAAAAGGAGATAATGAGGAAGCAATCATTGATCTTGACGGGTCGGGAAATGAGTCAGATAACGATGATATAAGGTTTTACTTTGATGATCCCTTAAAAACTGCAGGAGGTGCTCATCCCTATACTGACAGAAGTGAGATCGATTTTAATATCCTGGGCTCCACAGCATGGACCCAAATAAGTAAGAATGAAATACAAAAGACTGGATATTATGCCTTTACAACGGATTTTCTGGGAGGAGACTTCGGTACCACTGAAATGGACATCGAACTTGACCTGGGAACCGTATTTAAAGAGACCAATTTTGTAAATGATTCATTGTCAACAACCCAATATTCAAAATCGTCTTCAACAGTGTTCCAGGATGCTGATGGATATTCAGCCGGAGATTTGCAGGGGGTTGACGTAGCATCGGATGGTATCATGACCGGTGTCTATTCCAACGGACAGTTGATTCCTCTGTTTCGTGTGGGTCTTGCCAAATTTCTAAATAATTTTGGCCTGTCCAATGAAGGCGGAAATCTGTTCAGGGAAACCCGGGCAAGTGGCACTGCCATTACCAATAAACCGGGTGAAAATGGTCTGGGTACGATTGCACCGAATTCTCTTGAACAGTCAAATGTGGATATTTCAGAAGAATTCGTTTCTCTCATAACCAACCAAAGAGGGTTCCAGGCCAATTCAAAAACGATTACAACCGTGGATGATATGATGCAAACGGTCATTGGGATGAAACGATAGAATTCTTTAATTTTTATAGCCCGGGAGAAATAATTCTCCCGGGTTTTTTTTGTTTTTAAACGTCAGTATTCTGACGATTTGATGTTCCAGTCGTCAGGTTTTCTTTTTAAAAAATCAATCTCTTTGATTTAGATTCCTAATTAAAATTCTTTGCATTATTTTTGAACTGTCACTATACTTATCATTATAGAGGGTTTTTCCCGGCCTTTATCAACCATCAGAAAAATAACAATCCTTTTGGCATAAGGATTGCTTCATTGATTTTGTAAGTATGAATACAACAATGAGGAGTAGTACATGTCAGTAGTAAGCAGTTCCGCCACTAAACTTAAAGCCATGATTGATGAAGCCATTGCCGATGAAAAAATAACACCTGAAGAACGTGAACAAATCATGATGCTTGCAGATGAAGATGGTATGATTGATAATCAAGAAAGAGCATTGTTAGCACAGTTACAAGATATGATTCAAAGTGGGGCTATTAAAGTCATGGCAAGCTAAACCATGGTGCTTCATAATTTTCATGAGGTTTTAGCTGGTGTAAATCCATGCTTCCTATCTTGAGTAAGGTCATTATGCTTCGCTCATGACTTCAACTTCTGATTCAGGTAAACCCAACAAGACTTTAGATGAATTGCGCCAAGCGATTGATGCTGTGGATGATAAGGTGTTGTCACTTATCTATGAGCGTGCAGCCTTGGCCTCAGAAGTGGGTGAACATAAGAAAAACCAACCAGCGAACACACCCTTTTATGTGCCTAGCCGAGAAGCAGCCATTATTCGCAGACTTTTGAATAAGAATGGAAAAGATGCGGATAAAAAACATAACACACGTATTCCTGATGAAGCGATTCATGGTATTTTTCGCGAAATTATTGGGGCATGTCTTGCTCTAGAACATCCGATGACCATTGCTTATTTGGGTCCTG
>JAKIUJ010000053.1 GCA_021647625.1 Desulfobacula sp.
CAGTACCGCTTGAATGTCATCAGGGAGCACCGCATTTCTGCCATCTATAAATGCCCAGGCTTTAGCGGCAGACAATAAAGCAATACCGGCTCTGGGTGACAGGCCACAATGATACTCTGAAGATTCACGAGTATATGCGATGATTTCCTGAAGGTAATCAAGCAAGGCGGATGAGACATGAGTTTTAGTGACTTGCTGCTGCATTCCAGCAAGTTGATTAGGCTGTAATTGTACCGATAAAGCATCAATCAAATTATGGCGATGGCTACCAACCAATAGCTCCCGTTCTGCCTGCTTGTCTGGATAACCTAATTCGATACGCATTAAAAAGCGATCTAATTGAGATTCCGGGAGAGGGAAAGTACCAATTTGATGAGACGGGTTTTGTGTGGCAATAACAAAAAATGGCAGGGGTAAACCATAGGTCTTGCCTTCTACTGTGACTTGTTGTTCTTCCATTGCCTCCAGTAAGGCACTTTGAGCTTTGGGTGTCGAACGGTTTATTTCATCCGCTAGAATCATTTGGTTGAATAAAGGGCCTGGGTGAAATTCAAAACAGGTGTTTTCGACATCATATACAGAAGCACCAATAATATCAGCTGGTAAAATATCACTGGTAAATTGTATGCGCTGGTAATTCAAACCTAGTAATTTTGCCAAAGCGTGGGATAAAGTAGTTTTACCAACACCGGGTATGTCTTCAATGAGTAGATGACCTTTTGCCAATAAACAGCAAATACTCAGTTTAATTTGTTGCTCTTTTCCTAAAATAATTTTATTAATTGATTCAAGCAACGGCTGGAGTACATTGTCCATAATGAATTGATCTGAGGTTAAAATTTAAGTAGATAAGATTGAGAATTATGCTATAAGTTCATTAAGCAGTCATGATTTAATAACTTCTGGGAAAAATAATAATCTCGCTAAACTAGTACTCTGTCATACTTGTATTGATGGGTTATGTTCTTAAGCCTTCCCTTGCTGGGAAAAGTTTGGGTCACTGCCATTAAGTTAAGTAGTAGCCCGTATGAAGCAAGGCGTAATACGGGATTCAATTGTGCAATTCCCGTATTTCACTTCGTTCCATACGGGCTACAGATAAATTGTTTATATATTTAAAAAAAGAATTGTTTTTTAAGTTTTTAATTATAGGCAGAGGCTGGAAATATATTTTTTGGCTGTTTTTTACTCAAGCAATTCATGATTATTATTTTCCATTTTTTTAATAATTTGTAATTGTTGAGAAATATTTTCTTTCTTGCTGTTGAGTATGTTTTGGGCTAAAATATAAAAGCTTGATATTATTATAAACAAAGAAAACTCTCAATCTTTTATTGCAGAGGTATTATGGACCAAACGCCTTCTGATGATCATTATAAAAACACCAACCTGGCCCTGAAAAAACAAATCAATGCATTGGAATATGCAAAAAAAATAAACTATACGCTTTTTGATATTTCCAATGCCGTCAATGCCACCCACAATCTCGAACAATTGTATAAATCCATTTATGATTCGCTCAACAAACTGATGCCGCTACCCAATTTTTTTATTGCCATTTATAATAATAAAACCCAAACAATTAATTTTGATTATTTCATTGATGAGCACGATGATGATTTCCCGATTATTGAAGACCTACATGCCCCCAATTGCCTGACCGGAGAGGTCATCCTGGCTAAACGCCCCCTGTTTTTAAAAGAAAACATGCTTATTGAACGTGCAAAAAACAACAAGATTGTTGGAACCATTCCTAAAACCTGGCTTGGTGTTCCTCTAATTATTCAGGATATCGTAATCGGTGTGATCGCTGTTCAACATTATTCAAATCCTGATTATTTTTCACACCAGCACTTGGAAATACTCATCTCAGTTTCAGAACAAATCGCCATTGCCATCGAAAGAAAACAAATTTTAGATGCTCTTGAAAAAAAAGAGAAAACACTGAGCCTCATTACAGACAATACAAGTTCCATTATTGCCATTGTGGACGCAAACGGTATTTTTAAATTTGCGAATCCAGCCCATAGGTTTATTGGCTACAACGCCCAAGACCTGTCCAATACTTCTTTTTTCGATATCATCCATCCCCAGGATGTACAGCCACTTTTAGAGTTCTTAGAAAAAGGAATCAAGGGCAAAGCATCGCACATCACCCTTGAATTCAGAATAAAAAATAAATCCGGAGATTTTCAAGCCCTTAAAGGCTCTTTTGACCTGATAAAAAATGAAGATGGCTTGATGGAAAAACTCATCTTTATCGGTGAAGATATTTCTAAACAGAAAAAGGCCCAAGAGGCATTACATGAAAGTGAAAAACGATTTAAGCTGATATTTGATACGAGTCCTGATGCCATCATTATCACTGATATTGAGACGGGTAAAATATTTGATGCAAATAAGGCTTTCACAGCGCTTTCAGGACTCACAAAAAAAGATCTTGCGGGAAAATATACAACCACTATCGGTATTTGGAAAGATCAAAAGCAACGTTCAGATTTTATTTCCATTATAAAAAAGAACGGCTTTTACGAAAACCTCGAAGCCAAGCTTATTTTTAAAGGAAGACCTGTCTCCACACTTGTATCTTCACGTCTCTTGATGCTTAAAGGACGACAGCATCTTTTGTCCATCATACGTGATATATCAGGACGAAAAAAACTTGAAGAGCAGCTTATCAGGCGACAAAAAATGGATTCCATTGAAACGCTGGTCGGTGGTATTGCCCATGATTTCAATAATTTATTGTCCAGCATTATGGGCTATCTTGAGTTATTGAATATCAAGGGTAACAATTTGTCCGAAACCCAGAAAGACCATGTCTCAAATGCCTTAATTTCATCAAAGAAAGCGGCCAAACTTACCAGACAACTCCACGCATTGACCAAACCCAGTGTTAAAAAACCATCAACAATTGATTTGTTCAAAACTGCACAAAATGTATTCAACATATTGGAACAAACCTGCGATCCTTTGATAGAAAAAAAAAATGAACTTCCGGAGAATCAATATTTTGTAAAAGGATATGATAGTGAACTTCACCAGGCACTGATGAATCTTGGAACAAATGCCATCCGTGCAATTGAAACAAAAGGGGTCTCATCCGGAAACTTCATTCGATTGTTTATACCGGATGCTGAGAGTTCAGAAAAATTTCCTTCTCCTGAACCTGCAAAAAATTACCTTCATTTATGTCTCCAGGACACAGGATGCGGTATGACGACCAAGGTTAAGAACCAAGCCTTTGACCCCATGTTTTCAACCAAACAGATGGGAGATCAAAAGGGTCAAGGCTTAGGTCTATCAATGGTGTACAATATCATCACGAAAAAACATGACGGCTTTATTGATGTGGAAACCAAACAAGGACAAGGAACTGTCTTTCATCTTTTTCTGCCAAAGGCAAAAGCACCGGTTGCAAAATTTAAAAAAGGGAGCCAACCCAATGATACCCTTGGGACTGTTTTGGTAATTGATGATGAAGATATGGTCAGGGATATGGCAGTAAAAGCACTGGAATCATTCGGGTATAAAACGTTTGATGCCGAGGATGGGCAGGCAGGTATTGAAATCTACAAAAAACGGCACCAATCCATTGATGCTGTTCTTCTGGATATCATTATGCCCAGAATGTCCGGGGTGGAAACCTATAAACAACTCATAAAAATTAACCCCCGGGTCAAAGTCATCATTGCCTCGGGTCACATAACAAATCAGGAACAAAAAAAACTTTTTGTAAAAGCCTCCGCATACTTGGATAAACCCTATCAAATTTTGGATTTAAAAGAGATGTTGCACCGTATTTTAAATTAATTTTGATTTTCTTTGCGAATAAAAAAGAACATGATAATACAACCGACTAAAAAAGCCAGCAAAGAAATTAGAATCTGAGTCTTATCCCGGGGTACAACATTAATATTGGTGTAGACCCTGACATTCTCAATAAAATCGATAGCCCCGTCCTTTTTGATAAACTGCCGGGCCATAACAATACTTTTTTTAAACGGCCAGAGTGCATATAGGGAACCCACCATCAAACCGATCAAAAATGCCATGGTCGCATTATAATACCGATTCAAAACCATATTGATCAGTCTTGCAAAAAAAAGTCCGCCAAATACAATACCAATGGCAAAGCACCCTAAAAAGAATATGGCATCCAGGTTCAGGGTCTTTAAAGCAGAAATCGCTGAAACAACTTCAAAATATTCACCCATCAATATCATGACCAATGACCCGCTGATCCCGGGCAGAACCATGGCGGAAATTGAAATCACACCACATATTCCTGCGTAAAGATATTCATCAACCGTGTATTTCCCGGAAAATGACAATAGCTTCAAACTTGAAGTCTGCTTTTGTTTGGATTCATCCATTGCTTGTCTATCCGCATCTTGTCCGATTAAGGTCTGTACACTTATATCTTGGCCCGGTGTTTGTTTCAAATACAGCTTTTGGTAAATGTCTGATTTCATCTTAACTTTATCGTAAGGGTTAACGGCCACGGAGACATAAATTGTAGAAAAGGCACCGGCGAGTATGAAAAACAGCATCCAGTACTTTTTTTTGGTGAGCATTTTTACCGGGATAACAATGGATATAAAAATAAGACCGAAAAACAGCGCATATGTCATCGTGAATTGATTGATGATTAAATATTTCATTAAGCTTGAAAGACAAAGGATTGCAGCAACTGCACCTATGATCAATTTAAATAAAAAAATAAAATCATTTTTTGCTAAAAACCCGATAAAAGGCTCCATAAATTTTTTCCCAGGTTCCCGCACCAGAGAAATGAGCATCAAAAAAAACAAAACCACATTGGCTTTATTAATATTACCCAGTATTAAAAAAACACGCTTATAAATATTAAAAATGAGAAGGAAGGTTCCGCCTGAAACACCAGGAATAATATTGGCAGTCCCCAGACAAAAGCCGATTAAAAGCTCTTTAATAAGTGAGTCCTTGTTGGCAGGAGGTTCATTCATATGAATGGCTATTCGCCCCACCCATGCTGACCTATCAATTTTACAAATCGGCAGGCACCCAGATTATTCGTTTGTATTCCGGTTTTGGTTTTTTCGATCAGAATCAGTTCCTGGGAAAAATTACCACCCACCGGCATGATAAGTTTTCCGCCAATGGCCAGTTGCTGGATTAATGGTTCAGGGATCTGTTGACCACCGGCTGTAACGATAATGGCGTCAAAAGGACTTTCCTGTTTCCACCCCTGGGTGCCATCCGAATATCGGGTGACAATATTGTGATATTTCAAGGTATCAAATAATTTTCGGGTTTGTAAAAACAGGGTATTATTTCTTTCAATGGTATAGACTTTATAAACGATTTGTGACAGGATCGCTCCCTGATACCCTGAACCTGTACCAATTTCAAGCACTCTTTCGTGTCCTTTGAGCCCAAGATTCTGGGTCATTTCCGCAATTATAAAAGGTTGTGAAATGGTCTGTCCCTCTCCGATGGGAAGAGGAAAATCACCGTATGCACTGTCGATCAGAGCTTCACTGACGAACAGATGCCTTGGAACCTTTAGCATTGCATCTATGACCAGACGGTCAGTAATACCTCGTGACATGATTTGTTTTTCAACCATTTCACGACGCCAGTTGGCATATTTCTTGGATTCATTTTTCATGCACCCTTCATATTAACAACCCTTATGCCAGTCAAGAAGATACAGCGCTGTTTAGATTAAAATCAAAGGCTTGATTTTTATTCCTAAGACCAGTACTTATAGCCCTATGAGCAGACTTCAACAAATTGCCCGGGCCATTTTTATCTCTTGTCTCATCTTCATAATTGGCGTAGCAGGATATATGCTGATTGAAAAATGGAATTTTCTTGATGCCTTTTACATGACAGCTATCACCCTGAGCACTGTTGGATTTATGGAGGTTCATGAGATCAGCCCTGCCGGCAGGATATTCACAGTCTTTATGATATTTTCCGGCGTCGGTTATTTTCTTTATATTGCCGGGGTAATCATACAAGCCATTGTTGAAGGTGAAATACAATCCATACTGGGGAGAAAAAGGTTGGATAAAAAAATCAGAAACATGACAAATCACTACATTGTCTGCGGATATGGACGAATTGGAAGAGTGTTGTGCAATTTGATCCGGGAAGAAACAAAAGATATTGTTGTCATTGATCAGGATCCGGAACTTGTATCCATTCTGGCAAGCGATAAAATGCATTATCTTGTCGGGGATGCCTCGGATGAAGAACTTTTGCTCAAGGCGGGTATAAAAAAGGCTTCATTTCTTGTGGCCGCCCTTGGCACGGATACGGCCAATGTTTTTCTTGTATTGACCGCAAGGCAACTGAATCCGGATATCTATATTATGGCCCGGGCCAGCAATCCGAATGTTAGAAATAAATTGGTTGTTGCCGGGGCCAACATGGTAGAATCTCCATATGATACCGGTGCCATTTCCATGGGATTAAAGCTTCTAAGACCCAGCGTAAGCAGCTTTCTTGATATTGCGCTTTCCAGAAAAGTAGAGGCCATTCAAATTGAAGAAATTTTTGTCCCTAAAAGCAGTAAATATACAAATATTGCATTAAAGGATTCAAAAATAAGACAGGCATTCAACCTGATAATTATATCTATTAAAAAAGCATCCGGAGAAATGTTGTTCAATCCGCATTTTGAAACTTTGATTGAACCTCAGGATACGCTGATTGTAATGGGGAAGACCAAAGAATTAAAGCAGTTTGCAAAAGCCATTAACCCTGATAAAAACAAATAAAAAGTGATGGGTCTTTGCTAAATTTTATAGATTACCCTCTGATCTGTAATGATAATATCCACTGTAAATTTACGTGACTCCATCTGAATTTGATCAACAACCTGATCCTCATAAGCAAGAGAGACTTTTCTACAGGTTTCAGGAAGCTTTGTAATCAATTTTGTATAATAATTATTTCCAAATCCAATCCTGCCGCCTTTGTCATCAAATGCAAGCCCTGGAATAATGGCAATATCGACTTCAGTAAGGTTGATTTTTTTACATTTTTCCACATTCGGTTCAAGGATATCGTTATCCCCTTTGACAAGATCTTTTTTAAAGTTGCTGATTTTATAAAGATTAATCGCATTCTTGGCATCGGTGAAGACCGGCAATGCAACGCCCTTTTCAATCTGTAGCGCCTTTTTTATTATTCCCTCAGTGGGAATCTCGGTTGCCATGGGAGTATATAAAAATGCCAACTGGGCTTCCATGAAATTGGCAAACTCAAACAATTTATGCTCAATTCGATTAAATTTTTCAGCAAGTTCTTCTTCTGTATACTTATCCAGACGTTCTGCCACTACTGACAGATTATTGCTTTTTCCATTTTTTGCATCTTCCATGTCTTCTCATTCCTTTTATTGGCAAAAAGTTTTTAGCAAATATTAAACACCTGTCGCAAATTGTCAACTATCAATAAACATTGACTGTTTACAGGCCCCATGGTATCAGGTTATAACTGTGAAGAATCTTTTAAATTAAGAACTTAGAGACCAAACGAAAGGTAAAACAAAAAGTAAAATGCTGGATTTAAAATATATAAAAAACAATCTTGATCTTGTTAAAAAAGGGATGGCAAAAAGAAGAGCAAATATCGATTTTATCTCTCTTTTAGATTCTGACCTCAAAAGAAAAAAATTGCTGTTGGAAATAGAAACATTACGCCACAAAAGGAATATTGTTTCCGATGATATTGCAAAAATGAAAAAATCAGGCCAGGATGCATCTGCCGTGATTGACAGGATGAAAGAGGTCTCTGCGTCTATAAAACATCTTGACAAAGAATTGTCTGCCACCCAACAGGCAATTAATGAGTTTCTTATTTCCATCCCCAATCTTCCCCATGAAGATGTACCCGAAGGAGTTGACGACACTGAAAATCGATTGGAAAAAACATATGGCACCCTGCCTGTGTTTAATTTTAAACCAAAAGCCCATTGGGATATTGGAGAAGATTTAAAAATTCTGGACCTTGCCCGGGCAGCAAAGATTACCGGTGCAAGATTCCCCCTTTATCGAGACAGTGGAGCACGACTTGAACGTGCGTTGATAAATTTTATGCTAGACACGCATACAACCCGGCATGGATACTCTGAAATCTTACCCCCCTTTATCGTGAACTCTGCCGCCCTTCAAGGGACTGGTCAATTGCCCAAGTTTAAAGAAGACCTTTTTAAATTGGAAGGCTGGGATTATTATCTTATTCCAACATCGGAAGTTCCCATGACCAATATATATGCAAATGAAATTATTGATGCGTCTGAGCTGCCTTGTAAATTCACCGCCTATACACCATGTTTTCGATCCGAAGCAGGTTCCCATGGCCGGGACACCAGAGGCTTAATTCGGCAACACCAGTTTAATAAAGTAGAGATGGTGAAATTAACCACACCGGAAACATCATTTTCCGAGTTGGATGAGATGCTAGCCGATGCTGAAAAAATCCTTCAATTGCTAAAGCTTCCCTACCAGGTTGTTACCTTGTGCACAGGTGATTTGGGATTTTCAGCAACAAAAACCTATGATATTGAAGTATGGATGCCGGGGCAGGGACAGAACGGAAAATACAGAGAAATTTCATCCTGTAGCAATTGCCTGGAGTTTCAGGCCAGAAGAGCAGGTATCCGATTTAGAAGACAAGGCGCTAAAAAACCGGAATATGTTCATACCTTAAATGGCTCCGGACTTGCGGTTGGCAGAACCTTTGCCGCCATACTTGAGAATTACCAGCAACAGAATGGTACTGTTCTTATTCCGGATGTTCTCATTCCATACATGAGTGGCAAAAAGGTGATTTGTCATGAATCTTGATTATTTCCCGGAAGATGTAAAACCGCATATTATCCCCGAAGTTAAGGGGAAAATGGTCTATAGATGTTTAGGATGTGGTGCCCAATATCCAATCGAACATTTACTTTATGTTTGCCCGGATTGCAGTGAAGTGCTCTTAATTCATGATAACAATGCTGCTGACCTGAAAAGGATACCCGGCAAACTCTGGCAGAAAATTTTTGATTTCCGTAAAATGCTTAAATTGCCGGCGCTCAAGGGTATATACAGGTTTCATGAATTCATTGGCCCCAATATCCCCTTGGATTCGATTATTTACCTAGGCGAAGGCCATACCCCGGTTGTAGAGGCCAATGATGCGTTGCAAAACAAGATCGGCATTCGTTTTTTCTACAAAAACGACGGACAGAACCCCAGTGCATCTTTTAAAGATCGCGGCATGGCCAGTGCCTTATCAAGCATCAAATTTCTACTTGACCAAAACAAAATTTCCAACGTGATGGCGATCTGCGCGTCCACCGGGGACACCTCTGCTGCCGCCGCCCTGTATGCTTCTTATCTGGGAGATAAAGTTAAGTCGGCAGTACTTTTACCCCATAAAAAAGTCACTTCCCAGCAGCTATCCCAGCCCCTTGGAAGTGGCGCACACGTATTCGAAATCCCCGGGGTTTTTGATGACTGCATGAAGATTGTGGAACACCTTTCAGCCACATACGATGTAGTATTGCTGAATTCGAAGAATGCGTGGCGTATCCTGGGTCAAGAATCTTATTCGTATGAGATTGCCCAGGATTTTAACTGGGATATGAAAGACAAGGTCATTCTTGTACCCATTGGTAATGCAGGCAATATCTCAGCTGTTATGAATGGATTTATCAAATTTTATGACACAAAAATTATTGATTGCCTGCCAAAAATCATTGGGGTTCAATCAGAGCATGCAGATCCTGTTTACCAATATTATCTTGAACCTGATAAGACCAAAAGAGAATTTATTCCGGTTAACACAAAGCCCAGTGTTGCCCAGGCGGCCATGATCGGCAATCCTGTATCCATGCCAAGGGTTATCCAAATTGCTCAAAAATATAATGCCCGGGCCGGCAGCCGGCGTGTTTTTGTTGTCCAGGTGGATGAACAGTCTATTATTGACTCGCAGCTGCTTGCCAACAGGAACGGCCATATCACCTGCACCCAGGGGGGAGAATGCTTAGCCGGGCTTGGTGTGGCCCTTAAAAAAGAGATCATTAATTCGGATGAAACCGCCATCCTCGATGCAACAGCGCATGCCATAAAATTTTCCGAATTTCAGGATCTTTACTTTAACAGTGCAATTCCAAAAGAATATAAAATTGCTTCCAATCATGATAATATTAACCTGCCCTCTTTATTGATGCCGGATGATCGGAACCTGGTTCCATCTCAAAAAAAACGACTGGGAGAAAAAGATTTTCAAAAGTTTGTTGCCGATATGTCAGATAAAATAGCCCTACGGCTTAATTTAGAGATATCTACATAATTTATGAAAAAACAGCTTCTTTTTACAGGTATTGTTTTTATTCTGATTTCAATTTTTGTGATTCCCAACTTTTTGGATGCAAAAACCAAAGGGGTCAAAACGTCCTATAAAAGATATTCAATTTTCAACTTTAAGAATGAAGATGTTCTTTGTGAACCCTATACTGTCACCAAAGATGACTGGCTGTATAAAATATTCAGAAAAAAAGGGGAGATCTCTGAAAAAGATTTCCCTCAATTTTTAATAATTTTTAAAGATCTCAACCCTCAAATCAGCAATATTGATGCCATTGAGCCCGGCATTCGTATATTGATCCCCTTAAAAAAAATAAAAAAGCAGGATTATGAACAAAGCACGCCAGGCACCATTGATGTACCGATCATTGAGTTCTCTACCACTCCTGAAGATTTTGACCTGAAACCTTTTATTAAACCCCATAAAATTAAAAAAGGGGAGACCATCTCTAATCTGATTGATAAAGATTTCTTAAAAAAAGGGGGATCACTTTCCCAAGAAGGTATAAAGGCCTTCCAAATGGCAAACCCAAATATAAAAAACATAAATATCATCTATGAAGGTGCCCAGGTCTACTTACCAGACCCCTCAATCAAATCGGAACCGTGGTTCAAATCTCTTTTTTCTGCAAAATCATCTTCCCCGGAAATGTTAACAGAAAAGGCAAAAAATCGTCAAAAAAAAATTGAGGCCCATGAACTGGCCCAGTTGAAAAAATACGCTTCTCTTATAGGCGGCACCCTGTTAAATCAAGGGAAAATCTATTTCCCCGGATCAGACAATTCAAAAACAACTATTGATCTTTCAACCACACCGATGATCGAAATGGTTGACGGTTCTAAAATTTTAATTATTTCCGGTAATACCTCGAACAGTGCACTGCTTGAGAATATTCAAAATCATTGGCAGAATTTAAAAACCCAGGCTCTTTCCGAGAGTATGAGAAAACTAAAAGAAGAAACACAAGTTCATCCCCGGATAAACCAAACCATTGAATATCAAAAGATGATTGCAGATATTATATCCCAGACAAGCTTTGAATATATACCCGATGCTAAAATTCCTTTTATTTTTAACAATATTCAACTCGAAGCGCCCTTTAGCAGAATTGTCAGAAAAGAAACAACTGATTTGTTGATCAATTTCGGCCATGTCTATGGTGCAGCAATAGCCGTGCTTGAAAAAAGAGAGTTCGAGATTATATCAATCACACCCAAATTAACGATTCCCGAAGCAATTAATACACTATTTTCCCATCTTGGATATTCAACTTGGGAAAATCCCGCTTTTTACACCGGTAAAACTATTGAAACCATAAAGGGTATTTATGCCGTTAAAAAAGATGAAAAACTGTTTGTTTCAATGGCACCGTTGAGTACCAATGCAGTGAAGTATCTTGAAAAAGAGAATATTAAACGTTTGTCACTAAATAGTGATATCATTTCAAAATAAAGGACTGCCTTATATGAAAAATACCTTTTACACTCTTTGCATCGCTCTGTTTCTCTTCTCATGTGCTTCGAAAACCGTAGACAATGAAAAAATACAAGAAATTGCCATTGCAACCCAGAGAGTTGGGGAACAATATTACAATGCGGGCAAATATACATTGGCTCTAAAAAAACTTTTGGAAGCACAAAAAAAGATTCCAAATGAACCGTCCATATACAATAGTCTTGGACTTGTTTATATGGCCAAGGAGAGATACGGCATGGCAGAAACCGAGTTTAAAAAAGCCTTATCCCTTAATAAAGACTATATCAATGTAAAAAATAATCTGGGTGCCACATATCTGAAATTAAAAAAATGGGACCGCGCCATTGAATTATTTAATGAGATTGCTGAGGATGTCTTATACGCAACCCCGGAAATTCCTTATTCGAATCTTGGATGGGCTTATTATCATCAAAAAAAGTTTGAAAAAGCTAAATCATATTTCTATAAAGCGCTTGATATACGCCCGAACTACTTAGTTCCAGCCCATGGACTTTCTACTATTTATATCGAAACCGGATATCAATACCAGGCCATTGATTTTCTGCATCGATTGTTAAAAAGGAATCCAAATGCAGCAATCCTTCATTTTGATCTGGCCAGAGCCTATGAATCGATTAATAAATGGGATAAGGCAAAGCGTGCATGGAAAATTGTTCTCAGTCTTGAGCCTGAGTTCTCACCCCTGGCGAAAGAGGCTGAAAAAAGATTGTACGAACTCAATTAAATCCAATGTTAAAAACTAGTTTCGCCTTTGCTCCAATTGAACTATTGACGGGGTAAGAAAAATTAATAATTCATTTCTTTTGTCTGATTTAACATCTGTTCTAAAAAGTCTTCCAAGATAAGGGATGTCTGATAATAACGGTGTTCCGGAGCTGCTTTTATTGTCTGTTGTTTTTACAATGCCGCCGATAACAACAGTATCGTTATTGTTGACCAATAGCTCTGTTTGCGCTTCATTTGTTGAAAGCGATGGTACACCATTGGTTATTGTATCGATATCATTTTTTGTCAAAAAGATGGTCATGGCAATTCGTTTATCAGGTGTCACATGGGGGGTAACTTCAAGTGAAAGATCAATACTCTTAAATTTGACTGATGATCCACCACTGTCATCTCTTTCAAGATAGGCATATTCAAGTCCCTGTTTAATTATTGCCTTTTTATTGTCCAGGGTCAAAATTCTTGGGGAGGATACTACTTTGATATCGCCCTTACTTTCAGATGCAGCTAATTGTGCATTTAAATTCAAAAAATCCGACCCCAGGATTCTATAAAAATTAAAATCCCCTAAATTGGTAGGGCTTCCGACGGGATAGTTCAACCCGACACTGAAGTCTCTTGAACGTCCGCTATTAGCGGTCTGGGTTTTGGTAAAGCTAAGGCCTAACCCTAGTTCCCTTGAAAAATCCTTTGTCACTTCAACAACCTTAGCTTCTATCATAATCTGAGGGGTAACTTTATCAAGGCGGTAAATAATCTCTCTGGCCTGATCAATTTTTTCCTGTATATCGGTAAGAATTATCATATTTGTCCTGGCATCAACACTAATCGTCCCTCTTCCTTTGGTAAGGATTTGGTCAATATGAGGCTTTATATCGGCATTGGCATCTGAATAGTTGATCGAAATATATTCTGTAACAAGCGGTTCAAGACTTTTTTTCTGCTCTCTGGATTTTTTCCTTGCAGCAATGGTATCCTGCAACAAAGCTTCTTCTTGTTTTAACTTAGCAAGGGTGGCGATACGGATGACATTGCCTTCTTGTTTCTGTCCCAGATTATTCATTTTGAGTACAAGATCAAGCACCTGATCCCAAGGCACCGGATCTTCAAGGGTCATGGTCACTTTTCCTTCAACACCCTTATCGATCGCAAAATTCAGCCCGCCAACACTCCTTAAAATCCTGAAAACATTTTTAATATCTGTCTCATAAAAATCAAGTTTTATCTTTTCTCCTGTGTACAGTTTTGGACTTCCGAAAATATCTTCTTGATTTTTTTGACTTTTCTTTTCCGCAGAAACCTTTTCCACAGGCTCTGGTACCAATTGCAGAACCGATACTCTCTCCTTTATTGTTGTGCCGCTGCTTACTATTTTCCTGGCTTTATCAAACACCGGCGGTTCAACCGTTGATGGATCAAAAAACAGTGATATCGTATTTTGTTTTTGCACCACTCGATATGGGACTTGCTGTCTTATCTTAATTTCAATTTTCGAATTTTTGGCTTTGCCCGGTATCTGCCTGGGTGTTAATCTCTCTACTGCTGACTTAAAATACTCGGTTAATAAGGGTCTTTTATGATAGTCCGGAATAATGGTATTATACAAATTCAGATTGATTGTATCATACCCTTGTTGCTCTATATCATATTTGACGGGTTGGTTTGTATGAATAACGATATCTGATTTCCCATCTTCAAGTGTATTAAACTCAACATAGGTCATGGTAGCAGTTTTCCCGGGTATGATAACCGTTTGACCGGTGCTATCTTTGCCGGGTAATGAATCGATTGCTTTATCAGCTGACAATGATTTAAAATCTTCACTGACGGGGCTTTTTGTGATTTGAGCATCTCCAAACAAAGATACGGTAATTCTATTATTATCTTCAACCACTTCATAGTTAAAGTCCTGTGTCAAAAGAATTTCAACTTTAGCTGTAATTTTTTCTTTATCGGCATATTCAACTGTTACATCTTTGATGCCTGGAGTGTTAATTAGTTCCTTTTTGAAACTATCGTTAATTTTTGTTTCCGGAAGATATATCGCGATTCCAAATGGGAAATCTTGACGAATGGATGTATAGACCAGTTTTTGATTTCCTTCAATATTGATTTTAATTTTTTGTTCGTTCTGCTCAAAGGTCAGGGCATGAATAATTCTTTCTATCGGTTGTACGGTCTGATCACTTGATATATCGGACTGTACCTTTGTAATGGCCTGTTTTTTATCAACAGGTTGAACATTTTCAGTTTTTTGAATAGCACATCCTGTAATAATGAAGACAGCTAAAAGTACACAACATACCATTTTCATTATATTTTGGATTCTTTTTTTCTGAAAATAGACCATATTACTCCCCAATATCATTTTTTTGAAGTTTGATTTCCTGGACACGTTCAGACAGCCTTCCTTTAAAATCTCTAACCGGCTCTCGAATAACAATGCTGCTGTCCTTTATCTGTGTAATTTTCCCGCTTTGTTTACCAATATAAGTCCCTACACTGACCTCATACCCTTTTCCACCGGCTTCTTCTACCATGGCAATCCGTCTATCCTTCATAACAATTACAGCTACCAAGCGGATTTGATTCAATTCAATCTTCTCAAGGGGGGTTAAAATTCTTGCCGGTACCTTTTTAGATGGAAGAGGAGTGGCTGCTTTTTCCTGAAAAAGTGGTCTAAACGGATCAATTTTACCCTTTGAACTATAATGTTCCGACCGTTGCATCACTGCTGCAACTTTTTGTTCGGACTCAACACTGTTCTCATTTTTTTTCAATTTTTTAGCGTTAAGAACATCTTGTTTTTTTTGTCGTTTTGCGCTGGTATTTTTTTTTGGCTGGGTTGGAGATGTCGGTTGTGAGATATTTTTTGAAACAACCTGTGAAGCCGGTTTTTGATACTTATCTTTAGGATCATTGCATGAAAACACAAGACCGATTAAAATAATAAGGATGGGTGCAGTGATTATATTTAGTTTAAATACCATTATAACTTTTTATATTGAACCCCTTATTTTTTCTTTCTTTTTCGTTTGTTCTTATTATTGGATTCTTTTTTTTCAACAAACATATACGTGACTGCCTGACAACTCATTTCTAATGTTTTTTTACCGCCTTTGGATTTCACAGCCACATTATTAATATTCACAATTCGGTTTAACCGTGTAATTTGATAGAAAAAATCTGTGAGTTGATGGTATCGTCCCTCAACCTTAATGGCAACAGGCAATACCTTATAATACTCTTTGTTAATTTCATTGCCCGGTTTAAACAAAAGAAAAGTAAGCCCGGCATTACCGCCGGCTTTGGAAATCCCAGCTAACAGGGAGGGCAATTCTCTTTTATCCGGAAGTGCTTTCATTGCTACATTAAATTTATCCTGGGCCAGGGCCATCAATTTTTCGTACTTTAACAGCTGAGACGCCTGTTTTTTGAAACTGGCCAGTTTATTTAGCTGTGTTTGATGTATTTTCTTAACTCTGGTTAATTTTTCCTGTCTGGGCATGAAAACAAAATAATAATAGGCACTTCCAATCAAAGCAAACGTCACAAGGCAGACAATCAACCGCTGTGCCTTTGTCAAGACGCCAACTTTTTCAAAAAAGACGCCCGTCTTGTTATTTATCTCATCAAATATTGTTTTCCCTTTACTCATTTTTTGCCTTGTTTTGTCTTCTTTTTATTGTCCGGTACTACTATTTTTTTATAGCAAAGCAGTTCAAATGATTTTAGCATATTGTTGCCTTTAAAACTTTTGAGTTTTGCCGTTTTTAAATCAATTTTGCCAAAAAGAGGAGATGCTTCAAGATTTTCCATAAAATCAGCAATGGTTTGATTGTCAAAAGCAATCCCTTTCATTTTTAAAGTGTTCGCGTTCGTATTCAAACTTTCAATCCACATTCGATCCGGGACGATCAGGCCTGTGAGCGTATCAAATAAAATAAGTTGTTTATCCTGTTGCATTTTTAGTGACGAAACCACATCAAGTTTTTCGTTTAAAATTTTCAAATCTTTTTTTATTTTTTTAACCCGAGTTGCCCGTTCCTTATATTTTGAAATCTGTTGGTTAACACGGTTAGTCTCTTCCTGAACCAATTGGATTTGATTGTTCATATGAAGCGAATACCAAAAAAGTAAAAGCCCGGAAAAAAGAATCAACAAAAAGAAAATTGATATCTGTCTTCTGATGTTCTCTTTTTTTCTTGCAAGCCTGAATGGTAAAAGATTAATTTTTATCATTTATCATCTACTCTTCTCAGTGCAAGCCCTATCGAAATCGCCGCCATGGCAGCCACCTTTTCTATGTAGGAAGCAGGAAATTTTCTTTCATTTACAAGCAAACATTCAAAAGGATTAATAATAGACACGTCAGCCTCCAGTTCCGATAAAAGACCGTCCTTAAATCCTTCTACAAATACGCCGCCACCGCTTAATATAATTTTTTCAACTTTTTCATCATTAACTCCGGACTGATATGTGTTGACGACCTCGCATATTTCAGAACACCAGGATTGGGCAACTTGTCGACTGATTTCCCCTATAGCATCCTGATTGGCCACATCATTGATTTCACCGTTAACCACCTGCTCTGCTTCGTCGGGAGAGATATCGAACTGACTGGAAACCTCTTCAATAATCTGGTTTGTCCCTGACATCGTATCCCGCATCATCAATGAGGCATTGGCTTTTAATATATTCAAAGAGGTTTTGGATGCGCCAACATCTATGAGCAAAGTTGTTTTTTCTCTATTTTCGTATGGTAATATTTCATAAACATTTTGAAGTGCAAAGGTGTCAACATCGATAATTTTAGGGTTCAATCCTGCCAATTGAATCAATTCAATATATTCTGAAACCAGATCCTTTTTCACAGCAACCAGCAGGACATTCATCTGATCAGGAGAAAAATCACTTTCGCCCAATACTTGATAATCTATATTTACGTCATCTATGTCATAGGGGATATATTGTTCAGCTTCAGAATAAATCGTATCATGTAACTGGGCTTCATCTTTAACTATTGTATTAATGGTTTTGATGACTACGGAATGGCCGCCAGTGGAAATGGCCACATTTTTTTCACGAATTTTCTGGGTCTTAAATAGAAGGCGGATAGTATCGGCAATAGCCGCCATATCTGCGATTCTGCCTTCGACAATACTTCCCGGCGGAATCCGGCTCATCCCCAATTTATTCAGGACATGCCCTTTACCGGTTACTTTAATTTCAGCAACTTTTATAAACGAAGAGCCTATATCCAGCCCGACAAGATGATCTTTTTTTCCAAATATCATAGATATCAACAATATTTAAGTATTATCAATTTGTATTGGTTATCTACACCCCATATTTTTTTATATTGATCTGACTGCTCAATATGCCTGTACTTTGATATGATATTCTTGTAAAGTCAAGCACAATAGTGTTATTTGTACCATTAAGAGTAAAAAAAACGACATTGTCATACCATCAAAAACACTAAAAATAGGAAATAAATGTTACAAAATCATCATAATTCACAGGGAATCAAGCCCTTTCGGCTGGTCAAATTTTTTACATTTTCCTCACTTGTAATTATGTTCACCGCAACAATCATTATTTCGGCTTTAAATGCACATTGGGTGAGGAATATTCTTTTAGAGAAAAGTCAGGACTATGCAACTTTGCTTGTTGAAAACCTGAACCACCAGATTATTACAAGATTCATGCTGCCGGTTTTAATAAAATATAGAGAAATCCGTTTAAGGGAGCCTAAGCAGAGAGAATTAATGGATAAAGTTGTTCGTTCCACCCTTCATAGTTTCAATGTTGAAATGGTTAATATTTATGATCATCAAAACATTATATCGTATAGCTTTGATGAAAATAAAATAGGACAGAAAAATGCAGGCGGCGTACACTATGAAAAAGCCATCAATAAGGAAGCAACCTCCCGATTGACACAGCAGGGCAGTTTTCTGGAACTTATGTTCTGGTTTCCCCAGAAGACAAAAATCATCACATTTGCTCCGTTAATGGCTGACAAAAGGGTCCTGCCGGAATTTGCAGGGAATGTCCTTGGGGTGGTGGAGATTGTCAGGGATGTTTCTGACGATTATAAAAAAGTTTTCAAATTACAAGGACTAATTGTTACATCCTGTTTTATAGTAATGGGATTTTTATTTTTTGTACTCAGGTTTGTTGTCAAACAGGGTGAAAAAATCATTGAACGCAGGGCTGACGAAAGGTTGAAGCTTGAAGCAAAATTACGCCAGGCAGAGCATTTATCCGCCATAGGAGAAATGACGGCTGGTGTTTCCCATGAGATCCGAAACCCTCTGGGAATTATTAAAAGCAGCGCCCAATTGTTAAAAAAAAAAATGGAGCGGCTGGATGCAAAAAGCCATATTCCCGATATTATAGTGGAAGAGTCCGCCAGGCTGGACAATATCATTACAGATTTTCTTGATTTTGCTAAACCCAAATTTCCCGATTTTCATCCCTGCCGGTTAGATGATATTATTGCTAAAAATATTAATTTTCTATCACAGGAGATTGAAGATCTTCAGCTTAATATTAAAATGGACATTCCCCATCATTTGCCTGAGATAATGGCTGACAGCGCAATGCTTTACCAGGCCTTTTTAAATTTATTGATCAATGCTTTTCAATCACTTAAACCCAATGGAACCATTACGATCCGTGCAACCCATCAAGCAGGGAGTATAGTAATTAATTTTATGGATGATGGTAAAGGCATTGACAAAGATTTACTAAAAAAAATATGGACTCCCTTTTTTACGACAAAAGATACTGGAACCGGGCTGGGACTGGGTATTGTAAAAAATATCATTGAAGCGCACACAGGAACTATTTCCATTAATAATAATGAAATCACCGGCGCAAACGTAAGAATTACCCTCCCGGTATAGGAGCAAAAAATACAGATGGAAACGATTCTGATTGTTGATGATGAAAAGAACTATCCCATGATCATTGGGGAACTTCTTTCTGAAGAAGGATATGCAACACTGACAGCCTCAAGCGGCATGGAGGCGTTGGATATCTTGAATACCGAACTTGTTGACCTGGTATTAACTGATGTTAAAATGCCCGGAATGAGCGGTATTCAATTATTGGAAAATATTAAAGAGATTATTCCGGATACTCCGGTGATTATTATGACTGCATACGGCAGTGTTGAAAAAGCCGTCGAAGCAATGCACAAAGGTGCCTATACTTTTATATTAAAACCCTTTGAAAATCAGGCACTGGTTGCCCATATTGAAAAAGCCATCTCCATGTACAGGGTTGTCCAGGAGAACTATCGTCTTAGGAAAGCTGTCAGTTCACGGTATAGTTTTGATAATATTATCGGTAAAAGCAGGCCCATGCAGGAAATTTATGATATTATCAATAAAGTTGCACCTTCAGACGCCAGCATTTTAATTGAAGGGGAAAGCGGTACCGGTAAAGAATTGGTTGCCAAATCCATCCACTACAACAGTCCAAGAAAGAACAACTCTCTTATAGCCGTCAATTGTTCCGCTTTTGCTGAAACCTTGCTGGAAAGCGAGCTTTTCGGGCATGAAAAGGGTGCTTTCACCGGTGCAGCAGCCCTGAAAAAAGGCCGTTTTGAATTGGCTGACAACGGGTCTCTTTTTCTCGATGAAATAGGGGAGTTGCCCAGATCCCTCCAGGTAAAACTATTGAGGGTGCTCCAGGAAAAAACGGTTGAACGGGTGGGTGGAACCAAATCCATCCCTATTAATTTTCGTCTCATTGCCGCCACAAATAAAGACCTTGAAGAAGAAGTAAAAAAAGGAAATTTCAGAGAAGACCTATTTTACCGGCTTAACGTTGTTAAAATTTCTTTGCCCCCACTCCGGGAGCGTATGGAGGATATTGTTCTTTTAGTCAATCATTTTATTGATAAATATATCAGTCAAATGAATCTTTCGAACAAAATATCCGGAATCAGCCCCGAAACGATCAAAATTCTCAGCGACTATGAGTGGAAAGGAAATGTACGCGAACTTGAGAATGTTATTGAACGGTCCGTTCTCCTTTGCAACGGAAAACTGGTCACACCGGCAGACCTTCCGCTACAGATTCGTCAGAAGATGACTTCCACCATCGACCTTAACGGCATACCAACCGGCGCAGGACTTGCCGAAACACTTGTTGCTGTAGAAAAACGGATGATCCAACACGCAATGAAAATGTCGGGGAATATACAGACCAAGGCAGCCCAGCTTTTAGGGATCGGAAAAAGCGGATTAAATCAAAAACTGAAAAAATTCAATCTTGATAAATAAGTTTATAAAATTAAGTTCAACATCTTGAACATCCTCATAAACATCAGTATTTATTTATTTTTTCAAACAGTTATTCACATATAGAATATATAGCTCACAAAAAAAGTTCAAAATATTGAACTTTTTTTGATTTATTCGACTAAATATAAGAGATACCCAATGGCACTCTATTTTAATTACCCCGCAAAAAGGAGTATTATTACAGTCCGTTATGATTAAAAGGTGAGAAAAAGAAAGAAAAATTATACTTTGGTAAGAAATGTGCAACAATAAAAATTTAACTAACAAATGTTAGTTTTTTCATCTTTTTTTCCTTTTCTTAAAAAGGCTGCAATGAGCAAAAGCTTTAGCAGCCTTTTTAAGTTTTATAACTACAACTTATCTATTTTGCTTTTAGCAACGGGATAATAGATAGATCCTGCATGATCCGATACAATTTTTTCATACATTTTCTTACTATCCGCAACATTGCCGCCGGTTTCATCCAACATGGCCAATGCAAAACGAGCCTCATCTTTTAAAAGATCGATTTTAGCATTCTCAACACGGTTGAAATATTTTTTTGCAGACTCAACATCATTTCTGGCAAGGCTGACATGACCCAGTGAAACAAGGATAAAATTTTCCATCAATGCCTGACCACTGAATAACTCAAGCGCTTCTTTATAGTACTGGTAGCTTTGATCAAACTTTGATGCATCATAACAAATTTTGGCATATTCAACCCTGGCCAGTTTGCCGGCAGCAGTATTTGCATAATCTGTAAAAATAAGGGCAAAATCTTCTTTGACTTCAACAAAACCTTTTATCGGATCATTTACTTTTACATATTTGGTTAAGGCCTGACTCATTAAATAGGATGCCTTATTTTCCGCTTTCCCAAAACTGTACATAATACCGGAAAAAACAATAATAATTAAAACAACTGCCCCGGCTATCAACCCGACTTGTTTTTTATATTCTTTGATAGAGGCAAGCGCCTTTATAAGATTTTGCTGAAATGGATCTAATTGTTCGAGTTCTTTTTTTCGTTCATTGGATACACCTTGTTCTGCCATACTTTTTTCCCACCTTAAACCTTAATAAATTGATAAATTACCATACGAGCTTTTTAAAAATCCATCCAACGTCGCCATCAGAGTGTTGGATTTTTATCCAATTGCCTTCTTTCTTCAGAAACCTGAAAGGCACGCCTCTTTCTGCGGTAAACAGAACTCTGCTTTTAGTTGTTGGTTTTGATCTTATATTACATTTGTCTTTTATTGTAATGACACTTTTTTGATTTCCTAAAAGGGATTTATGAATCCAGGCCACATCATTTTCAAAATCTTTTATTTTAACCCACTTTCCTTTTTTCTCAATAATGAGAAACGGGTGATATCTTTCCACCTGCCACAAAATATCACTGCCCGTACGGGCCTCTGC
>JAKIUJ010000288.1 GCA_021647625.1 Desulfobacula sp.
TAAAAATTCTTCCTGGCCCAATTTCGAAGCTATTTTACGGGCCGGAGATACGGTCTGGATAGATACCTCTTTTTTTGGAAGACATTGCATTTTTAACAGCAAGGGCCCTGCGAACTGCTCAAATGCAACAATGGCAGAAACAGGATATCCCGGGATTCCAAAAATCGGCGTATCAAATACCTTTCCAAACATCATGGGCTTACCCGGCATCATGGTAATGCCATGAACATATACTTGTCCAAGAAAAGAAATGACCGGCTTTGCGAAATCCTCCGATCCTGCAGATGACCCGCCAATAATACAGATCATGTCATAATCCTGCTTGGCAGCCTTTTCCACAGACTTTTTCATATTTTCAAGATTGTCTTTGAGCATGGGATGAACATCAAAGTCTGCATCATGGTCCTGACAAAGACCGCCAAGCACCGTGGAGTTGGACTCCACCACGTCTCCCGGCATAAGTTTGTCAATGCTGATTTCATGCCATTGCTTTAGCTCAGATCCTGTTGGAATAATGAGGACCTTTGGTTTTTTATGCACCTGAACCTTAAAAATACCACCGGATAAAAGGGCGCCAAGCGAATAAGAATTCACCTGATGTCCTCTTGGAAATAATAGCTTGGTTGCAACGATATCCTCCCCCATTTTTCTGACATGCTGCCAGGGAAATACCGGGGCCTCTATTTCAACTTTTTTTTCATCCAAAATATTTAAGTGTTCAATCATGATAACAGCATTGGTTCCCCGGGGCATGACATGCCCGGTATTAACCCAGAACGCATTTTTGCCGGGAACTATTGTTTTTGGGGCATCCTCACCGGCACCAAAGGTGATTTGGGCATCAACGGCAATGCCATCCATTGCCGATGCATGGAAATTAGGAGATGACACGGCTGCAATTGCTGGTTTTGCAAGCACCCGTCCTTTGGCATTTACCACATCAAGGGTTTCTATATCCGTAATATTTTTATCAAAATGGTCAAAGAGTATCTGCCTTGCTTCTTTAATACTTCTCATATCCAGGTATACATTTCGTTTGGCATTCATAATTTTATATCTCTGATTTTTTTTGCATGAAAGACCCATGCAAATCTATTAAGTTCTTTCATGTTTTGTCAAAACATCTTGTTTGTTGCGCACCCCACTGGATGAAAGGCCAAGGCTGCGCATGGCTGTTTATAAAAGAATAATCTGTGCCATGGTATCTTTTTCCAGGCCTTCAACATGGTCTCCAATCTCAAGAAGGCCATCTGCATGAATCATCGTCCTGATGAGGCCTGATTTTCCCAGCACAGGTTTTGCGACAAGCGCATCACCGTCTTTTTCTAAAAGCACCCGGACAAAATCCCGTCGTCCCTGCGCCGAAGCAACATTTCTGCTCAATCTGGCAGGGACACGCACGGTTCGATCAATTTTTCCATATCCCATCAGACGATTTAAAAAGGGAATAACAATAATTTTTAAAACCACCATCGCGGATACCACCTGGCCAGGAAGCCCCCAGACAGGTTTTTCACCTGATTTTGCAAGAATAGTCGGTTTGCCGGGACTTACCGACATACCATGAACCAGAATTTTTGTATCGGGTAAGGCAGACAAAACATCAACCGTAAAATCTCTTGTCCCGACAGAACTGCCGCCTGAAATCAAGACCATGTCGGTTTCATGCAGTGCTTTTTCAATGGTCTGCTTTAGTAGCGTGGGATCATCTTTAACGATGCCGTATAGCAGGGGTGTTGCATGTGCCTCACGGATAAACCCTGACAGGGCATACGAGTTTATATCCCGAATTTTACCGGGCTCGGGCTCCTGGTTTATGGGAATTATTTCATCACCCGTGGAAATGATACCTACTCTTGGGGTTTTATAAACTTTTATACTGGAAAACCCAAGTCCGGCGGCTAACCCTTCTTCCTGGGGGCGGATAAATGTCCCCTTTGTCAAAACGATTTCCTGATTTGTAAAATCCTCTTTTGCATCAATGACATGCTGCAAGGGAGCAACACTTTTATAAATCTCCACAGAAATATCATCAACCATATCGGTATGCTCGACCATAACAACACTATCGGCACCCTTGGGAATCATGCCGCCGGTTGATATTTTGGCGGCCTGACCAGCCTTTAGTTCAAAATCAGGGATATCTCCCATTAAAATGGTACCGGCAATTTCCAGCCAGGCCGGATTTGATTCCGAGGCACCAAAGGTTGAACTTGCCTTTACGGCATATCCATCCATGGTCGCACGCCTGAATCCGGGCATATCCCTGGGGGCAACCAGATCCCGGGCTAAAATCCTTGAATAGGCATCAACCACATCAATATTTTCAGACCCAACCTGGGAAAATATTTTGGCCAGATCCATGACCTCTTCAAGGCTTTTTACATTGAAAAAATGATTCATCTCAATGCCTCTTTGAGTCTCTCCATGGCAGTGGTGACATTTTCAAAGGAATTAAACGCACTGATTCTTATATATTGGCTGCCGCATCTTCCAAATCCGCCGCCAGGCGTACAGACCACACCGGTTTTGGTTAAAAGAAGATCAAAAAAATCCCAGGAGTCACGACCCTTCCCATCAATCCAGATATAGGGCGAGTTTTCGCCGCCCACATAATCAAACCCCAGGGATGCGATGGTTTTACTAATCACATCCGCATTTTTAAGGTAATAGGAGACCTGTGCTTTCACCTGTGCTTTTCCCGCTTTGGAATATACCGCTTCAGCAGCTTTTTGCACCGGATAAGACACCCCGTTAAATTTAGTCGTGTGCCGCCTGTTCCACATGGCATGAAGCGACATTTTACCGCCGTTGGCATCAAAAATCATACACTCCCTGGGCACCACGGTGAATCCGCAACGTGTTCCGGTGAAACCGGCTGTTTTGGAAAAACTTCTAAACTCAACAGCCACCTGTTGGGCACCCTCGATTTCATAAATACTTTTAGGCAGTGCTTGATCCCGTATAAAGGATTCGTAAGCTGCGTCAAACAAAATCAATGCTTTATTTTCTTTTGCCCAATCAACCCAACCTTTAAGTTCTTCTCTTGTTGCACAGGTGCCTGTGGGATTATTGGGGAAACACAGATAAACCAAATCCACTTTTTTTTCCGGCAGTTTCGGCATAAAATTATTTTCTTTTAGACAATCCATGTATACGATACCCTGGTATCGGCCGCTTTGGAAATCACCTGTTCTACCGGCCATTACATTGGTATCAAGATAGACTGGGTAGACAGGATCCGGAATGGCTATTTTAATATCACCGGCAAATAATTCCTGAAAATTGCCTGTATCGCATTTGGCACCATCACTGACAAAAATCTCATCCGCACTGATATCCGCCCCTCGGTTTTGAAAATCATTTTCAGCAATGATCTGTCTTAAAAACTCATACCCCTGTTCAGGGCCATACCCACGGAAAGTGGCGTCGTTAGCCATCTCATCCACACCTTTATGGAACCCTTCTATGATCGCCGGGGCCAATGCACGGGTGACATCTCCTATGCCTAAACGGATAATATCCGCTTTTGGATTTTTTTGTTGATAATCATCTACTCTTTTTGCAATATCCGAAAAAAGGTATGATGCCTGTAATTTGGTA
>JAKIUJ010000054.1 GCA_021647625.1 Desulfobacula sp.
TATAACCCAATAAATTTCCCAGCGTCAAGGATTGGGTTTTTTTGCAGCGGAAGGTGAATTATGAAAGTTGCCCCCTGGCCGGGAACTGATTCCACCACCATGGAGCCTTCATGGTTCTCCTTGATGATAAAATATGAAACCGACATGCCAAGTCCTGTCCCCACACCAATGCCTTTTGTCGTAAAAAAGGGTTCAAACACTCTTTTGCGGATCTGTTCATCCATTCCCGGCCCATTGTCTTCAATTTCTATGCAGGCCATACGATCTATATTGTATGTCCTTATAACAAACCTTGGGGTTTTTTTACTTTTTTCTTCTGCCATGGCCTGTGCCCCATTTTTAAAAATATTTAAAAAGACCTGCTGGATTTTGCTTTCTTCACATTTTATTTCCAAGCCTGTGTCCTGGTATTCTTTTACAATTTCTATTTTCCTGAAATCATATTTTTTTTTCAGATCATAATCACTTCCCGCAAGTTCAAGCGTATCATCCAGAAGGGTTGCTATTGTGCAGTATGAAAAATGAGACCCGCCCTTGCGGCTGAATGAGAGCATGTTTTTGACAATGGCTGCTGCCCGTTTCCCGCTTTCCCTGATGGCTGTCAAAAGTGAGAGAATATCCCGCTTTCCCATGTATTCGAAAATTTTTTCCATCGGAATATTGATGGCATCCGCCACTTTATGATTTGCCGGTAAGTCTTTAGACACTCTATTGATCACCACCTCTGCATTTTGGAGAATGCCGGCCAGAGGATTGTTTATTTCATGTGCCATACCAGCGGCCAGGCCACCCACAGAGAGCATTTTTTCAGTCTGTATGATAACTTCCTGGGTCCTGCGTTGTTCAGTGATATCTTCTAATATACCGATGACACCGTTCAGGTTGCCGTCGCTTGACAGAACCGGTGCAAATCTGGCGCGTATGGGTGCCGAACGATTACCTGTAATCGACACGTAATCCCCCTCATAATTTCCTTTCTTTCCTGAAATTGCCGTTGAAATGGCAGCTTTCATTTTTTGATCTTTTAACGACTCAATCGGGCTAAATCCAATAAGGGCCTCTTTTTTGCTCCCTAAAAGTTTACACAAATTATCATTGCAGATAGTAATTACGCCGTTGCTGTCAAAGTGCACAAGCGCCAAAGGTGAATTTTCGAAAATTGATCTGAATTTCGCCTCGCTGGTCCTCAGGTCATTCTCAGCCATCCTACGTTCGGTAACATCCCTGGTAATTCCCTCAACACCAAGAATATTGCCATCCTTATCTTTGTAAAAATGGGCATTGGTGGAGGCCCACCAGAAAGATCCGTCCTTTCGCTTTAATTTTGCTTCAAAATTGTTAACAAAACCATGCTGCTGAAGCCCGGACAAAAGTAAGGCCCTTTCATCAGCATCAGCATAGATCTCTTCAGCCATTTTCATTCCAATGGCCTCATCCACGGTATAGCCGGACAAAGCGTAAACGGAATGGGAAACAAAGATAATTTTGCCTTCAAGGTCTGTCCTGTAACTTAAGTCCGGTGAATTTTCCACAAGAATGCGATATTTTTCTTCACTTTTTTGAAGAGAAATAACCATTGAACTGAACACCTGTCCAAGATAAGCAATCTCATCTTTTCCAGATGTAACATCAACAATGGTATCCGGATCAAAAGGCTTGTCCGATTTAATATCAACCGCCACTGCGGTAAGATTCCTGATGGGTCGTGTAATGCTTTTAGAAAGTAATACAGAAATAGTTGCGGCAATTATCGCCAGCAGCCCGATACTCAGGTATGCCATGGCTTTCATCCGATTCAGGGGTGCCATGAACTGGGGTTCAGGAAGATCCACAACCACGGTCCAGTTCTGAGTCTTTACCGGCGTATATCCGGCCACATGATATTGATTGTCAATGGGAGAAAAATAACGAATGGTACCGGGTTCCTTTGCCATAAGAATCTGAGCGGCCAGCTTGTCGATTCCCAGGCTTTTGGGAACACGGGGTAATTTTGTGCCCTTAATCGTTCCAAAACGGAATGTTTTGGAAATGGTTGTGACGGCTAAAGGAGTCAATTCACTTAAACTATGGTACAAAAGATCCCGGTCGGGATGGGCGATGATCACACCGTCCTGATCAATTAAATACCCGACCCCCTCCTTACCCACCTTGATCTGATCAATAATACGCCAGATACTGTCAGCCTTAAGCCATACGATATCAATGCCGACAATTTCACCTTGTTTTTTTCTTACGGGATGGGTCAGAAAAATACCTGGCTTTCTGGTGGCACGCCCCACAAGAATATCTGAAATATAAGGGGTTCCTTTTATTGATGCTGTAAAATAGTCTCTGAATGATCGATCTTTTCCCACCAGCACCTTGGCAAGCGAAGCCTGGACAATACCTTTGGCATCCAACAAGCCGGGCGTATTATAATCCGGGTGATTGACTTCAAAATTCTTTAACAGCTCATTAATTTTTGGCAATAGTCTTTTACGATCATTTTCGGATGCACTTAAAAATTCCACCACTAAAGGAGTTCCGGCAAGGGTTGCCGAGTTCATCTGGTTCTCTAACAGCAATTGTTCAATATAAAAGGAAACGCTCTTTGAATGGGTTGTCAGTTCAACCCCGGCAAGTTCTATTAATTCTTTTTTACTCTGGGTTATATTGTTATAGGCAAAAATAGACATGGGAAGAATTGCCAAAAACAAAAATGCAATGGTCAGTTTCGTCCTGATACGCAATCCTGCTACAGCCATTGCTTTTCCATTTCTTCTTATTTTAACTTTTCCATTCATTTTTCTCTCCGGATACAACCGAACTTAGTTTTTTGACAATAGTGATCGTCCAAACACCTGTTAATAGACAGACCGGATCAGATAGTCCAGTATCTTGTTGCCCGGATATCTTTGCCCCTTCTGGAAAAAAAGGGGGAGATAACCGGGTTGGCCGACCATCTTTCTTTCCATCATTTCATTTATCACATCGATATAATCAAAGGATGTCTTTCCGATAAAAAGACAACGCAGATCGCAGTTTTGAAATAACCTTAACGCATCCCGAAATCCTCTTAAATAACAAAAATCCTTTGTATATCCGCCACCTCGATAGACACGGGCTGTAATCTTGAATGCCGCATCCCGTCCCAGGTTAAAATCCTGCCTGAGAATTTTAAAGGTCCGGCCAAAATCATAGTTCTTAACCATCATCCGTACAGCAATCACTCGAAGGGCAAGGGTTTTCAACCGTTCCAGGTAAAGGTTGCCCGTCATGTATTCACTTAGTACGGCAAGACCCTCCTGGCTATAGGTATTGCCGGGCAATCCGAGCTTGAATACCTTGAGTTGCTGCTGATCACTATTAACGGTAGTCAGCATGTGAACGCCTAATTCATGGTGGATCAGGGCATTGGTCTGGATTCGGCTGAACCGTTCGGATTTGTTGATCAGGACGGTCTTTTTAGCATTGTTCACCATGGCGGATGCAATAATCTTGCTGCTGACTTCCACCCGGCATTTGAACCCGTAAACTTTCATGGCTGATCGGAATTCTTTCTGGACGATGTCCGACCGAATGGCGGGCTTTTCAAATTCTTCAAAATCCTTGGCAAACAGAAGGAAATGAGCAACTTTAATATCTTCGCGGTTGGGCTGGCCATAGTATAGCAGGGAATTGTACAAAAAGTTTTCACTGCCCACACTCACCAGCATGTCGATTTTTTTTGAATAGGCATTAATCACGTTCCGATATAGCTTCTGGATGCTGATATCCTTTATTTTATCCACGGGCAGCCGGTAGAGTTTTTCCCTGAATTCGGCCGGGTTGAAATTGAGTTGATGATAGGTGAACTTTGGATTATAATTATATTTACTGGCATAGAACCTCTTTTTTTCACCGATCAGGTTTTTGGGATTTATGTAAACCAGAGTCTCGATCCCTTTGCACAACCGGTACAATGCCCTGTCAACCTTGAGTACTGCCGGTTCAATTGTTTCCGAGAGCAAAACGGTTTTGATGGCCGGGTGTTTTCTGGTATGCTGTTGTGAAAAGAAAAGGGCATTGTCCAGCACCGCCTGTTTGAAAATTTCCCTGAGTTCCGACAGGACCAGGTGGTAAACATCTGTATTTTCTTCATCCATGAATATTTTTTTAATATCCGTGGGAAGGACCAGGGTGTTCTTAAAATTGTCACGGATATAAGTGGACAGGTATCCTTTTCCCTGGAACACGACATCGCTTGCAGCCGAACATTCCAGACTGGGCAGGCTACATGTGTTCAAGGTCTTTTCCCAATGTTTGATGATACTGTCCCACCTGGATCGGTTCAGCTTATGGGTACCAATGTTGAACACCGGGGTTGGGCCTGCTTTGATCCGCTTGTAATTATAGGAATGGATATCATATAAAAGACAGGCCCCGTGCTTTTCTTCTGTTTTTTTTACAAGTGCTTTGAGGACCCGATAAAATGCCCGGTACTTGCCGTGGCTGACCTTTCTATTTTTCTTTGAAATCTTTTTTTTCCATACGGTTTTTCCCCATGCTGTCTCGTAGATACTCTCCTCGATAAATCGATTCAGATCATATTCGTACCGGGAGTCATTTGCAATCAAAGCAATGGGCATGGCATGGATAAACTCGCCCGTGTAGGGGTCTTCTTCATAGAAGCGCTCTTTTTGTGACAATTGGCAGTTCCCGGCAAGATCTTTGCGCAGGTTGTGGCCGTTGTGGATGGCGGCACAGATAAAAAATCCATAGGTTTCGATCTTCAATGAAAAGGCACCGCCGACTACATTGGCATGAAAACATACCTCATTTTGAATGGCATCGATACAGGCTTGTTCAGATATTGTTTGCATCTTCTATAGCCTTTCTGAATTCTGATTTTCGAATGGCGATGGAATCCTTGATCCGGATAACATTCTCCACAAAATCGATCACCTTTTCCTGGAGCCGCACCTTGTTAAGGCGATTGATGGGGACCATGCAGCCCGGGCTTAGGACATTCACCTCGATCAGCTTGCAGTTGATAACGTCAATCCCGACAAAAAACAAACCGTCCCGGATAAGTTTCGGACCGATATGGCGACACAATTCCATCTCCTTATCGGTGATGTTGTGCTTGACCGGCCTTCCCCCTGCATGGACATTGGAACGAACTTCACCGGGAGAAGGCACCCTTCGCAGAGCACCTATGGGTTCACCGTTGAGGATAAGTATCCGGATATCCCCCTTGTCCGCCCCTTTAACATATTCCTGCATAATGACATAGCTGCCGCCCTGCCGGTTGTTGATATAATAGTCCAGCAGCGACTTGAAATTGTGACGGGCCCGCTTCTCTATCAGGATCACGCCTTTGCCGCCATATCCGTCAAGGGGTTTCATGATCATCTTTTGTGCCGGGGAATCCTCCAGCACATTCTCCAGATATTCCTGATTTTTGGAAACATGGGTAATGGGAATAAACCTATGTTCCGGGTCATCAAAAGAGGCGGTATAAAGTTTGTTGTTGGCGATCCTGAGCCCGTCAATATCGTTGACAAAAAAGACACTGTCATGGACTGAATCCAAAAAATTCAAGGCAAGGACATCCAGGGGCGGGTCCGCCCGCATGACAATGACATCAAAGCCTGACAGGGGGAGCCCAACATTTTGAAACACTGCCTTTTCATAAAAATCGATGGCCTTTTCCGGGACTTTGCTTTTCTTGACAAAGACATTACAGAATGCACTGGCCACTGTATCCCGCATGGTAAGATTATGCGTGGTGGTCATGGCCACGGTATGGTTGCGAAGGATGCATTCATGAATCAGCCGAAGAGTTGTATCCTGTTCAGGGATGATCTTATGCCATGGACACATGATAAAGCAAACATTCATATCATCTCCTTGGGTATGATCACGTTTTAAAGTAATCAAAAGACCTGGGTTCCGGCGGTCAGACAAACGCCCGGACTTTTGAAATTCCTAATCCTAAAAATCAATAATTATGGATAAATTATTTAATTTACGTTCCTAAGGAATCGTTACAAAATAACTTGATCTAAATTGTTTCCAAAGCCCCTTAAAAGACTGGGTATTATGAAAACAAAAGATCAACTAATTTTGGAGCCGATCCTAAGACAGATCCCAACTTCTATTAAGTTAGCATAAACCATACAATTTTTGAATCGGGAATATTATTTAATTCCTTCGAAAAGATTGACTTAAGCATTTTTTTTTTATAAAAAGCCCAGAGTAACTTATATGGTTGCCTTGGCAAACGGAACACGGTTAAATTCCGTGACGGTCCCGCCGCTGTAACCGGAAATATTTGTTTTTTAATAGCCACTGTGAAAACGGGAAGGGGAAAAAACAAATCTAACGCCGGAAAGTCAGAAGACGCGCCAGGCAGTGATAATTGTAAAACTCGATGGTAAAGGGTTTTGTAAGAATTTTTTTTGATTCTTGCGAACCCTTTTTTGTTTTGCAGGGATCTTAAAAATATAGCGAGGAAACTATATGACAACACAGCTTGAACATGCCCGGAAAGGCACACTTACCCCTGAAATGAAAATTGTGGCCGAAAAAGAAGGCCTGACTGAAAACTTTATCCTTGAGCATGTGGCAAAGGGTGAAATCGTAATTCCCTGTAATCCCAATCGGAAAAACCAGATTATCACGGGTATCGGCACCGGCCTTAGAACCAAGGTAAATGCTTCCATTGGTACTTCTTCAGACATCTGTGATATTGATCTTGAAGTCAGAAAAGCCCAGGCAGCCCAGGAAGAAGGCGCAGATACGCTAATGGAATTATCTGCTGACGGAGATATGGATGAAATTCGCAGAACGATTCTTGCCAATACGGATCTTGCCGTGGGAAACGTGCCTTTATACCAGGCCTTTAAAGAGACCATCAAAGAATACAAAAATCCAGCCAAGCTTGATCCTGAATACTTGTTTGAACTGATTGAACGGCAATTGGAAGACGGGCTTAGTTTTATGGCGATTCATTGCGGTATCAATCAATACACCATTGAACGCTTGAGAAAACAGGGATTTCGCTATGGGGGTCTTGCCTCTAAAGGCGGCACATATATGGTTGCCTGGATGGATATCAATAAAAAAGAAAACCCCCTGTACGAACAATTTGACCGGGTATGTGCCTTGATGAAAAAATATGATGCAGTTCTTTCACTTGGCAACGGCATCCGGGCAGGGGCTATCCATGACAGTCATGACCGTGCCCAGATGGCGGAAATGATCATCAATTGCGAGCTTGCTGAAATCGGAAGAGACATGGGATGCCAGATGATGGTTGAGGGCCCGGGACATGTTCCCTTAGATGAAATTGAAGGCAATATAATGCTGGAAAAACGAATGTCCGGCAATGCACCGTATTATGTCCTGGGCCCCATCCCCTGCGATACCGGTGCCGGATACGATCATATTACCGCAGCCATTGGTGCGGCAAGCTCAGCAAGATTCGGAGCGGATCTGATCTGTTATATTACGCCTGCCGAGCATTTGGCCCTGCCGGATATTAATGATGTAAGAGAAGGGGTTCGTGCCACACGACTCGCTGCCAGAATCGGTGATATTTCTAAATATCCGGACCGAAGGGAAAATGAAAAACAGGCTGCCATGGCCAGAGGCGATATGCGCTGGGACGACTTGGAAAAATATCTTCGTTTCCCAAAAATCGCCAGAAAAACAAGGGAGAGCCGTGCCCCGGAACAAAAAGACACCTGCACCATGTGCGGTGATTTTTGTGCCATGAAAAAAGGCATGGAAATTTTTGAAAAAGATATAACATATAAGAGGTAATCCATCATGAGTCTAATCGAAACAATTGCGGCCATTAGTCCGACATTAAACGAAGACGCTTTTGCAGCAGCCAATGACCGCTTGGCCAATCAGGCCAAGCCTGCAGGCAGTCTTGGTATTATGGAAACCATATCTGCCCGACTTGCTGCCATCAAAGGCACCATTAATGTTCATCTTACCAACAAACAGATTGTCACCTGTGCAGGAGATCATGGGGTCTGCGAAGAAGGGGTGAGCCTTTTTCCTTCCGAGGTCACCCAGCAGATGGTCTACAATTTCGCAACCAATGGGGCATCGGTCAATGTGATTGCCAAGCATGCCGGTGCCAAGGTAAATGTTGCTGATCTGGGCGTTGACCATGAATTTGAACCTGAGCTGCCTATTTTACATAAAAAAATAAAACGCGGCACAGCCAATTTCACAAAAGAACCTGCCATGACAAGGGACGAGGCCATTGCATCCATTGAGGCAGGCATTGACATTGTAAATGAACTTCATGCCAAAGAGCCCATTGATCTATTGGGAACAGGCGATATGGGCATTGGAAACACAACGCCGTCTTCTGCTATTATCGCTGTCTTTTCAGGTATAGACGTTGAGAAACTGACCGGACGCGGAACCGGCATTGATGATGCCGCGTTGAACAATAAAATTTCCGTGATTCAAAAAGCACTGGACCTTCACAAACCGGACCCGTCTGATCCAATAGATGTATTGGCTAAAGTGGGCGGACTTGAAATCGGTGGGCTGGCCGGTCTGGTGTTAGGTGCCGCAGCCAAAGGTATCCCGGTTATCTGTGACGGGTTGATTTCAACAGCCGGTGCCTTGATCGCCTGTGAGATTGCTCCGGCTGCCAAAAACTATCTTTTTGCCAGCCATAAATCTGTGGAAGTTGGACATACGTTTATGCATGACAGACTGGGGCTTGAACCCTTGATCGATCTGAAATTCAGGTTGGGAGAAGGAACCGGAGCAGCTGTCTGCATGGAGCTTTTGGACCTGTCCACCAGAATTTTAGCTGATATTAAGACTTTTGAAGAGGTGGGAATAGATAACGCTCAATAATAGTTAGTGGCTGACCTAAAACTCGTGTTTGGACGAAAAGTTGCCCATATACAAGACGCAAGAGATCCTGAAACCGGACTGTACTATAGTACATGAGGCCAGTCGTATGATTTGGCAGGATTTTGCAGCAACGAAGCAGATGGGCGCTGCCGACGGGTGAGTTTTCGTTCAAACGCTATATAGATGAACGTATGGAACAGCGTTTACCTTTAACACGTAACATACTGAATTCATAAGATCGAATAAATTACATGCGTTTGCCATGCTCTTTCAGCACTTTTAATTTTTAGAAATAAAGGCTTTAATTCTCTCTTTTAGAATTTTCCCGCCCACATCTACAATATCGTTATGTCCGCAATTTTCTATTTCAATGAGTTCTGCCTTTTCTTTAAAGTTGACCACCTGCTCCCTGGCAAACTGGATGGGAATGATGTCATCATCAATGCCATGGAAAAGGATGGCGGCAGAGGAGGCCTCTTTGGCCCAGGCATATGCCAGAAACTTATGTTTCAGCAAATATTTAACCGGCAGCCAGGGATAGTGGTTCTGGGCGACATCGGCAATTGATGTATATGCGGAGACCATTATGAGACCGGAAACCTGGATTTGTGTGGACACCCATGTGGCAACGCCTGTTCCCAAAGATTCTCCCATTAAAAAAACGGGCAGTGTCCCGGATTTTGTTTTCTTTATTTGAGAAACAAGTTCCAGGGCTTGTTTAAGGATCAGCTTTTCTCCCGGAGAATTGCTATCCTTGCCATATCCGGGATATTCAAAAAGCACAAGATTTGAATTCAAACCGGATAGCAGGTCCCAAAAGTAGGTTCTGTCACAGGCGTTACCTGCATTGCCATGAAAGATAATGATCCAGTTGTCCGGATGTGATTTCTCTTTCAAATAGTACCGGACACCACCAGAATCAACCGCCTTTGCATGATAACGATCCATTTCAGGACAACTTCCAAATGGGGGGCCCATTGGGAAGAACAGCATTTTCTCCTGGAAAAAGTAGAGCGCCGCTCCAATCACACAATAACCCAAAAACCCTATTCCAATGATTTGAATGAAAAATTTCATCATTCAAACACTATATGGCAAGAATTTGCTAATGACAATTAGAATTGTACCCTCTTATTTTTTAACTTAATTTAGATGTCGGCTGAATTATTTCACTGATATGCTTGACCTTAAAATTTCGATTCTGTTTCAAAGCGCCGCCACGAAGCTGCATCACACATCCCGGACATTCGGTAACCAAGAGATCTGCGCCTGAATTTTCCACATCATCAAGTTTGCGGGTTAATATCTCGTTTGAAATAGTTGGGAAATTAGCAGAAAAGCTCCCCCCGAATCCGCAACAGGTCTCTTCTTCATCTGTTTTGACATATTGATGGCCACTGGCGTTAATCAGTATTTTGGGTTCTTTTTTAACCCCGAGACCGCGGCACAGATGGCAGGGCGAATGGAATGCCGTTTTCCCGGATGCCTGACCATTTTCTTCAAAAGTTACCCCAATCTTATCAACAACAAACCGGCTAAAGGGTATCACCTTATCAGAAAAAATCTCCTGGTCATTTTGAGCATAGTCTCTTACCAGATCCGGCAGATGATTTTTAAGGTGCGAGGCACAGGAGGCACACAGGGAAACAATATAATCCACATCAAGGTCTTTAAAGGCGTTTATATTTTGCAGGGCCACATCGCGGGCTGCCTGTTTTTCCCCCATCATCATAGCAGGAAGACCGCAGCAGGATTGGTCCATGGGAAATGCCACCCCGACATCGGCACGTTTCAATAAGGCCATGGCAGCTTCCAGTTGTTCAGGATAGACAAAGTCTTGAACACAACCGGAAAAGACGGCTATTTTTAATTTCGGATTGGCAGGCGGCTTATAGTGTTTTTTAAACCGATCTCTAAACGGAGTATCCGTGATGGCCGGCAATGTCCTGAAATTGTGTTCTTTTGAAAAGATCATGGGCAGATGTCTTAAATATGGTGTTCCACCGGTGACCGGTTTCTGGGCCAGACTTGCTGTTCTTAAAAGGGAATGAAACAGCTTGCGGTTTTTTAATACTTTGCCCAGAAGCAGACTTTTTAAAGGATGCCCTGTTTCATCTAAAATTTTGCTGTGAATCTCTTTGATCAAATATGGCAGGTTGATACCCCCGGCACAAACGGCTTTACATGCGCCGCAATTGGTACAATTTTGCACCAGATTTGCTGCGTTTTCTCTGCCATGGAAAAAGTATGTGGTGATGAGCCCTATGGCTCCGATGTAAACGTATCCGAGGCTGTGTCCGCCCACCATGCGGTAAACAGGACAGACATTGGCGCATGCACCACCGCGAACACATTGCAGCACCTGGGCGAACAACGGATCTTCGGCAATTGCCTTTCGTCCATTATCCAGAAGCACAATATGCATTTCGCGTTTTTGACCGGGCTTTTTTATACTGGCTGTAGGTACATTTTTATTCTCTATAGCCATATTTTTGCACTCCGACGGGCCTGTGATCCAGGTCACATAAGAGGTGATGGCCTGGCCGGTTGCATTTTTCGGCAATACTTTATTGATGGTCAACGCCTCAATGATGGACGGCAGTATTTTGTCGATACCCAAAAGGGCAACGTGCACCCTTGGCCATGTTGTGACAAGTCTTGCATTGCCTTCATTGGAGACAATCCCTATGGTGCCGGTCTGGGCCAGGGCATAATTGGCACCGGTGATGCCCATGTCTGCTTTTACAAACTTTTCGCGCAATTGTTTTCTGGCCACTTTCACCAGTTTTTCGATCTCGTTACTTTGATCTTTACGGGTCTCCTTGGAAAAAAGATCGGCAACCTGATACCGGGACAGATGTATGGCCGGCATCACCATGTGGGAGGGGCCTTCTTGTCTTAACTGAACAATCCATTCGCCAAGATCGGTTTCCGTGACTTCAAGCCCTTTATTCTCCAGATATCGATTCAGATGAATTTCTTCGGCTGTCATGGATTTGGATTTTATAATTTTTTTTGAGCCGGTCTGTTCTGCGATTGTTGCGATAATCCGGTTGGCATCTTGGGCTGTTTTGGCCGGATGAATGTGTATACCGTTTTCTTTGGCCTTTGATATAAATTGTTTAAGAAGCAGTTCATGATTTAAAATAGCATCTGATTTAATGGCAGCTACCTCTTGGATGAGCGCATCCACATCAATATCGGAAAATGCCTTTTTTCTGGCAGTTCTGTATGCCACGGCAAAATTATCCATGGCCGTTCGTAAAAATTCATTCCCCAGGGATTCATTTATTCTGGATTTGTACTGGGTAAAACTTTCTGTTGTTTCCATTATTTACTCCCCAATCAATATAATATGCAGTTCAAGGGGACCGTGAACACCCAGAGTCAGCACACGTTCAATATCGGCTGTACGGCTGGCGCCGGTGATAAATGCCGTATAAGAAGAGGGCTGTTTTAGCAAATCATTGAGCACCTGCGCTGCATCCTGTGTTGTTTGGTAAATATCGTTTGCCTTAAGTATGGCCACATGGGTTTCACAAAGCATGGTGGCAAGCCGTGTCTCTTCTGAGTCAGAGTTTAAAACCAGGGTGCCTGTTTCTGCAATTCCACAATTGATTGTTGTAATGCCCATTTCCAGGCCACCCGGGTGATTTCGTAAATCATCATTTATCAGCAAAAAATCATTTTGCTGACACAAATCGTCTAAAATTTTATACTCTTGTGGGTTCAGGTTGGGTGCGGCAATCATTTTTTGTTCAGCCGGTTCATTATTTTTTGGCATCAGGTTTTCACAGAACGGTTTCGCAAGGCACAGTGCAACTGCTTTATTCAATGCTTCCTTTATCTGTCCTTCCTCATGTACAATGGCAGAGGCCAAAGACGCCTTTTGCTTAAAGATTGATAGTGTTTGCTCTTTATCCATTATAACTGCCTTTTTTTATCCCTCTTTTACCCTACCGGGATTTAATTTAAAATATTAACACAGGTTTTCCACAACGTCGCCCCTAAAATCGGGGCGGCGATGGAGGAGGATGAAAAGGTTTGTGCTAAACCTTTTCATCAACTGCCGAAGAACAAATCAGGCAGCCAGGTCACGATGGATGGGAACAGGCACAAAATGGCAATACTCACAATCTGCAACAGCACAAAAGGAATAATGCCTTTGTAAATATACATCATGGTATACCCTTCTGGTGCCACGCCTTTAAAATAGAAGAGGGCATATCCAAAAGGCGGTGTTAAAAAGGAGGTCTGAAGATTCACACACATGAGGATAGAGAACCACAATGGATTAAACTCAAGCTCCAGAGCAATGGGTAAAAAAATGGGAACAGTGACAAGCAGGATGGCAGCCCAGTCAATAAACATCCCCATTAAAAATACGATGAGCATCATGACACCAAGGATCAACCACCGGTTCATTCCTGATCCGATAAGAAGATCGGTCACGACATCGCCACCGCCCATGCTTAAAAATACAGTGGAAAAAAACTTGCCGCCGATGAACAGCATCATGACCATGGACGTTGTTTTTAAAGTTGCAAAGCTTGATTCTTTTAAAACGGTCAAATTCAATTTCTTATTGCATGCAGCCAGGATCAATGCACCGAAAGCCCCAAGGCCGGCGGCTTCTGTGGGGGTTGCGATCCCGGCAAGGATGGTTCCCATAACGGCTAAAATCAGCATCAGGGGAGGCAGTAAAGATTTTAAAGTCATGCTCCATTTTTGTGCGGCTGTATAGGTTGCTGATTCCTCTTTTGAAATAGGCGGACCCAAGGTCGGGTTAATATTACAGCGTATGAGTATATAGGTAAAATATAATCCTGCCAGAATAATGCCGGGTAATATGGACCCGGCAAAAAGATTCCCAACAGAGGTTTCTTTCATCCCGGTCAAGCCGCCAAAGACCACCATCATGATACTGGGCGGGATCAAAATCCCCAATGTTCCCGAGGCACAGATAATACCGGCGGTCAACTCTTTCTGGTAGCCCTTATTGATTAATGCAGGGGTCGCTAAAAGGCCCATGGCAACAACAGAAGCACCAACGATGCCCGTGGTGGCTGCAAACACTGTACAAACCACAACCACGGCAAGGCCAAGCCCCCCTTTAATTTTGCCTAAAACAACATAGAGGGATTCGAAGAGGGCGTCGGACACTTTAGAGCGATCCAGAAGCTGGGCCATGAGGATAAATAAGGGGACGGCCACAAGGGTATAGTTATTCATCAATCCCCATACATTATTGATAAACATTCCAAACAGCCCGGGAATATTAAATCCGTTGTCTATAAGGCCGAACAAGGTTGCCACGGCGGCCAGTGTATATGCCAGGGGATGCCCCAGGGTAATTGCTATGATAAGTGTGGCAAACATCGCCACTGTCATGAATTCAAGACTCATGGAAACTCCCCTTTTATTCTTTTAATGATTGGATATCTTTTATCAGGTTTGCGATGCCCTGGATGAGCAGGGATAAGAGGCAAACAGCCATCAGGATTTTTAACGGCCATATGGGCGGTGCCCAGCTGGTGGAATTGGCTTCGAGGCCTTTTGTGGATAGATAAGCAAACTTTGTTCCCCAAATGGTGAGGCAAACAGTGACCGGCATAAAAAATACCAGGTTTGTTACTATCCTCAATATGGCCTGGAGCCTGGCAGGAGCAAGGGATGAAAAAATATCTACTTTAACGTGGCCGTCATGGGCGTCGGTGTATGCCAGCCCGAACATATAGTGCAGCCCGTATAAAAAAGTCGTGGCTTCAAACCCCCAGGTGGTGGGTGCATTGAAGGCGTACCGCATGAAGACTTCATAAATGACAATCAACAGCAGCGGATAAATCAAAAACGACGTGATCTCTCCTTCTTTATTGATCAGGTGATTTATATTTTTTCTAATGACTTCCAACATCTTGATTTTCCTTTTACTGGAAAAATGTGATTCAAAGGCCTGATTGCCTGGTTTATATTGGGATTTTTATGTTACTATCAGGCAATCAGACCGTTAGTGGGCGGAGAATAATAATACGCTTTGGAAATTCTACATTGGCCCATGTTTAGCTCATTTTAACTATTGAGTGAGATTGCCCTCAATATAGGTTTCATACGACCATGGTGTGACGCCGCTTTTTGCTCTTCTCCAGGTTTCATATTCTTTTATAAAATCTTCCTGGGAATCTAGGACCTTTTTAACATCCGGATATTTTGCTTTTAATGAATCAAGATAGATTTTGGTAGTTTTTCTGAACTCAATTAATGTTGCTTTATCCATCTGAACGATTTCAACTTTTTCATTGAATTTTACCATGGCTTTTGCATTCAGGTTGCTAATCCATGAATAACTCCACAATTGGGTTTCTTTTGCACTGATTTTAACGATTGCTTTCAAATCTTCGGGCAGTTTGTTCCAGGCATCCATGTTGAAAAACAGGTTACACTGGCCACCGGGCTGGTGAACACCCGGCTGGATGGCATATTTAGTAATATCATCAAATCCCATGGGATAGTTAATGGCAGGGGCTGAAAATTCGGCTGCATCAATCACGCCACGTTCAAGCCCCAGATAAACTTCGCCGCCCGGAAGAGGAATGACGGATGCACCCAGTTTGTTCATGATATCCATGTACCAACCCGGCGTCCTGATTTTCAACCCTTTAAAATCTTCCATTCTGGTTGCTCTTTTGTTTGAAAAAAGGCCCATATCCTGACCGGTCTGGCCACCGGGAAGCGCATAAAGATTGAACTTCCCATAAATTTCCTGTAACAGATCGATACCGCCTCTTTCGTATAGCCATATATTATATCCTTCTGAATCCAGTCCAAATGGAACGTCACCAAAAGCGACAAAGGCCTCATTTTTACCTTTCCAATAGCCCGCCCAATCATGACCAACTTCGGCAGCACCCTGGGCCACTGCGTCAAAACTCTGCATGGCAGGAACCAGTTCTCCAGCGGAAAAGGGTTTGATGTCCAGACGGCCGGCAGAAGCCAGGCGAACGCTGTCTGCAAAATGAACTGCGATATCATAAAATAATAATCCCTTGGACCAGGGCATGACCATTTTCCATCTGATTTTTTCATCTGATGTTTTATAGGATACACGTTTTGCATCTTTGTGGCGGGCATCTTCTCCGAATTTTTCTCTTTTGCCGGCATGGGCAGAACCAAAAATAAAAAAGCAGGCCACAAGACAGGTAACGATAATACTTATTGTTTTTTTCACAGGATTTTCCTCCGTCCAAAAAATGGGTTTAATCGATTTACGTTACTAACGCCTCAATATTAAAAGTGCTCCTTCCTCCTTTCCCTTATGGGTTTTTCTGAATTTTTATTATACCAATTCATAAAAATAATTAAATTTTCTTATGCAACTATCATGGTAGTACCAATATTAAATTCAATAGATATCGCTTGTCAAGAAAAAATATTTTTATTTGCAATTTAAAATGAAGCTTGATATAGATCTATATTAGGTAATAATTTCAAGCAGTTTAAGAACACAGGCCTTTTCAACTCTATAAGGTACTACCATATGCCATTTCAATCAAACGTCTGGATAAGTCTTTGAAAAAAATATTGGTATTACCATAAGTCCAAAAAGGAGGTTTCAATGAAAGCGGCAGTATTAAGAAATTTAAAAAATATTTTAGGAAAAGACCATCTGCTCACTGAAATTGAAGACAGGGTGACCTATTCTTATGATGCCGCCGTCCTTGAACCTAAAACGCCGAGTGCCGTTGTTATGCCAAAAACCCGGGAACAGGTTGGACAGATAGTTTCCCTTTGTCACGATTACAGTATCCCCATCACAGTTCGGGGATCGGGTACCAATTTAAGCGGAGGTACCATCCCTGAAACCGACGGAATTGTTTTACTGACAGGATGCTTGAATAAAATTATAGAGATCAACGAACACGATATGTATGCCATTGTTCAACCCGGCGTGGTGACAGCCGGCCTGGCTGCCGAAGTAGAAAAAAAAGGCCTTTTCTATCCTCCTGATCCTGGCAGCCAGGCTGTTTCGACCCTTGGAGGAAATGTTGCAGAGAATGCCGGAGGGCTGAGAGGCCTTAAATACGGCGTAACAAAAGACTATGTTATGGGGATGAGCTTTTTCGATGCCCAGGGCAACTATGTAAAAACCGGATCAAAAACGATTAAATGTGCAACCGGATATAATTTAGCAGGCCTCATGGTTGGATCCGAAGGCACCCTGGGGCTGATTGATGAGATCACCTTAAAGCTGATACCCTATCCTGCAACCAGAAAATCAATGGTCGCCGTGTATGACACCATTGAACAAGCATCAGAAACGGTATCTGCCATTATCGCAGCCCGGATCATACCTGCCACACTTGAGATTTTGGATAATTTTACCATTCGGGCTGTTGAGGACTTCAGCCATGCCGGACTGCCTGTTGATGCGGCTGCTCTTTTGCTTATTGAGGTGGATGGCCATCCTGTTGTTGTTGAAGAAGAGGGGCAGAAGATAAAAACCCTTTGTAAAAAATTGGGTGTGTCAACCCTTAAAGTTGCCTCGGATGACAAAGAAAGGGATCGAATATGGGCCGCCAGAAGGAGTGCATTGTCGGCTCTTGCCAAATTGAAGCCAACGCTTGTCCTTGAAGATGCTACGGTTCCACGGAGCCGTATTCCCGATATGGTCAATGCTCTACAGGATGTTGCAAAAAAATATGACTTAAGCATTGGCACATTTGGACATGCCGGAGACGGCAATCTTCATCCAACGATATTGACGGACAAACGCAATAAAAAAGAATGGCATAGGGTCGAACAGGCGATTGAAGAGATATTTGACAAGGCACTCAGTATGGGTGGAACTCTTTCCGGAGAACATGGTACAGGACTTGCCAAAGCACCGTTCCTTCAAAAAGAAATCGGCCTGTCATCCATAGAGTTTTCCCGAAGACTTCGAAAAGCCATGGACCCTAAAGGTATTCTTAATCCCGGAAAACTAACAGGAGTAACCCCGCGTGTCTGATATCAAAAAACTTGCACAATCATTTACCGAACTTGAAGAACAACTAATTGTCTGTATCCGTTGCGGCATGTGTCAATCTGTCTGCCCGGTGTTTGAGCAAACCCATAAAGAAGCAGATGTGGCAAGGGGAAAACTTGCCCTGCTCAGCGGTTTAATGAACACTATGTTTGATGACCCCGGGGGCGTGAGCAATCGTCTGAACAAGTGCCTCCTGTGCGGATCATGTGCGGCCAATTGTCCGTCCGGCGTAAATGCTCTTGAAATTTTTATAAAGGCAAGAACGATACTGGCTGAATATATGGGGCTTTCTCCAATCAAAAAAATCATTTTCAAACATATGCTATCCAAGCCAAGACTTTTTAATTCGCTGATGTCCATGGCGGAAAAATTCCAACCCTTAATATCATTAAAAAAATCTGAAACACAGGGAACCTCTTGTGCCCGGTTTGACCTACCATTGATGGGGCACCGACATTTCCGGGCTTTAGCAAAAGAACCGTTTCATCACTCTTTTCAAAAAACTGTCTTAAAAACCAAAGTTTCCAAAATCAGAATTGCCCTTTTTACCGGGTGTTTAATTGATAAAATTCTGCCAGAAATAGCCCATGCCGTGGTCAAAACAACGGTTCATCACGACATTGAACTTGTCATCCCGGACAACCAGGGATGTTGCGGGATTCCTGCGCTTGCTTCCGGAGACAGGACCAGCTTCAATTCCCTTGTTGAGCATCATGTTAAACTCTTTGACCCAAAGAGATTTGACTATCTTGTGACAGCTTGTGCTACCTGTACTTCCACGATTAAAAAATTCTGGCCATCCCTGGGTACAGACATTGACCCCTGTTTAAAAAGGCAATTGGCACAACTTAGCAGCAAGACTCTGGATATTAACCAGTTCCTGGTGGACGTGGCAGGTATTCCATTGAAAAAAAAAACCCCTGGAAAAGATGCCAAAGCAATAATCACCTATCATGATCCCTGCCACCTTAAAAAATCACTGGGTGTCCACAAGCAGCCAAGGCAATTAATCACAGCTTCAGGGTATCAGTTAAAAGAGATGGCCGGATCGGATAGATGCTGCGGCATGGGGGGCAGTTTCAACCTGTTTCATTATGACATCTCCACCAGCATTGGAAAATTAAAGCAGCAAAATATTATGGACACCGGATGCAATACAATCGCCACCGGATGTCCTGCATGCATCATGCAGATCAGTGATATGCTTTCCAAAGAAGGCGCATTGATCAATGTAAAACACCCCGTTGAACTATACGCAGAAACGCTTTAACCCCAGATTATAATATTTTAACCTTAGGGGGTTAATGCCTGGACGCCCCGGATCTTGATCCGGCAACAAAAAAACAGAATAAAAACCTTGCCATTGTCCTGTTTCTGATCAATATTGTTTAACATATTGTGAATGAACTTTTAAAAAGGATGATTGCTGACCAATAGTAGCATTTATTGTCAGCATTTATTTTTTATTGATATGACAGTACCGTTAAAACCGATAAAACCCAAACGTATTTCCGATCAGGTCTTTGACCAGATCCGGGAACTGATATACCGTGGCAAGCTTAAACCCGGTGAAAAAATGATGACCGAACGGGAGTTGGCCCAACAGATGAAAGTCAGCCGGACCACGGTACGGGATGCTGTTCAAAGATTAGTAGCCATGGGATTAATTGTGCAACGACAGGGCCAGGGCACGTTTGTCGGTACATATGAGACCGGCATTAAAAACCCTATTATCAAGGCAATGGAAGACCAGAACACCTCCCTTGAAGACCTTTTGGAAGTCCGGATGGGCCTTGAGTGCAATGCCGCATCACTGGCCGCTGTAAGGGCAGATGGCTCCGATCTTAAAGCCATGAGCCAATGTATCAAAGAAATGGAAAATGAAATCGAACAGGGACGCCTCGGAAATGATGCTGATGCCTCCTTTCATATGGCCATTGCTTATGCCTCTAAAAATCCGCTTCATATATTGATCATGAGAAACTTCCACGATTACCTCCTGCATGGCATCCGTGAAAACCTGAGATCACTTTATGAAGAGCCGGGAAATATTGAAATCATTGTGATACAACACAAGGCCATATTAGCGGCCATCACCGCAAGAGATGCTGAAGGAGCATATGCCGCTATACAGAATCATATCAACTTTGTCCTTGATTTTCTCGATAAAAAACCTGGATAACACAAACAATTCAGGCAGCACACTTTTTATCTGACACCCGGCCGTCAGACACCCGAATGGTCCGCGTGGCATAGGCTGCCATATCCTGATTGTGGGTAACCACAATAATGGTATGCCCCTCTTTATTTAAAGACTGCAGCAGCTCCATAATCTCTGTGGCGGTTGAAGTATCAAGATTTCCCGTGGGTTCATCTGCCAGGATAATGGGAGGTTTATTCACAATGGCCCGTGCAATGGCGACCCTTTCTTGTTCTCCGCCCGAAAGTTGATCCGGCAGACGGTCTGCTTTTCCTCCGAGTCCTACTCGTTCGATGACCTCCCGTGCCATTTGATTTTTCACCTTGTTTTTCAAACCCGTGACTGCCATGGGCAACTTCACGTTTTCTATAACAGTAAGATAGGGAATCAATTGAAAGGACTGGAAGATAAACCCGATATACTCACTTCTAAAATCCGCCCGCTGTTCAGCACTTAAATCATACAGATCAAGGGAATCCACGAAGACTTTCCCCCGGGTTGGCCGGTTAAGGGCGCCCAGAATGGACAACAATGTACTCTTTCCTGATCCGGACTGTCCCATGATGGTGACAAACTCTTGGTCATCTATGAAAAAATCCATCTGCTGGATCGCATCAACACTTGTATCCCCACTTTGGTATGTTTTTTTTAAGTCACAAATTTCAATTAAATGATTGATCGGTTTCATATTTGTTTTTCTCTCATTTTAAGGTGCCTTCCAAATTGTAGTGCCATTTAATTATAGTGCTCTTAAGGCTTCACTGGGGTCCATGTTACTGGCCTTAAATGCCGGATAAAGGCTTGCAAGAAGGCTCAAAGCCACTGCCATTAAAATAGAAATGATGCCAAGATTCGTGTTAATACCGGCGAAAACACCATCTTTCATGACCAGCGGAATAATTGTATAGGCGATCAGATTCCCGATACCAAACCCAAGAATACCGCCTATAATACCCAAAAGCATGGCTTCCAAAAGAATGATCTGCATAATGTGGCCTCTTCTAAACCCAATGGCCCTGAAAATACCGATTTCTCTTGTCCGCTCATTTACCGATCCCATCATGGTGACCAGCACCAGTAAAGATCCGATGAAAATGACAATCATGGAGATCCCCAGGCTGAAAGATCTGAACATATCAATGGATTGCATTTTTGACATCACGGCCTGCTTCATTGCCGTGACCTTGGCATCGGGGAATTTTTCCGCAATCTGCAAGGTCATTTCAGATATGGGACACCCCCCGCAAAACGCTGAAATTTCCATCATTGAAATTTTACCTTCTTTTCCCAGCAATTTCTGGCTGGCGGTCAGGCTTGCGATAATGGCGCTGTCTTCAGATGCGCCTGTGGGCTTTAATACCGTGGCCACTTTAAAGGACGTTTTGTTAATTGCAATGGTATCTCCGGCTTTATACCCCAAAAGAGTTGCAGCCTGTGCACCCAGCATGATCTCATTGTCTTTTTCGGGAAAAGCGCCGCCGGATTTCTGCCACCAGGTTTTTAATGCCAGTTCCTGTTCGTAGATTACTCCCATCAACAAAACTTTTTTATCATTGACCGTCACCGCCCCAAGAACCTTGGGCGCAATGATGGAAAGATTTTTACTATTCTTTATTGTCTTAATTTTCTCAAGGCTTTCCTGATCGAATTCCTTTACCTGGTAGCTGACACCGCCAACATCTATACCGCCGTAATTTAATGATAAATTCTCATTTTTAGGCACCACGACAATATTGGCCCCGAACTGGTTGAGCCTGGCTTCAATATCGCGGGTCATACTTTCGGTTATCGAAAGAAGGGTCACCACTGTGGAGATCCCGATAACAAGACCCAGAACCAGAAAGAGCATTTTCCCTTTTCGCCGCCTGATATTTCCAAAAGAAATGTTATGAAGTTTCATAATTTCCCTCTGCCTCTTTTTTTATAGTGTTCTGGCGCTGTCGATGATTGACCTGATTCAGCAGAGTGACATCAAGGTTATATAGTTTGA
>JAKIUJ010000055.1 GCA_021647625.1 Desulfobacula sp.
TATTGATTTAGGAATGGGTAATCCAATGGATCCTACACCTGATGCGGTTATTGAAAAAATTGTCGAAGTGGCAAAAGATCCAAAATCACATAGATATCCGGAAAGTTCCGGCATGCCGCATCTTAAAATTGAAATTACAAAATATTATAAACGTCACTACAATGTTGATCTTGATTCTGAAGCAGAAACCTATTTCACTATTGGTTCCAAAGAGGGTATTTCCCACTTATGCCTGGCAATTATGGGGCCTGGAGATTCCGTTCTTGTCCCGGCACCTGCTTTCCCTGTTCATATTTATGCTGCGGTTATTGCCGGTGCTAATGTCATGAAAATTCCCATTGAACCTGAAAAAAGTTTTTTAGACCGTATTACAAATATTTGTGAGTCCTGTTACCCAAGCCCCAAAGTACTCATGCTCAATTACCCCCACAATCCAACAGGTGTTGTAACTGATAAAGAATTTTTTAAGGAAATTGTAAAACTTGCCAAACGATTTAAATTTATGGTTATCAATGATTTTGCCTATTCAAAAATAACCTTTGATGGATATGAAGCCCCCAGTTTTTTAGAGGTGGAAGGTGCAAAAGATGTTGGAGTTGAATTTGGCTCTTTTTCAAAATCCTATAATATGGCTGGATGGCGAATCGGGTATTGTGTTGGAAATTCTCAAATTGTCCAGGCTCTGGGCAAAATCAAAGGATATTTTGACTATGGCATATTTTCTGCCATCCAGGTTGCAGGAATTATTGCCCTTCGTGATTGCGACGACACTATTCCTGAACTTGCCGGTATCTATCAGACCCGTAGGGATGTACTTTGCAGCGGTCTTGAAAGAAGTGGCTGGGAAATTAAAAAGCCAAAAGCCGGAATGTTTGTCTGGGCAAAAATTCCAGAACCTTTCAATAAAATGGGTTCCCTGCAATTTGCCATTGAACTGATGAATAAGAGTAATGTAGCAGTAGCTCCCGGTACCGGGTTTAGTGAAGAGGGTGAAGGATATCTAAGACTTGCACTTGTGGAAAATGAAGAACGATTAAGACAGGCTGTACGGCAAATGAAAAAGGCCATGGACAGCATGACCGTCTAACCTCATTTAATTGGGGGTAATAGCACAGGTTATTATTTGAATCGCTTTTTCCACGGACAAAGCGCCTGTATTTATAACAAGGTCATAATTTGATGCATCTGTTGTATCGCAATTAAAATATCGTTTTACAAAGGCTGCTCTATTGGCATCTGTACTGACCATATTTTTTTTTGCGTCATCCTTGTTTAAATCCAGGCTCTTTTGGATATTATTCCGTCTCATGTTTTCAGGGGCAACAAGTCTTACTCTCAAAATATTTTGACCGTGGAGGACACAATTGGCCCCACGCCCTAATATAATGGCATTTCCGTGTTTTCCAATGGTGGAGAGTATTTGAAATAGTAATTTTGAATACTCATCCGTCCAGAGGTGATGTTCATTTACAAAATTAGATACAATGTCATCGACGATATTCATCCCTCTTTCATCAAGGGTTTCCAAAAGAGTTCTGCTGTTTTTAGATTTTTCCACCATAGCATCCACTATTTCGTGATGAAAAAGATCAAAACCAGTTTTTAGACATAATTGTTTTGCAAGCTTATAACCATTACTCCCGGATTCCCGCGAAATGGTAATAATCTCAATTTTTTCCTGAATTGGCACTTGTTTTTTGCTTCCCATTTCCCATCTTTTGATTTGCTCATCAATGAGTTTATGAATTGATTTACTCATAAGACCTCCTTTATAAATTTGAAAAAATAAAGAATAGAAATGATTGAATATGATTTATATATTAAATTATATTCATTGATAAATCAAATTAATAGAATATTATGAAAAATAAAAAAGGGATTGAAAGTTCAATCCCTTTTTACTTAAATATATTTTTTTAATTAATAATCGAGTGAAGACACCTCTAATGCATGTTTTTGAATAAAATTTCTTCTAGGTTCCACCTCTTCTCCCATTAACAGCGTAAAAATATCATCTGCTTTTTCAGCATCCTCAACATCCACCTGGAGCATGATTCTTTTTTCCGGATTCATGGTGGTTTCCCATAGCTGATCTGCATTCATTTCACCCAACCCTTTGTAGCGTTGAACAGACATCCCTTTTTTAGCTTCCGACATAATGAATTCAAACAGGCCCTGGGTATCATCAAATGTAAACTCTTTTTTCTTTTCCGCATCCGATTGTTTTGCAGATATTGTAAACGGCGGTGTATCCATTTCTTTTATCTTTCCATACCCTTTTAACATCCGCTGATAATCATTGGTACGAAGAATATCACGACCAACCCGTAATATCACTTGATCATTTTCTTCAGATCGAATATCCATTTCATAAATATTGCGATCCTCATCAAACTCTACCTCTCCTGCAATATATCCTTTTTCACTTATATCTTTGGAAAGAGAATCAAAATGAGATTTTTGTTCCAGAAAAAATTTATCTTTAACTCCGTTTTTGATCAAGGTTAATAGCAGATTTGTATCAAAATCTCTTTTCTTTAATAAATTTACCGCATCAAAATATTCAGTTAGATCCGTTAAAAAAGAATAAAATAATTCTTCGGAGAGAGGATCGCTGTTATTATTAATATAAAGATCTTTTTGTCCGGTCACCCGTTTTACAAGATAGATGGAATATTCTTCTTCATTTTTAAGGTAAACCCCTGATTTACGGGACCCAACCCTAAATAATGGCGGCTGTGCAATATAAAGATATCCTTTTTCAACCAATTCCGGCATCTGCCGATAGAAAAAGGTCAACAAAAGCGTTCTGATATGAGATCCATCAACATCAGCATCCGTCATGATCACAATTTTATGATACCGTACCTTTTCAATATCATATTCTTCAGAACCGACACCGGTACCAAGAACCGTAATAATATTTTTTATTTCATCGCTTCTTAAAATTTTGTCAAATCTTGCTTTTTCTACATTTAATATTTTACCCTTTAAAGGTAAAATAGCCTGGAATCGCCTGTCTCTTCCCTGTTTTGCACTACCCCCTGCAGAATCTCCCTCCACCAGAAACAACTCTCTTTCGGCAGGATCGGCATACTGACATTCAGCAAGCTTACCCGGTAAAGTTGAATCGAGCAGGGTTCCTTTTTTTCTGGCAAGTTCCCTGGCCCTTTTAGCAGCATCACGAGCTCTTGCCGCATCAACGGACTTGGCAATAATTTTTCTTGCAATAGTTGGATTTTCTTCCAGATAGTGACCTAACTCCTGGTTGAGCAGGGATTCAACTATTCCCTTAACTTCATTGTTACCAAGTTTTGTTTTGGTCTGACCTTCAAACTGGGGTTCCATCAATTTTACGGAAATAATAACAGAAAGGCCTTCTCTCATATCTTCGCCGGTGACTTTAATATTCTGCATATTCTTGGGCAGATTATTTGATCCTGAAGTAATATAAGAATTTACTGTCCGGGTTAAAGCACCTTTAAAACCTGAAACATGAAATCCCCCTTCAATTGTTCTTATATTATTGGCAAATGAATAGAGTTTTTCTTTGAATGTGTCATTGTATTGAATGGCCACCTCAACCTGCACATCTTTTTTCTCCCCTACAATATGGATAGGTTCATGTATTGTGGTTACAGATCTGTTAAGATACTCAACAAAGGAAACAATTCCGCCTTCATAGAAAAAATCATCTTTTTCAGCAGATCTTTCATCCTCAATTATAATTCGAACACCTTTGTTTAAAAATGCCAGTTCTCTCATTCTGCGAGATAGAATTTCGTAAATAAATTCATTCTCGTTCATGATGGTAAAATCAGGTGTAAAGGTGATTTTAGTTCCCTTTTTATTTGTCTCCCCATTTATAACCAGATCTGTCTTTTTTTCCCCTTTGGAATAGGTCTGGTAATAAATCTGTCCTTTTTTATACACCTCCATTTCAAGGAGATCAGATAATGCATTAACAACAGAAATACCCACACCATGCAGTCCGCCGGAAACTTTATAGGAATCCTTGTCAAATTTACCACCGGCATGAAGCTTGGTCATAACCACTTCACAGGCAGGTATATTTTCTGTCTCGTGTATTTCTACAGGAATACCGCGGCCATTGTCTTCCACACTGACCCTGTTGTCAGGATGAATTGTAACCAAAATAATATCACAATGACCTGCCATGGCCTCATCTATACTATTGTCCACAACTTCATAAACCAGGTGATGAAGACCCTGTAGATCAACATTTCCAATGTACATGGATGGTCTTTTGCGAACCGCTTCAAGGCCTTCTAAAATCTTAATACTGTCTGCCGTATAGGCTTTTTCTACTTTATTTTTATTCATGATAAATGCATTGCCATTATTACACAGATTAGATTGTTGTCATTAAACCCTTTAATAATACATGGGCTTTTGCTGTCTTTAATATTTAAAATAACAATATCGTCATCAAAAACATTTAAGGCATCTATAAAATATTTCGGATTAAAAGCACTTTTAATCTCTTCATCCGTATAAGAGATCATTATTTTTTCTGTTGATTCACCAATTTCAGGGTTGGTTATAGTGACCACCAGTTCATTCTCTATAAAATTTAACACCACACTTTTATAATCATCCGAAGTTAAAATAGAGACCCTTTTCATTAGAGTGGTGAACATTGTTTTGTCCATCTCAATAGGTGTCATGTCATGGTAATTAATGACCGGTTTATAATCAGGGTATTCTCCCTCAAGAAGTTTAATCATTATAGATTCATGTTCTGTTTTGAAAATAAAATAATTTTCTTTGATTCCGACTTGAATGGTTTCTTTTGTGCTGTCAATAAACTTGCTTAATTCAGATAGTCCTTTTTTAGGAATAATAATACTTTCATTCGGCAGCTCAAGGTCTCCTTTAAAAGGGGCATCAAAACAATTAAGACGTCTTGAGTCAGTTGAGACAATTCTTAATTTATCGCCATCATCACTTTTAATTTTTTCAATCAAAGATCCCAAAACATAAATTCTTTTTTCTTCTCCGGAAAAATTAACAATAGATGATACATCCACCATTTTTTTAAGATCTTTGGAACCGATTTCAATAAAATCGATATTTTCTATTACAGGGGTTTCAGGAAAATTTTCATAATCAGAGGATACTATATGATAAACACTGTCTCCTTTTCCTATTTCAACCCACCTGTTTTCAACTTCATTGACCAGGATTTGAGTTTCAGGATATTCCCTGATGATCTCGAAAAATTTTTTAGAATTAATAGACAGCACACCCTCCGTTTCCACCTCTGCTTCAAATGATCCAAAAAAAACAGTTTCAAGATCATTGGCAGTTATTGTAATTGAAGAGTCCATAGCTTTAATAAGAATATCAGAGGTAATGGTTAGATTTGTTTTTCTACCGGTTAACCCTTGAATTTTTGAAAGAACATCTACTATTTCTTTTTTATTAAACGAAAATTTCATCTATGTTCCTTATATTAAAATTGTACATCTATAAATATTTATATCAATTTATTGCTTTTATCAATTAATAAATATTTGTTGTTTTATTAAGTATATTCTTTAAATAAAGTAATAATATTAATAAGGCCTGTTCATATGTTCATAACTATTTAAGGTTCTGATCTTATTTCAGAATTTTATTAGTATTCCGTTTAAAACATGGTTCAAAACCATTTAACAAAACCTTTTTTTTAGTACTTGTTTTAAAGGGTGTTCAAAACACTAAAGTTTTAAACATTTTTTTAAACAGACTCTATCCAGTTCCTAATATCCTGTAATTCTTTAGTATTCCACTCATCTGATGTTCTTTTTTCAAGATATTTTAAAAACAAAGTGTCAATAACTTCGAAAATCTTAAAACAAAAAAAAGATTTTTCCAGAACCAACCCTTCCATTTCATCTTCATTTTTAGATAAATTTGTTTTTGGTGTTTTAAGTCCGGTTATATTCAGGCTTTCGCCTTTTATGGTAAATTTATATTCATCTTCATTTATTTTACATAAAAGATTTATCTGTGTGACATGGGCACCTTTTCTAAGTGCCGTAGTACCTTCTTCAAGACCTGCCTGATCCCCTTTTATAGAAATATTTTCCTTTGATTTGTCACCTAATTTATTTTCAAGAACAATAGAGTTACCAATTTCCAATGTAATTGTTTCACTTGCATTTATTAAATCGGAAATACTTTGATTTTTTTCAATTAAAAACCAGATCCAGGTTAAAAAGTCATTTCCAAGAAATTTATATTTATTATATGCACTTGCAATATCAAGCATAGGTTACCTCAAATATTTAAATGGCGTTAAAGTCAACAACCGATCTTTTTGTGTGGCTGTGAATTTGGATTTTTTTTCAACAATGGTATATGGAAAAAGCCGTATGGGTTTTAATTTAAACGATTTTAAAAAAATGGTTTCAAAAAATTCATTAGCAGCCTTCTGGGTGGTGAATAAATATAAATTTTGTTCTTCATACTGCCAGAGGACATCATAAATATTGGGAATGGAAGGCATTTTGTGCATCAAAACGTCCATTACCATCTCTTTAATTTCTGATTTTTCATTTTTTGAAAGAAAATCCCGTCCGGAATTTTCTTTCTTTTTTTCAATTTCAATGGCGATATGTTTTTGAACCAGCTTGGCCGGAATAGATTTTTTATCAATTCTTAATGAAAATAGAAAAGTTGTACCAAACTGAAAGGGAAATTTTTCAAAATCGGGGTTATATGGACTTTCAACCGGAACCCACCCGGCAGAAATTTCATCATATTCACTCTCAATTTTAGGAATGGCATTTTTAATCAATGCATCTCGCACTTCTTCCAATATTGAGCCCTCTATATTTCCTTCAACATGATATCGGCTGATGGCATGTGTTGAAGAGATTAATCCCATAAGTTTTTCCTTGTGAAAATTAGATTATAAATATTTATTTTTATTAAAAAAAAATCATTTTTTCTGTGGCTGTTTTATCATAAAAAAATTAAAATGAACAGAAATTAAAGATAGGATATTATGGTCTTGACACACTATTGTTCTGCTTTACTTTGAAGTGTATGAAACCAATAAACACAGTTGTTTTATTTTTAGAAGTTCTGGTCTTGTCTGTATTTGTATTTTTTTTTACCACAGGATGTAGTAATGCTACACAAAACAATACCTATAAAAATATAAATGCAAAACAGGCTTTTGAGTTGATACAAGATGAAGATATTTTGATTTTAGATGTCAGAACAAAAGGAGAATATGCCAAGGGTCATATAAAAAATTCCGTATTAATACCGGTGCAGGTATTAAATACTGACTACATAAAAATAAAAACCTATAAAAAAAGTAAAATTCTCATCTATTGCCGGTCTGGAAGCCGCTCGGTTACCGCATCAAAAATTTTGTTAAAAAAGGGGTTTATACATCTCTATAATATGACCGGCGGAATCAAAGATTGGTCAAAAAATAGTTATCCCATACAAACCTCACCTTAATGGAGAAATAGTTGATAAGCACATCTAAATTCCATTTAACTATCGATTTTCTTTAATTATTTACATATTTAATAAGTTATAGTATGACTTACAGGTTATATTGGGATTAAAAATATCTTTAAAATATATATCATGAGGTGAAAATTTATGAAAAAAAGAATGCAGACCATTGATGGAAATACTGCAGCAACACATGTGGCTTATGCCATGAGTGAGGTTGCTGCTATCTATCCGATTACACCTTCAAGTCCTTTAGGTGAAATAGCTGATAACTGGGCTTCTAAAGGTAGAAAGAATATTTTCGGCCAAGTACTCAATATTAAACAGATGCAGTCAGAAGCAGGGGCTGCCGGCGCAGTTCATGGCTCTCTTGCAGCGGGCGCACTTACGTCAACCTTTACCGCATCCCAGGGATTGCTGCTTAAGCTTCCTAATATGTTTAAGATAGCCGGTGAGCTTCTCCCTACTGTATTTCATGTAACGGCCCGATCCATTTCCGCCCACGCACTTTCTATTTTCGGCGATCATCAGGATGTTATGGCTGCCCGTCAGACAGGTTTTGCCATGCTGGCCTCCAATTCTGTACAGGAAGCTCAGGATTTGGCCCTTGTGGCTCACTTGGCAACCATGGAAGGCCGTGTTCCTTTTCTGCATTTCTATGATGGATTCAGAACATCCCATGAAATTCAGAAAATTGAAATGATAGAATACGAAGATATGGCATCCTTATTTAATTTTGATGCGTATAAAGAATTTAAAAGCCGTGCAATTAACCCTGAACATCCGGATACAAGAGGAACCGCCCAGAATCCGGATATATATTTTCAAGGAAGAGAAGCGGCCAATACATATTACTTAAAAATTCCGGCCATTGTTAAAGAATGTATGAAAAAGGTGAGCGATATAACGGGCCGCGAATATAATCTTTTTGATTATGTGGGTGATCCTGAAGCGGACAGAGTGATTGTGGCCATGGGTTCAGGTTGTGAAGCTATTGAAGAGTCCATTACCAAACTCAATGCCCAGGGTGAAAGACTGGGTCTTGTAAAAGCTCGTCTTTACAGACCATTTGATGCCCAAAGTTTTTTACAGGCCATTCCTGCAACCGTTGAAACGCTTGCTGTGCTTGACAGAACAAAAGAACCGGGTGCCCTTGGTGATCCGCTTTATACAGATGTTTGCACAGCGTTCATGGAACATGGCGAAAGTCCGAAAATTGTGGGTGGGCGCTATGGTCTTTCTTCCAAAGAATTCAACCCAAACATGATCAAAGCGGTGTACGACAATATGAAGTCTGTCAGCCCTAAAAATCATTTTACGGTTGGTATTATAGATGATGTCACCCATACATCCCTTGATGTAGGGACGGGATTTCATCCGGCTCCTAAAGGCACCATTGCTGCTAAATTCTGGGGTCTTGGCGCTGATGGAACTGTTGGTGCAAATCAGAGTGCCATAGCCATTATCGGAGATAACACCGATAAATATGCCCAGGGATATTTTGCCTATGATTCTAAAAAATCAGGCGGCTTGACCGTATCCCATTTAAGATTTGGTGATGTACCCATAAAGTCGACTTATCTCATAGATAATTCCGATTTTGTAGCCGTTCATAAATCCAATTATGTTGAGCTTTATGATGTGCTCACAGGTATTAAGGATAAGGGTACATTCCTGTTGAACTCCCCATGGTCTGTTAAAGAGATGGAAAAAAACATTCCAGGGGATGTCAGAAAAATTATTTATGATAAAAAAATCAAATTTTACAATATTGATGCTGTAAAAATTGCCGGCGAAGTCGGACTTGGCGGCAGAATCAACATGATTATGCAGACCTGCTTTTTTAATCTGGCCAATGTTCTTCCCGTTGATAAAGCCATTAATCTGTTAAAAGATGATATCCAGGCCAAATTTGGTAAAAAGGGCGAACATATCGTTAATATGAATATTGAAGCGGTAGATAAAACCCTTGATAACTTAAATAAAATTGATGTACCTGAATCCTGGAAAGATGGTGTTGCCGTTGAAACCTGTTTTGAAAAAGCAACTCCCTTTGTTGATCAGGTGATGCGTGAAATCAATGCCCAAAGGGGTGATGCGCTTCCTGTCAGTGTGTTTGCAAAAGACGGTGTATTTGAACAGGGCACAGCACAATATGAAAAACGTGGTGTTGCCATTGATGTCCCGGAATGGATTCCTGAAAACTGTATCCAGTGCAACCAGTGTGCCTTTGTTTGTCCACATGCTGCCATTATTCCCATTGTGACCACAGATGATGAACTAAAAAGTGCACCGGAATCCTTTGTCACATTGGAAGGCAAAGGCAAAGGCATGGAGGAATACAAATTTAGAATTCAGGTGAATCCTTTAGATTGCCAGGGCTGCGGTAATTGTGCAGACATCTGCCCTGCAAAAACAGTGGCCCTTGAAATGAAATCCCTTGCCAGCCAGGTTGAAGGCCAGCAGGAGAATCATAAATTTTCCACAACGATTCCATTTAAAACGGATATTTTAAAGAGAGAGACCGTAAAAGGCAGTCAATTGTTCCAGCCATTGCTTGAGTTCTCAGGGGCTTGTGCAGGTTGTGGAGAAACACCCTATGTAAAAGTGATTACCCAGTTATTTGGTGAAAGAATGACCATTGCCAACGCCACAGGATGTTCTTCTATCTGGGGGGGCTCTGCACCATCTACACCCTATTGCACCAATGCAGACGGAGAAGGTCCGGCATGGGCAAGTTCTTTGTTTGAAGATGCAGCCGAGTTTGGATATGGTATGATGCTTGCCACAAATACCCGTAAACAAACTTTGACATCAAAAATGGAACAGGCTCTTGAGACTGATGTTTCGTCAGAGATTAAAGATGCTTTAAAAGGCTGGATTGAAGGAAAAGATGATACAGTCAAGTCCAAAGAATATGGTGTTGCTTTAAAAACGTTGTTAAAAGATGAATCAGACAGTCTCTTACAAGAAATCTACGGTGAAAATGATATATTTATTAAAAAATCCCATTGGATTTTTGGTGGTGACGGCTGGGCATATGATATTGGATTTGGCGGTCTTGACCATGTTCTTGCGTCTGGAGAAGATATTAATATCCTGGTGATGGATACGGAAGTTTACTCCAACACGGGTGGTCAGTCATCCAAAGCCACACCAACCGGTGCAATTGCTAAATATGCAGCATCCGGTAAGAAAATCGGTAAAAAAGATCTGGGGCGGATGATCATGAGTTATGGATATGTTTATGTGGCATCCATTTCCATGGGAGCAAATAAGAACCAGACAATGAAGGCGATACTTGAAGCAGAAAAATATCCCGGACCATCATTGATTATATGCTATGCTCCATGTATTAATCAGGGCATAAGAAAAGGGATGGGCAAATCTCAGCTGGAAGGCAAGCTTGCTGTTGAGTCGGGTTACTGGCCGCTCTACAGATTTAACCCTGAATTAATCGCAGACGGTAAGAATCCCTTTGTTCTGGATTCAAAAGCACCGGACGGTACTCTCCAGAAATTCTTGAGCGGGGAAACCCGTTTTGCAGCACTTGAAAAGAGCAATCCGGATGAATCAAAACGGTTAAGGTCAAAAATTGAAGGCGAGGTAAGTGACAAATTTACCATGCTTAAGATGATGGCGGATGCCGGAAAAGAAGAAAAATAGAAAAAAACGAAAAAAAGGGTCGGAATATTTCATATTTCGACCCTTTTTTTATTAGATAGTGGCTGACCGAAAACTCGTGTTTGGACGAAAAGTTGCCCATATACAAGGCGCAAGAAATGCTGAAACCGGAGACTACTGTATATGAGGATTTCAGGATTTTGCAGCAACAAAGCAGATGGGTGGGTTTTCGTTCAAACACTAGATAGAAAACAGTGTTTATATTTAACATGTTTGTTAAATATAAACCAAACATGTTTTATTTAACTGTTTGGTTTATATAAATCAGCGATTGGTTAAAATCAAACCTCCCCCCATCCATAGGGCTCACTTAAAAATAACTTTACATTTTGAGAGCTGATTTATCCCGTCTGATTGCGTTGTGAAAACACCACACCTCTTGATCTGCCTTAGTTTCTACGCCTTATCGGCCAGGCGAATCAACGCACAAAATTGGTAATTAGTTTTTGAGTGGGCCCATAGTCTTTTCATATTAAATTTCCCACTATTGCCGGTCTGGCATAAAAGTTGATTAATATCTTTACTAAAGTCGTTCGATTATATATTGTGCCAGAAAATTTGGTTGAATTTAAGACATATTTGGGAATAGATTATGCTAAAAAAATGGTTTTTGGTTTTCTTTATTGGTAATTGTTTTGTTTTTTCCAATGCTTTTGCATCCAATATACAAGAAGAATCATTTCCAGAGTCCCGGATTCAAATTGTAAGAGGAGTTGTAAAAAATGGGGATACTGCCTCTTTATTGCTCAACAAATATCTTCCGTTAAAAACGATCTATCAGATCAGTAATATGTGTAAAAAAACATATCCCTTAAGCCGCATCAGAAAAGGTCAACCCTACAGGATAATGCTGGAACAAGATCGGTTGATCGAATTTGAATATGAAATAGATTCAGAAGATCGACTGGTCATTCAAAATGAAGAAACCGGTTTTTCAGTTAATAAATTGCCTATCTATTATGATGTTAATCTTGAATTGGTATCAGCAACCATTAACTATAGTCTGAACAGCACTATAATAAAAATGGGCGAAAAAAATCAATTAGCCAACAGGTTGGCTGATATTTTTGCCTGGGATATTGATTTTATCCGGGATATCCAACCGGGAGATAAATTCAGGGTTCTTGTAGAAAAACGGTATCGTGAAGGTAAGCTTCGTGGATATGGAAAGATAAAAGCGGCCTTTTTTACCAATAAAGGAAATGTGTATAAAGCTTTTTTACATACAGATAACAGAGGCGTTTCCGGTTATTATGATGAAGAAGGAGGATCTCTTCAAAAGGCCTTTTTGAAAGCTCCATTGGCATTTTCAAGAATTTCATCTAAATTTACAAAAAAAAGGCTACACCCCATCTTAAAAAAATATAAGCCTCATAATGGTGTGGATTATGCGGCCGCCAAAGGCACACCCATTAAAACAGTTGGGGATGGTATCATTACAAAGGTCGGGTATGGCAAAGGAACGGGTAACTTTATAAATATCCGTCATTTTAATGGATACACCACAAGATATTTTCATTTATCCAAATTTGCACGCAGTACAAAGAAAAATAAAAAAGTGATCCAGGGGCAGGTGATTGGATATGTTGGGATGACCGGATACACCACAGGGCCGCACCTTTGTTTTCGCATGGCTAAAAACGGAAAACATATAGATCCTTTAAATAATAAGGCACCCTCAGCTAATCCGGTCAAGGCGGATGAAATGAAGAGTTTCCAGGCTAAAATCCTTGCATTGTCTAAAAGAATAGTAGCTTCCAGCAAATTTGTAACAATAAACAAACCATCCACCTAATCTGGATAATTATTATTTCGTATACAAAAGACATTTTATTGTCTTGATATGGAAGTTCCACCGTGCTAAACTTTTTTCGTATTTTTTTAATATTTTTAAAAAATAAATTTGATTTAAGGAGTAAGAGAACAAAACCATGTCGCCTCAAATGGAAAATAAAGTAAAAGAGGAAGTTGCAGCGCTCAACCTGGGCAATAAAATCAGAAATCTCAGAAAGCATCGAGCATTGACTCTCCAGGAAGTATCAGATATAGCAGGATTATCAAAGCCATTGCTTTCCCAGATAGAAAATAATATCGCAGCCCCGCCCATTGCCACATTGATTAAAATATCAACGGCTTTGGGGGTTAAAATCAGTCATTTTTTCCGGGATCATGAGATGGGTGATCGGATCGTTGTTGTGAGAAAGAGTGAACGTTATGGCGTGAAAAAACTATTTCATCATAAAAATGAATCCAAGGTGGGCTATAGATGGGAATCTCTGGCATATCCCATGGTGGGAAAGCAGATGGAACCTTTTCTTGTGGATATTGAACCCAGAGGTGAAAAAGATCTACTCTACAATGACCACAAGGGTGAAGAATTTCACTTTGTTATGTCGGGTAAGGTCGAGTTTAGAAGCGCGGAACAGACCCATGTCCTTGAAAAAGGCGACAGTCTCTATTTTGATTCCAGCATTCCCCATGCACTCCGCGGTGTTGATGGTGTAGCCAAATCTCTGATCATAATATTCGCGCCTAAATAGTGTTTTACAGAAAATTCACCCGTCGGCAGCTCCATCTGAGGGTTGCTTTAAAATTCTACCAAATTATATTGCAGACAAACCAAGCAAAACCAGTTGATAACGAGTTGTCAATAAGAGTAATGGGAGAGGCACGGTAAATTTATGCTAAGAGCAAACATCCTATGAGTGGCAGCTGTTCCGAGTCATTTTTAAATAATCAAAGACAGCCCGCATGTTTTTATTCAATCGGCGCATTTTTTGGGCAACACTGTAAACCTTTTTCTGTTTGAGGATTCCAACGGCAAATCTCCTGATCCGAGATATATTTTCAGGGCCATGCCCTGTACGTATACGACTACGATCTTCGTTATAATTCCAGTCAATCACATAATGGCAAGTGTTCTCGATGCACCAGTGACCCCTGTTGTTGATGAAATATCGACGAGGAAGCCATACAAAGTATAAAATAGAATATCATTTCGTTTGGGTAACCAAATATCGATATCATATGTTACAGGGAGATATTGCGCTTCGTGTGAGAGAGCTTGTTCGACAAACATGTGAACGTTTCGAAATACGGATTTTGAGAGGAGTTGTTAGCAAAGATCATGTCCATGTTTTAGTTTCGGCTCCACCGAATATTACACCCTCAGATATTATGCGTAGGGTTAAAGGAAGGGTATCTCAAAAAATATTCGAAGAATTTCCACATGTAAAAAAACGGTATTGGGGTAAACACTTTTGGGCGCGAGGTTATTTTTGTGTGACATCAGGAGAACTGACAAAAGATATGATCCAAGAGTACCTTGAGCATCATTTCGAGAAAGACCCCAATGATCAGTTTGATATTGAATGAATCCACTGGCCTGAGCCGGTATTGCTGGACTTTTAGTCCGCGAGTTGAAACCCACCGGCTTTAAGCCGGTGGTTGTTTAGTGCTTAAGTTCAGCCCTATCATTTTCATCAAGGACTGCTGCAAGTATATCTCCAATACGCCGGCGTTCAGTGGACAATGTTTCGCTAATCAAATTTTGAAGTGTGGTATAACCTGGTCGAATAATCTTATGTTCGTTGAGCCAGACAATCAGTTCTGTGGCCACAAAGCCAGGTGTAACATCACGCTGGACGATCTGTATGGCCTGTTGAGCAAGTTGTGCCAGAAAATCGGATGACCACAATCGGTAGCCGAACAGCTTGGCGATATGTCCGCACTGGGTATAATGCTCATGCTTGGTGATCACACGACATTCAAACGATTCGTCATTAAAATAACGGCTCAGAACAAAGGCAAAATCTTCCTCGACATCATTCCAGTTAAATCGGAAGAATGCATGCTTGGCTTTGAAGTAACCAATCTACAAGATACAATAGGCCTGAGCATGGAATCCGGGGCGGCTAACAGCCAATGCCAGTTCGGATTCAGTTAGTGCAAGATATTCCAACTGCTGAGTATCATCAAAGTCTGGCAAGCCGTATAGAGCATACTGTTCTGCTTCCGATAGGATTGTCAGGAGTTTGTTTTTCCATGCCATTATTAGACGTGTTTCACTGGCCCTAAGTATTTGGCCACTTGTTTGTCAGCCGTCAATAACATAATACCTTCAACGATGGCCTGTGCGACAAGTAAACGATCGAATGGGTCTTTATGGATAGTGGGCAAAGTGCCGACTGCGACAACATGCCCACTGAGAATGGGCAATTCATGATAGCCATTGTCCAACATACTACGCCGAAAGACTTGTGGATCGACCTTGAAATCTTCTCGACCCAAGCCACATTTGATGACAATTTCCCATAGACTGGCCACACTGAAGAATAATTCGTTTTCAGGTTCGCTCATAAGAGTCTGCGCATCCAGGGGTAAATGTTCAATACCCTGTGCCGCCCATAGCAGCAGGTGGGTGTCCACTAAAAGCTTCATGAGTCCCCTTCAAACATATTTACGATCTCTGTATCGGCCATTCGATCGAAGTCATCTGGTATGATGATTTGTCCAGCCATAAAACCAAATCGCTTCATCTGTGAAGGTTCTGGTGCATCGAGTGGAATAACCTTGACCATTGGTTTACCAGCCTTGGCAATGACGAACGGTTCTCCCTTGAATGCTTTTTCTATCAGTCGGGATAAATGGGTTTTTGCCTCGTGAATATTATATGTCTGCATAATGATACCTCCGTTAAACTTAGTCTTATAGACTTAGTTTAACACAATATTTCTTCATGTCAAGTTCGATTAGAGTATTCCCTTGTTAAACTGGTAAAATCTGGTACTCTATAAAACATTAACGGACTTAAAACAGACTGGTTTACTAAAATGACCCAAATAGTACCGAAATCTTTCTTTATCCGAGCCTACCTGCGTGCATCGAGTGACGAGCAAGACGCTCAACGTGCTCGAAGTACCTTAGATCAGTTTGCACATGAAAGAGGCTTCAGTATCTGTAACTATTATGTAGAAAATGAATCTGGAGCACGCTTGGATCGTCCTGAACTATTCCGGTTGCTTTCCGACAGCAGGCCGCATGACATATTGCTGATCGAAGATGTGGATCGCTTGTCACGTCTGATAGGAATTGATTGGGAAAAGTTTAAAAAACTGATCCGTGAACGTGAGGTCCGTGTTGTTGCGGTAAATGTCCCTACAACCTGGCAACATCTAACACCTCAGCAAGTCGAATTCGACGCTCGCATGTTCAGTGCAATCAACGATATGCTTCTGGACATGCTTGCAGCTATTGCCCGGCGTGATTATGAGCAACGCAGGCAGCGTCAAGCTCAAGGCATTGAAAAAGCTAAAGCACTTATCAGAAAGCATCGCACGTAATGGGTGATAAAGGCCAAAAAGATAGTATTCTTCATCCCAACGTCCTAACCCTTTGTTGTCAAGGTTATTGAGAGAAAGTTTTGAATAATTTTTTTTAAACTCCTCGATAATGCCTTTTTGAACATCCATAATAGTTCTCCGATCAAGTTTTAATAATATGTAACTATCCGATAAGCAAAATATTCTGGGTTAAATTTATTTTTCGTAAAATAGTTGCTGCTAAATATTAATAATAATTTTTTTCGAGTTCGGGTAAAATACACAAGCGGGATGTTCTTGTCAATAGAAACAAAAAAAAACAGAAACTTGTTTTTGTAAAAAAAGTATTAAACAATTCCAACTGTTGAAATAATTACCCGACTCGGCATGGGAATAAGGAAAAATCAGCCGCCGGGGTTGGCATGCGCAATTCCGGGGACAGTTTACCTATTTCCAACAATCAACATGCTCGTGCCGAGCTAAATCCAGATCGATGGAATAAGACATAGGGTCTTAGAAATTCGATAATATTATCCAGTGGGTGATCAGGTGAAATACTCGCCTTCCTCTGGCATTAGAGGTTAAGAAAGTCCCACCAGACCAAAGCTTTAGCGTGTCCTTTTAATGTTTATATTGGTGACCGGATTGAATCTGATGATGGTGTTGCCAAAGTGATTTATACATCCAAGGATAGAAAAACCCGAAAAGTGTTTACTGCTTTGGACTGGCTTGCAGATGCATCACAACCATTGAAAAAAACAGTGGATCGTCTTTTGGTACTGAACGATAATTATGGTACATCTTCCATAATATATGCCTTGAGAAAAGCGTTGAAACACAAACTATATGGTTTTTCTTACGTCCAAAATATTGTCTATCAAGAAATGACGCCGATCACACAAAATCAACCCGTAGCATTAAAAAACGATGAACTTAACAAGATCCGGCTGCCGAGCCCAACCTTGCTGAATATGATGCCATTGCCATACAAAGGAGAAAAAATGGACGATGTAATTGATAAATTCACAGCCCTTCGGTTAAAAAACTGTGCACTGAACCTGGCGGATGTTATAGATCAGGGTATACAAAAAAATCTATCTGCTCTTCAGACCATTGACCGTTTATTGGAAATAGAACTTGCATGCAGAGAGAAAGCCAGAGTCGCTTTAAGGTTCAAACAATCCAAACTGGAAAAAAAACAACCATTGATCAATTTGACTTTTCCCATCATAAATCCAGAAAAAGAGAAAATAATCGAATATTAAACTTAATTGACCTTGGATTTGTTCAGAACAAAAAAGATATCATCATGATCGGCAATCCAGGGACAGGCAAGACATTTTTGTCCAAATGCATCGCCTATGCCGCCACCCAGGCGGGAATTAAAACTCTTTTTACCACAGCCATGGATATGATTAATCAGCTTGTAGCGGCACAAACAGACCACACCTTAATAAAAAAGTTAAAATTTTATCAATCACAAGATATCCTTTTGTGTGACGAAATTGGCTACCTGCCGCTGGGAAGGCAAGGATCAAACTTATTTTTCCAGGTCATCAGTGCCAGGCATGAAAAGAAATCTACCATCATCACAACAAATCTGCCCTTTGCCAAATGGGGCGATATTTTTGATGGAACAACAGTTGCCACCGCAATAGCTGACCGACTTGTTTATAACTCTGAGATCCTGATTTTGGAAGGACCAAGCTATCGGAAAAGACCATAATATCGAAAGGCCATGTTTTTAGGTCAAAATAACCTTATTTTTTTGATAAGCGTACTACAATTGTCTATAATAAATAAGCAGCAAGGCTTTTGGAGGATTAGATGCGTGGCGGATACAGAGGAAAACCAAAACCCAGATTACCATCACATTTAAAACGTGTTCATGTGAATGCCAGAATACAAAAATGGATGCTTGATGAATTAAAGAAACAAGGAGAAGTGGGTATAGTGTTAGAATATATTCTGGAGAAAGCAGGTTTTAAATATAAGCAAAAATAAAATCACAGGGCACCATAATATGTGATAAAGCGAATACCTTCTGCTGAGTATAGTACACAAATTTATTCTTCAAACTATCAGCTCCGAGTATAAAAAAAGCTAATATCAGCCTTAATTATCGGGGGCCGATTAGAAAAATATTTTGTTAGAAACACTATGACTGAAAACAGTTGTTGATTGGTTTTACCATCAGTTATGATGCCTTTATCATGGGAGCGATATATAGAAAAAATCAATAGCTACTGATTAAAAACACAGGCAGCTTCAGATGCCACCAGGGAAATTATTAACTTTGGTTGAGACCAATGCCGGACAGGTATATCCATTTGTAAGGGTGGCTGATTTTTTAACGTTGATTTTGGCTGGTTTTTAAGCCGCTGTTTCCAGCTGTAATAGCCGCATTTTCAAAAATATTACGATTAACACCTGCTATGGACAGATGATGTGTTATATATTCCTCCATACCTTTTTTATCTACACCCTGAAGATGGCATTTGCCCACGACCCGCGATGCTAACGGCATTGAATTTCTGTATGTAAGGTTATCAATAAGGTTAGTCTGTCCTGCAAGGACTAAAGGCAAAAAGGGTTTGGAGTCGCTTTCAAACTGGATCAAAGTATGAAGTTCAGCAAACACACCCAGCTGGAACAATGAGGCTTCATCGATGATCAGCACGACTTTCATTTTTTTACCATGAACATGCTCCAGTACCTCGTGCTTAATTTTTCGGATCATGACGGCTCTTGATGTACTGCCCACATCTATCCCTAGTTCACTGAGTATCTGGCGATACAGTTCCAGTATGGAACCTGCAGAAGCCGTTACAAAAATGATTTTGTACTCTGAAGGATGAAAATTTCCCGTTACATATCTCAATGCGGTTGATTTCCCGGAACCGATCTCTCCTGTGATCAGAGCAACAGCTCCCAGGCGGACGGCATAGTGGATACGTTCTTCAACACCGATTAAAGAAGGAATAATCAATATCTGTTTGTGGGATATATCAGAACTAAATGGTTCCTGCATAAATTCAAAAAAGGCACGATAACTCATGATACCTCCCATATTTGGCCGCTTTGAGGTGCTAATCCTTTTGAAGAAATAGCGATATTATTGTTTTTGTCCCGCTTTACCCGGCAGTTGACATGAATATCTATCTGAATCAGCATGCCATAGGACTTTTGTTTATATCTGATCTCAACGGATTCTCGCTGATCCTCATGATAAAGCAACTCCACCTGTTTGCCGATCAGCCTAACTGGGGCTTCATACATGATTCTGTCAAGCACAACCGACCTGTCTTTGTTTACCCTTCGTCTGGCTACTTTTCTAAAGTGATCCTTTAAATTTTGTGGTGCCGACCTTATACATTCAATATTATCAACAAACCGGCTGATCGGAGACTGTCCCGTGGATGAATGCTTCCTGCAGTGGTACTCATCGGTCAGCCATCTTTCAAAGGATTGGTTTATATCCTCCAGAGTATTACCGGTAAAACCCGGTAAAAATTGAGACCGGATGGTTCTAAAAACCCTCTCAATTTTGCCTTTCGATTCTGGTTTAAAAGGTTTTGCATGGATTAGGGCAATGCCTAAAGATGCGGTTGTATGCATTAGCTGCCTGGATCTAAAAGCGCTCCCATTATCGACGAATATTTTACGTGGCAACCCCCTTTTTAACAGAGCCTGTTCCAATGCACCCATAAATACTTTTGTTGTTTCCGAAGTATAAAAACAGCCATGGACGATCAATCTGGAATGATCATCTATGAACGCTATTAAATATGTTTTTCTGTTTTTACCGCCAATAAAAAGCCTGGGGCCATGCATTACATCGCTTTGCCATATGTCATTTGGCATCTGGGCTTCAAATTTACGTCTGTCTTCAATCATAGGGCGTTTCCTCATAACCCAAGTTCGTCATTTTTTTACTTAGCGAAGCTAAAATTTGCAAAAAACTATCCATCACACGCTGTAAGTTGCTGTAATTATTAGAATTGAGTTTTGAAATCCTCAATGTAGTGACCCATAGATTAATTTTATTGTTGATTTTTTGGTTTTAATCTGATATTTATTTTTTCTATGTATATTAAAAAAGTAAATAAATCGAACAAGAACTCCAGCAAGGTCTACGAATACCTTCACCTTGTCGAAAATATTCGTACAGAAAAGGGCCCTCGCCAGCGACTCATCCTTAATCTCGGATCAGTTGATATCCCTTCTGATCAGTACAAAGAACTGGCAAACTGCATTGAATCTATGTTAACGGGTCAGGTGGAGCTATTTAGTGCCGATCCAGAGATAGAAAGGATAGCGACAAAGGCTTCAAATAAAATTCGGTCAAAGCAGTCAGAAACCCCCACAACTGAGAAAGAAAAATCTTCAGAGCAACCGTTGGAAAATTCGGTATACGAGCAAGTTGATGTTCTGTCATTACAGGCAAGCCAGCTTAGATCCTTAGGGCCCGAATATGTCTGCCATTCCATCTGGAATGAACTCAAATTCAATGAAGTACTGCTTGCATCCGGAGTATCAAAACATCTGCTGCCACTCTTGGAAGCCCAGGTCATCGGCCGTTTGGTATCACCAGGCAGTGAACGTCATACTCATAAGTGGGTTGAAGACCTGTCAGCGATTTGGGAATTGACGGGTAAGCCACTCAAATATTCGCTCAGCTCACTGTATCGGGCAGGCTACACCCTGTTTGAATGTAAAGATAACCTTGAAAGACACCTTTCAAAGCAAGAAAAAGAGATCTTCGCTCTGCCGGAACGAATATGTTTTTTCGATTTGACAAATACCTATTTTGAAGGCCAAATGGCAAAAAACCCCAAAGCCAAAAGGGGACGAAGTAAAGAAAAACGTACGGATTGCAAGCTCTTGACCCTGGCCCTTGTTATTGATGAACATGGCTTCCCCAAATACAGCAAACTATACCCAGGCAATCAAGGGGAGTCCAAGACTCTGAAACAGATCATAGAATCCCTGATTGAAGCAAATCCGGCTTTAGCAAAAAACAGGACGGTTATTATGGATGCAGGTATAGCCAATAGCGAAAACGTCGAATACCTGAAAGAAAACAAATTTCATTATATCGTTGTAAACAAAGGAAAGAAGGGCTTCACCACGGATGATACGGATCAAATGGAAACCATCCGAAAGACAGATGACGGACCGATTGAGGTCAAGCGTCTTGAAAAGGATAATGAAGCGTTACTGTTATGCCATAGCACCGCTCGAGCCGGAAAGGATTATGGAATCCGGAATCGCCAGGAAACCATTTTCTTAGAACGTTTACAGTATTTTCATGTTGGATTGAATCTGAAAAACAGGACCAAATCCTACCCCAAAATTCTTGAAATGATCGGGCGACTTCGGGAAAAATATCCGAAAGCCTCAAAGCTTTATGATATTGATGTGGTCCCGGAATCCGGGACCCATAAAAATATCAAGGCCACAGCAATCCTGTGGAATAAACGTGACAAGTATAAAGAGATCAATAAATTTGATGGTTGTTATGTCTTGAGGACAGACCGTCTTGATCTATCTGATAAAGAGATCTGGGAAACCT
>JAKIUJ010000289.1 GCA_021647625.1 Desulfobacula sp.
AAAAAAACCTTGCAGCAGGGGTACTACATCAAGGGCAGAACCTATAAAAGGGACATCCAGATGCTTTCTTAGGTCTGAATGAAAGGGAGCAAAAAGACCGCAGTCTGTAACGATCAGGCTGACACCTTTTTTTTGAAGCGCCTTTGCCTGTCCAATGAGGATATCAATATTGTCTTTACTAATTGTAATAAGATCTTCAAAGGGAAATCCCTTAAGCACTTCATAGGTCACAGGAAAGGAAAAGGTTTCAGCATGACCCGGATCACCGGGTATCCTTGGAATGGTCGAGTCATTCATTAAAATTCCAACCATATGTCCATAGCTTGTCTGCCCACCGGATATTCTATTTATCATGGCTTTACCGGTACTCCATTTTCATCCCAGCCTTTAATTTTATAATACTCTTTAACCATATCATGAACCGGTACAACCTGGTTTTTAGAATCACCTTCCAATAATGGTTCATGGGTAAATCTATGGGGAAGGGTATCGTCTTTGGATGTTATCCCGAAGTCAATATTCATTAACCTGTCGTTGGTAATGGTATTCCTTAAAGCCTTGTTGACGACATCTTCTGTGAATTTAAGACCGGTCCCTGCCATTAAAAGGTCTGCAGCAAGTTTAAAATCCAGCACATCCATACTCAAGCCTACATTTTTGCACATGGTCAGGCAATCAGTTAAAAGAGCCTGCCGTTCAGTGTATTCAACAAGAGCAGCCTTGCCATTATTGGAAAGTCTGTCTGCAGCATCCCTTGTGCCAAATCTTTTCTCAGCTTCATCAAAACGGTTGGTGAGCTCAAAAAAAGGTTCAGCCCGCAGGTGGTCAGCACCTCTGGATGCAATGGCATAGGTCAGGCCAAAGGCTTTAATCCCCCGGGGGTCGCCACAGATAATATCAAGCCCTTTTACATGGAGGGCATATTTTTCAGAGCCTTTACCCATTTTATCAGCCAGATATCTTGTACCCTTTGCAAAATCTGCTCCCACGCCTTCCTGGGTGATGATAAGTCCCAGAATTCTTTCAATGGTATCCGTGTTGCCCCAGGTAAAGTCAAGGCCGTCAAAATCATTTTTGTCAAAAATACCTTTTTCAACACATTCCATAGCCCAGCCAATGGTTTCACCGGTACTGAGAGAATCAAGCCCCATCCTGTTTAGATACTGGTTCATTTTTAGGGCAAATTCAAGATCCTGGCTTCCGATACGGGAAGAAAAACTGCAAAGGGTTTCATATTCAGGGCCTTCGCTTTCAACCTCTTTGGTGACATAGTATCTTGAACAATTAATATTGCAGTTAAAACAGCCTTTATTTTTTGTTTTATACTTTTTGGCCAGGGTCTGTCCGGAAATCTTGTCCACATAGGGGGCAGTTCCTTTTTGAAAATGATTTACAGGCAGAATACCAAGTCCGTTCAAGGCTTTCATCAAGAGATTGGAGCCCATGTCATGACGATCCTGAAACTCGGGATGGGTAATTATTCTTTCATCGACAATTTTGCAAAGCTCCATGAATTTCAAAGGATCTGCGTGGGACACCATACCGGTTCCCTTGACGACGATTGCCTTTAAATTTTTTGAACCAAACAGGCATCCCATACCTGTTCTTCCACAAACCCTGGAATTATTACAGGCCACGATGGAATATCTCACAAGGTTTTCTCCGGCAGGGCCTATGGCTGCAACCTGTAAATTGTTATCCTTGAGCTCTTTTCTGATAATGGATGTGGTCTGGAAGATATCTTTACCCTTTAAATGGCCTGCATCCCGGATTTCAACATGGTCATCGCAGATATAAACATAGCTTAAACTTTTAGATTTACCCGTAAAAATAAACTGATCATATCCAGCTGTTTTGATTTCAGTTCCGAAAAATCCTCCTGCTGCTGAATCTCCAAGGATTCCCGTCAAAGGAGATTTTCCTGAAATAGTCATATAGGCAGAAGTTGAAAACAAAGAACCGGTAATGGGTCCCACACCAATCAGCAGCATATTCTCTTCTGAAAGCGGATCAATATCCCGTTTAAGTTCATCATAAAGTCTTCTGGAATTTAAGCCCCGGCCACCAATAACTTCAAGCATGTAGGCAGGATCGGTTTTTTCACGCAAGATTCTGCCGGAACTCAAGTCTACTCTTAATATGTGTCCTCCGTAACCGTACAGCATTATTTTCTCCTGTCCTTTAACCAGTTTTTTCTTATTTCTGCACTTTCCTGCTTTGCATATTCAGATCTTTTCATTGCAGGAGTCATCTTTTTGGTTTTCTTTTTAAATAAAGCTAAGGAAATGTTTTGTTTAATTTCCGGGTCAAAGAAAATTGCATCCATTTCACAGGCTTCAATACACCTTGGGTCACCCCCGCAAAGGTCACAGACATAGGGAATATCATTGTAGATTTCTATGGCACCGATGGGACATAGCATTTCACATGCCCCGCATAGATCGCAAAGGGTGGGAGAAATTTCAATACTGCCTCTTTTTGTGATGGATATGGCTTTCCGGGGACATTTTGTACAATAATGTTCCGTACATTGATGACAGACAACAGGAAAATCAATTCCAGAAATTTCGATTTTTTCAACTTTTATCCTGGCACCCATATGACCTGTTTTTCCTGAATGATAAAAAGAACAATGGGTTTCACATCTTCGGCACCCGGAACATTTATTGGGATCAATTACCAGCATCAGTCTTTTATCCTTTCAATTTTATAATGAACTTTCCCCTTTGGATCAGGGCAGACAAATACCTGGCCGGATTCACTGGCAGTCCAGTCCCCTTTTTCACTGCTGCCACGCTGCATGACAGGAAAAATCGGCATCATGCTTTGAAGTGCCCACATGCAGATATGCTTTCCGTCAGGAATTTTTATCTTACCTCCATCCACAAAAAAATGATCCCCAACAAGCATTGGCTGGTTGCAATACCCATCTATTGTTTTAACACTTATCTTTAATTTAGCCATAATTGCACCTTAAAATTCGCCCCCTAGATATGCTTTTTGCATATTGGAGTCATTTAAAAGATTTTGAGCTGTGTCAGACAAGACAATTTCTCCTGTTTGAAGTACATAACCCCGATCTGCAATGGAAAGCGCCATGTTTGCATTCTGTTCAACCATGAGAATACTTGTTCCCTTTTTATTAATATCTTCTATGATTTCAAACTGCTGGTCCACCAGAGCCGGCGAAAGCCCCATCGAGGGTTCATCCATCAAAAGTATGGAAGGTTTTGACAAGAGAGCCCTTGCCATGGCAAGCATCTGCTGCTCTCCGCCGGAAAGAACCATGCCAAGTCTAGTGATTCTTTGTTTAAGCCGGGGGAAAAGATCAAACATGTATTCAATATCAAGTTTAACCTGTGTCTTGTCTTTTCTGTACATGGCACCGATTTCAAGGTTTTCAAGAACCGTCATTCTGGGAAATATTCTTCGGTTTTCCGGAACAATTGAAACCCCGTTTCGAATAATATAATTGGTGGGCTTTTTATTTATATTTTCATTGTTTAAGGTAACAGACCCACTCTTTGGCCGGACAATACCTAAAATAGTTTTAAGTGTTGTGGATTTTCCCGAAGCATTTCCCCCTAAAAGAC
>JAKIUJ010000290.1 GCA_021647625.1 Desulfobacula sp.
TCTTTGTTTTCTCACGAGTTGATGAACTTATAAACTGTTAATCCCTCATAGGGGGGCGTCTTGATCCAAAGGCAAAAGCAACATTTTAAAACCGGCGAAATATGACATTTTCACGCAGTCGCTGACAATTGTCATTAGTGATAATCCTCATAATTGACCACATAAGCGTGACCATCTTTGAATTGAAAAACTACTCGCCAGTTACCACTTAGAAAAAAAAAAGGGGGGGGACAGATTTAATTTTTAAAGTCAACATATATTCCACTCAGAGTTGACCCAAAACAAGGGGGCATTCTCCCTTATTCTGTTACAATTGCTCTGACTTTGGCCAGTGCATCACTGATCACGTTTTTCGGTGCATTTTCGGCAAATTGGATCCCCCTTTCTTTAAAGTCAATCATTTTCACTTGTTGACACAACACAACGCCTTTAACCTTTTTTCCATTAAGGGGCACTTCAAAACCATGGCCCCTAACCCTGCTTGTTATCGGTGCAACCATGGCCAACATGATTTTTTTATTGAAAGGAGTTGGAGAAAGAACAAGAGCAGGTCTTTTGCCGATTTGTTCGTGCCCAGCTGCAGGGGTAAAATTTGTCCACACAACATCGCCGCGTTTTGGAATATACTTTCTCTTAGCCATTACTAAATTTCCCTGCCTACCGGTTCGGCATTCAGCCATTCTATGTCTTCGTCATCAAGCTTCATTGATTCAGGTTTACATTGGCTTAGAAGATCATCAAGTTTATATTCCTTTTTCTTTCTAATTGGAGTTATAACGATCTTACCGTTAACTGCCTCAATATCAACCTGTTGGTCAAGTTGCAAATCAATAGACTCAACAACGGCTTTTGGAATCCTGGTTGCAAGGCTGTTCCCCCATTTTTTTATCACCATATGCATAATTTTACCCCATCAAGTAATGTTTAAACATTATTTATACTCCGAAATATATCACTTTTGGAAATTCGTGTCAACAATGTTTAAACATTCTTTTATTCCCAAGAGTAGTGATCTTTATTGTGAGTGAGCCCAGAGCGAACATTATTGCGCTGTTTGAGCCTTATCCGGGAATTGCTGATAGAACAACAGGACAACCTGGAGAGTCGTTGATCCGGTCTTTCACAGGTGGCTGGTTCTTGAACATATTGATACATTATAAGAAGTCACCATTAATTGGCGTGCATGCCGATTTGGAGTTGAATAAAAAAAAGAGCCCGATTACCAGCAGACAACCGGGCTCTTTTTTTTTATTTCTTTGTTTTCTCTGTATTACAATCCGACAACGGCTCCGATCCAGGCCTTGGCCAGAGAAAGAGGTCAGCCGGTCATAACCATGGCACTGGCCAGGCTGGCAAAATGACCACAGACCAACAACCGCTCCCGCTGCGCTCATGGAAACAAAGCGAGGAAATCTCAACTGTTCTGATTTCCTTATCTACGAATGCACGAACAGAAGACTTTGCAGTGACCAGAATCAGACCTATCAGGAGATAACAAGCAAAATTCAAGTTTTTCGTTTTGGGGAAAGAGAGGAAAAGTATATTTTATTCGTAACTGTTCAGGTCGTTTTTTTCTAACCTGATTTTTTACGGGACTAACTGCTTCATTCCTGGTAGTATCATTTCCATGAATGAAGCAATCACATGCCAAGGTCGGCTTCTCCAGCCATCAGATTTTTGCTGGTTACGCAATGTGACTCAAGACCACCCAGACTGGAGTCGACATAAGATAACCAAACATATCTGCAACCACTGGGGGTGGAGAACCCATTCCGGGCAACTCAAAACCTTTGCTGCCCGAAGCATGATCGACAAGCTTGAGCAACGTGGTCTTATCAACTTACCACCGATACGTGTTGCTTACAGGCGCAAACCGCGTTCACCTTTCCCAAAGGGATTCACTGCGCTGGAACTTAAACCAATAGAGACGGATCTAAAAAACCTCACACCACTATCCTTCCACATTCCGACTCAAAACTCATACAAGGACAGCTGTGTAGGATATTACCTGAAACCAAGCCCGAACCGACCAAGATCATTTTCACTCCGCTCTTCCAATGGATTTTTACTTCCAAGCCTCATGGCATCAGTCAGTTCTGCCGGGGTCATGCCATAACCATCATCAATAACTGCCAGCCATGGCGATCCATCATTCCACGCAAACCTGACATGGATATTTTCAGCCTCTGCTGTTATGGAATTGTCAATCACATCAGCAATGGCCGATTCCATTGAATATCCAATATCTCGAAGTGATTGAACAAGTGCCAAAGGTGATGGCTGAATATTCACAAAGTTTTCAGTCACTCCACCACCTCCCAATACCCGCCCTTTGCCGGGCCGATGCGTCGTAAGCGGCCAAGATTTTTCAATCTGGCAATATTCTGCTCAATCTTTCGACTGGAAATACCAACAAGCTCTGCAAGTTCGCGGGCAGATAGATTTTCATTTTGACTGAGTTGAAGCAGAATTTTCTCCTGATTGGCGGTCAGTTTTTCTCCGACCTTTTCTCCGACCCTGTCTGGTGAAGAAAAAGAAAAGATTTCCGGCAAATCCGTTTTAAAGATTTTGCGTTGCTGGAGCCATTCCGGAATAATAAACACAGGCATTTCGTTTGTTCCGCTACTCAAAGAATCAAGGCCACCTTGCATTGGCCGAGTCGATAATGGTGATTTTCAGTTCTTATCCGCTCTCTGCTTTTCGGTGCATATTTTTCTGATGCTGAAAGTTGCAAATTACAAATTTACCCCATGTTTTTTAAACGCTCTCGGCAGAAGATAAACATATAAAAAAACAATAGAATAAGGCATATTGTCTTTTGACCCGGTATTTAATTGGCGTTTAAACAGCGTTTAAAGTCACCGTTTTTAAACGCTGTTTAAACGCATGCCCATTACTGGATATTCAGATCAAAAACCATTTGTGATCGTGCCCCTTGCCTTTGCTTTTGATCGTCCTGTCTTTTGCCCGCATTTCCGTGAGCAGATTTTTAACCTTGTTTCTTTTTTTCTTTTCCGTCAGATCCGCCGGTAACATCTCGAACAACAACTCCTCAAGTTTGGCCCTGGGGGCAGGGCCGAATTCACGGAGATGCTGCAGGATGAATTCCTTGAGTTTTTGTTTTTCAAGCCCCTTGCTCCGGGTGTACGATGCATCGGTATCCGTTGCCGCGGCAACTTTTGCAGAGACAAAGTAATGGGGTTTACGTCCCTCTATCAGCCCTTGCCGCCGCAGCATTGCGGCAGCCGTATTTGTGATGGGCTGCTTTTTTTGCACGCGGTCCAGGAGAACCACCGTTGATAAGGGCATATCCTGATGTTCCAGAAGGATCTTGGTGTAATTTTCATCAATCAGGTGGCCGAATATTTCCAGCACAACCTTATCCGGCAGTGATTTGGCATAATCTGGGAGAGGGAAAAAACGGTTTCTCTGGGCCAGAATCATGGAATGGATTCCATGACCGACCGTATCGATCATATTCAGATTGACCATTGCCTGGGCAAGCCATGGATTCCGGTACTGTTGAGGGGTACGGTCACCGGAAAAATAATCTTCAGGCTTGCCGTCATAGAAATTACCC